>NZ_JBIAXG010000088.1:0-16253 GCF_042896465.1 Streptomyces sp. NPDC001292
TGTGGCAATCCACACCGAGCCAGAGGGCCCTCACCCATTTCAAGATCACACGTCAGTGATCGCTGTCACCAACCTCCGTGGACAGAACACCTAGGGCCTTTCGGCGAAAGCCCAGCTCAGCCCGCGTTGTCGGTGCCGCCCTCTATCGTGCGATGCCATGACCTCGCTCCCGCGTCCCACCACCGACCTCTCGGCGGACGAAGCCCGTCGCATCGCCCTGCGTGCCCAGGGTTTCCTCGGCGCACCCGACCGGCGGTCCGGTGTGCGCGGCGTCCTCCGGCACCTCGGCGCGGTCCAGCTCGACACCATCTCGGTGCTCGCCCGCTCCCACGAGCTCGTGCCCTACGCCCGCCTGGGCGCGGTCGGCCGCAAGGCCGTCGAGCGGGCCTACTGGACGGCCGCGTCCACCGGCGCGCCGACGGCGCGCCCGCACGCCTTCGAGTACTGGTCGCACGCCGCCTGCATCCTGCCCATCGAGGAATGGCCCCACTTCGCCTTCCGCCGCCGCGCCTACCGCAACCGCCCGCACTGGAACCACGAGCTGCCCGACGGGGCGTACGACCAGGTCGTCAAGCAGCTGTACGCCGAGGGCCCGCTGACGGCGACGGAGCTGGGCGGGGCCAAGAAGACCAGCGAGTGGTGGGACTGGTCGGGCGCCAAGGTCGCCGTCGAGCGTGCCCTGATGTACGGCGAGGTGGTCTGCGTGGAGCGCCGGGGCTGGAAGCGGGTGTACGACCTCGCCGAGCGTGCCGTCCCCGAGGAACTGCTGCACGACGAGCTGGACGACACCGAGTGCCTGCGCCGGCTGGTCCGCCTGGCCGGCCAGTCCCTGGGCGTGGGGACCCGCGCGGACATCGCGGACTACCACCGCCTCAAGGGCGACCAGGTCGACGCGGTGATCGGGGACTCCGGGCTGGTCCCGGTCACGGTCGAGGGCTGGGGCAAGCCGGCCTGGGCGGACCCGGAGGCGCTGGCGACACCCCCGCGCGGCCGCCACCGCACCACTCTGCTGTCCCCGTTCGACTCGCTGATCTGGGAGCGGGCGCGCACCGAGCGGATCTTCGGCTTCACCCACCGCCTGGAGGCCTACGTCCCCAAGCCCAAGCGGGTCCACGGCTACTTCGCGATGCCCGTGCTCGCCGGCGGCCGCCTCGTCGGCCGTGTGGACCCCTCCCGGGAGGGCCGCACCCTCGTGGCCAAGCAGGTCACCCTGGACGGCGTCCGCTTCGTACCCGCCGTCGCCCAGGCGCTCGTCGAGGCGGCGAGCTGGGTGGACTGCACGGACGTACGCGTGGAACGGGTGGAAGCGCCCGAGCTGCGCGAGCCCCTCGTACGGGAGCTCTCCCGCGCCGTCGGCTGACCTCCCCGGCAGCCCTGCCGGGCCCTACCGGATCTCGAGGATCTTCTCCCGCATCGCGTAGACCACCGCCTCCATCCTGGAGTGCAGCTGGAGCTTCTCCAGGATGTTGCGGACGTGGTTCTTCACGGTGTTCTCGGAGATGAACAGCTCCTTGGCGATGTCCTTGTTGTTCATCCCCGTGGCGACGAGCTTGAGGACCTCCAGCTCACGGTCGGTCAGCCGGGGGGCGGGGACGAGGCGACGCTCGTCGGTCCGCTGGATCATCGACTTGAACTCGGTGAGCAGCTTCGACGCCATGGAGGGGCTGATCTGCGACTGCCCGTCGGCCACGGCGCGGATGGCGGTGGCCACCTCGTCCGTGGAGATCTCCTTGAGGAGGTAGCCGGTGGCGCCGGCCTTGATCGCCTCGTAGAGGTCGGCCTCCTCGTCGCTGATCGTCAGCATGATGATCTTGGCGCTGGGCACGACCTCCTTGATGGACGTGCACGCCTCGATCCCGCCGCGCTTGGGCATGCGGACGTCCATCAGCACGATGTCGGGCAGCAGGTCGGCGGCCTTGTCTACGGCTTCGGCCCCGTCGCCCGCCTCGCCGACCACCTGGATGTCCTCCTCGGCGGCGAGCACGATCTCCAGGCCGCGGCGGAAGAGGGCGTGATCGTCCACGACAAGGACTCTGATCGGCTCCTTGCGCGCAGTGCCCGCCTGCGGTCCCACGCCGACAACGCCACCGTCGGCGTCCTCGACCCGCATCGGTCCGAAGCTGTCCGCCATCGTTGTTCCTCCCCCTGAGGCTGTGGCCCGGTCTGTGGTGCGGTGGCCAACCCAAGGCAACGGCCCATCGGTTGGGCCGTTGCGGCCATGATTCCATGCCCGGCCGACACTGCGGTGACCAAGGGACGCGTGAAGGGGGCGCACACCGGTGCCCCTGGGGGCGCACACCACGCTCCAGGGGCACCGTCGCAGCTGTTGTTGTCGGCCGGGGTGGGCTCAACCGCCCAGTGTGCCGCCCGCCTCGGGCGCCTGAGTGACCATCGTGTCCGTCCTGAGGTGGATCACTCCGTAGTCATAGGCATGCCGCCGGTAGACGACGCTGGGTTCCTTGGTCTCGGAGTCGACGAAGAGATAGAAGTCGTGCCCGACCAGTTCCATCTCGTAGAGGGCCTGGTCGAGGGTCATCGGGGAGGCGACGTGGGTCTTCTCACGGACGACGAGGGGTCCGTCCCCCTGCACCTCCAGCGAGCCGACCTTCTTGGTGGGCACCTGGCCCGCGTCAGCTTCCGTCACGGTCAGACCGCTGCCGTTCAGCGTCGCCGCACCGGGGACGTGGTCCGGGACCTCGGCGGCCGAGATCCGGCGTGCGCCACGCCGCGAGAAACGCTTGTCGTGCTGCTTGCGCAGCCGGGCACCGAGCTTCTCCGCCGCCAGGTCGAGCGCGGCGTACGGATCGCTGGCCGCTGCCTCCGCCCGGATCACCGGACCGCGGGAGCGGAGGGTGATCTCCACCCGGTCGCAGCGGTCGGCCTGTCGGGGGTTGGGCTCCTTGGACACCTCGACGTCGAGGCTGATCACCTTGCCATCGAGCTTCTGGATCTTCTCCAGGTTCAGCTTGTCGGCCACGTGCTTGCGGAACCGCTCGGGCACCTCGGTCTTGCGGCCCTTGACGACGATGTCCACGCAGAACTCCGTTCCCGGATCGCTCCGCTCCGACGGCGGAGCATCTCCCTTGTGCACCCGGTTCCGGTGAGCTCCGGAACCTCGGACTCGGTGACGTCCACCTCCTCCTCCCCCGCGGGCGAGATCTCCACCCGGCCGGTACGGGTGATAGCGGAAACCCGCAACACGGCATTGGCATGTGACAGGGATGGCCTGCGCCTTTCCCTCACAACCCGAACATATCTCGCCCGGACGGATGACGTCACCCTCTACTGCGGCGTACCTCCGTTCAGGTGAATTGACCCGCTCATTACCTGCAACGATGCAAGTTCTCAGTCAGTTCCGGTCTATTCCGAAGGAACCCGGAGAGGCCGCGACGACCGCCGCACAGACCACATCACCGGCGCCGTGCACTCCCGCCATTTCCGGTGTGCCACACATCGAGTTCCCCTCCTTCCGCCTTGATCCCGACTTCCGTTTCCTCATCCCTTCCCGGCCCCGCGCCGTGTACACGGCCGTCGTCACCGCTCGCGCCGCCTCCGTCAACGAGGCCCCCGTCGTCATGACGTCGTCGACCAGCACCACCGGACCGCTCAGCAGCAGCCGCGCACCGCCCGCGGCCACCTCCAGCGCACCGGCGAGGTTCTCCAGCCGCTGCCGGGAGGTCAGCCCCGACTGGTCCGCCACTTCGCGCCGCTGGCGCAGCACCGCCAGGGCCCGGGCCGGCGTCCCGGACCGCCGCAGGCCACCGGCCGCCGCGAGCGCGATCCGCCGCGCGGGATCGTGCCCCCGCGCCCGCACCGCCCGCCGCGCGGACGGCACGGGGACGAGCAGCACGGCCCGACCGGCCGCCCCGGCTCCCGCTCCTGTTGCGCCCGCTCCCGCCGCGGTCGCCCGCAGCCCGGCCCGTACCGCACCCGCGAGCGCCGTGCCCAGCGGGCGCGCGAGAGCCAGTGCGCCCCGTTCCTTGTGGGCGAGCAGGGCCGCCCGCGCCGCGTCCGCGTACGGCGCCGCCGCGTACACCGCCGGCAGTCCGGACGGCTCCGGCACCGGTCGCACCCGGCGCGGTGCGCCGTGGCTCAGGGCGGCACGGCACCGAGGACAGAGCACCGTGCGAGGCCTGCCACAACCTCCGCACTCGGTCGGCAGCACCAGGTCGGTGAGGTCCTGCCACCACCCGTGCATGCCTTCCACTGTGCCGACGGCGCACCGTCCCGGCCAGCCCTGTGGACAACTCCCTGTGGACAACTCCGGCCACCGCGACCGGGGCTTCCCTCACACGGGCGACCCAGGGATGCCTCGGCCCGGTCGGGACCGACGGGGCTCAGCCCGGTCGGGACGGAAGGGCGCTGAGCCCGGTGGGCACAGAAGGGCGCTCAGCCCGGTGGGCACAGAAGGGCGCTCAGCCCAGTGGGGACGGAAGGGCGCTCAGCCCGGGTAGACGGGCGCCAACCCGTCCTTGGTCACCTTCTGCCACTGCGCCCCGGACGGCAGCTGGACGATCCCGTCCTCCGAGGAGTACGCCACCAACGGCAACTGTTCGTCCTCGGTCGCGGCGATCGACTGCACGCCCGTGAGCGCGGCCGGCGGCGGGCCCTCCGGCGTGGAGCCGTCGACCTGGACGTACCGCATCGTCTGCACGCCCCCCTCCTCCCGTCCGGCGACAACGAGCCGGCTGTCGCCGGCCCACGACATGGCTGTGACGTCCTCCAGCTCCGGAGCCGCCGAACGCAGTTCGAGCACTGACACCACCGGCCGGTCCCCGGCCTTCTCGTCACGTTCGATCCGCCCGATGAGCAGGGACTTGCTGCCGTTCTCCGCCTTTACGACCAGGGCGATCCGCACTCCGTCGGCGGCCACCCGCACCGCGTCGACGCGCCCCTTCAGCCCGGGGACCCGCACGTCGAGCGGCTCGCCCTCCCCCTGCTCCAGCAGCACCAGCCGCGGCCGGGCGGGATCGCGGTCGGCCACCCACAGGTCACCGCGCGCGTCCCAGCTCGGTGCCGTCAGCCGGTCGCCCTCCGCCTTGCCCTGGCTCACCAGCACCGGCGCGTCGAGCGCGCCGCCCGCCACGAGCGAGCCAACGAACAGCGACTTGCCGTCGTAGCCGACTCCGGCCGCGGTGTGCTCGTCCCACGACACCGCCGCAGCGCTGAGCTTCTGGACTCCCTCGCCCAGCGCCCCCGGCACGGGTTCGGCGACCGCGGCGGTGCCGCCGTCGGCGATCCGCACCAGCCGCCGCTTGTCGTCGACGAAGTACAGGTAGTCGGGCTGCTTCACCGACCCGCGCGTGGCGACGGTCTCGGTCTGGTCCTCCTTGAGCGAGCACAGGGTGCCGCCGTCGGTGCGCTGGAGCGTGACGGTGTCCACGGTGGGTGTCAGGTTCTGCAGCGTGAACAGCAGCTGGGTCGCCATCTCCCGGCACTTCTCGCGCCCGACCCCGGAGGCCTTCCCGTTCAGCGGCACCGTCAGCCGGTTCTGGTCGTCGGGCGCCAGCGAGGCGACCCCGCGGCGCAGCGCCGTCCCGGCCGGGAAGCTCGAACTGACCGCCGACTCGAGCCAGCGCGTGGGCCCGCTCAGCAGGGAGCGCACCACCTGCGTCATCGCGTCCACGCGCCGGCGCACGAAGACGGGATCGGCGACAGCGGTCGCCGACGTCACCGAGTTCGCCCAAGTGTCGGAGGCGAAGTAGTACTTGTTGACGGACGTGTAGTTGCGCTGGAAGTCCGACTGGCCCATGACGACGCCCTGTGGCAGCACGTCGATGCGCCACTGCCCGCTCTTCTTGTCCCGCGTCAGATGAACCGGCTGGCTGTAGCCGCCGACCATCGGCGTGTACGACTGCTGTGCGTCCACCCGGGCCACCTTGGTGCCGGTCAGGGTGAACGCGTAGTCGTCGCCGCTGTCGTGTCCCGTGGTGCGGTCGACCTGGATGTCCGGGCCGCCCGCGAGCACGGTCGTGGACTGCTCCGGCCGCCAGTGCCCCGAGGCCGTCCCCGTCAGGTACTGACGCGCCGTCGCATACTGCGGATCGTCGCTGGTCAGTGCCTCCAGGAAGCCCTGCACGATCTCCGCGGGCGGGGCGTCCTCCCGGGGCGGCATGGCGAACACCCGCAGCTGGCTGTCCTGGCGCGGGGTGGACTCCACGTCCCGCAGATCCCCGCTGTCCGGCATCGATGCGCACCCAGCCAGCAGCAGGACCCCGGAAGCGGCGTACGCCACCGCGCGCACCGGCCGCCGTACGCCCCCCACGCGGTCAGCGCCCACGAAATGCCTCCCCTTGCTGTGTCACGTCCCGCGGCCCGGCTTCCTCCGCAGCCGCGGCGTCCACCGGCCCGTCCCCCGCCGCGTCCACGGCGGACACCGTCTCCTGCCGTCGCCCGCCCGTGGCCGGCCGGGGCACCACACGCGCGCCGTTGCCGGGCAGCGCCGTCGGATCGGCCGCAGGGGCCGGCACCGCCGACCGGGACGCGATCGGGTCCCGCGACGACGCCATCCGCTCACCCGTCGCCTGCACCGGCACGGTGGCACGCTTCCCGCTCGGCAGACCGGCGTCGTCGAGCCCGCGGTTGCGGCGCGAGTCCTTCGGTTCCAGCGGTACGGGCGAGCCCCGCAGCGGCTCGTCCGCGGTCCTGGGCAGGGTCAGCCGGAACTGCGAGCCGCCGCCCGGCTCGCCCCACGCCTGAAGCCAGCCGCCGTGCAGCCGGGCGTCCTCCAGAGCGATCGACAGCCCCAGGCCGGTACCGCCCGTGGTGCGGGCGCGCGCCGGATCCGCCCGCCAGAACCGGCTGAACACGCGGGTCGCCTCGCCCGGCTTGAGCCCGACGCCGTAGTCGCGCACCGCGACCGCGACCGCGCCGCCCGCCGCGGCGAGCTTGACGACGACGTCCCTGCCCTCGCCGTGCTCCACGGCGTTGACGACCAGGTTGCGCAGGATGCGCTCCACACGCCGGGTGTCGGCCTCCGCCACGATCGGCTGCTGGTCGCCGACGACCCGAATCCGTGTTCCTTTGCGCTCGGCGAGCGGCTCCGCGCCGCTGACGACCCGGTGCACGACCTCCCTGAGGTCGATCGCTTCGGCCTCCAGCGCAGCCGCGCCCGCGTCGAAACGGCTGATCTCCAGCAGGTCCGCGAGCAGCGACTCGAACCGGTCGAGCTGGTCGGCGAGCAGTTCCGCCGAGCGGGCGGTGACCGGGTCGAAGTCCTCGCGCGCCTCATGGATGACATCGGCGGCCATCCGCACGGTCGTCAACGGTGTGCGCAGCTCGTGCGAGACGTCGGAGACGAACCGGCGCTGCATCCGCGACAGCTCCTCCAACTGCTGGATCTTCAGCTGAAGGTTCTGCGCCATCTTGTTGAAGGCCTCGCCGAGCCGCGCGATGTCGTCCTCACCGGTGACCTTCATCCGCTCCTGGAGCCGCCCGGCCGACAGCCGCTCGGCGATCCCGGCCGCCATCCGCACCGGCGTGACGACCTGCCGCACCACCAGCCAGGCGATGGCTCCGAGGAGTACGACGACGAAGAGACCGGCCGTCGCCAGCGTGCCCTTGACCAGGCTCAGCGACTTCTCCTCCTGGGTGAGCGGGAAGAGGTAGTACAGCTGGTACGGATCCCCGTTGGGGTCGTTGACCTGCTTGCCGATGACCAGCGCGGGCTGGGAGCCCTTGTCACCGCCCTGGTAGACGATGCGGGCGTAACTCTGCGCGGCCACCATGCCGTTGTTGATCCGGGCGCGCAGCTCCTCCGGAACGCTCGCCGTCGGATCCACACCGCCGGAGGCACGCGGACCGCGCCCGCCACCGCTGTCGTCGCCGGCGGGCAGCGTGACCACGTCGAAGGCACCCTGGCCGCCGCTGGACAGCGACGAGACCAGGTCGCTCATCCACTGGATGACGTTCTGCGAGGAGTGGCCGTCCGTGGCCGAGGCGTCGTCGCCGGTGCGGGTCGCAGCCTCGTCGGCCCGCTGCTTGGCCGCCGCGAAACCGCCGGTGGCCTGGCTCTGCGAGGCCTTCACCTTGGCGTCGAGCAGTCCGTTGCGCACCTGGCCGATGACGACGAAACCCAGCAGCAGGACGACGCCCAGCGACATCAGCAGGGTGGTGGCGACGACCCTGAGCTGGATGTTGCGCCGCCACAGCCGCATCACGGGCAGCAACGGCCGGCGCACCCAGCGCAGGAAGAGACGCAGGACCGGGCTCCCCTGGACGCCGCCGTGCAGCAGCCCGCCCTCCAGGAGGCGTCCCCAGCGGGAGCCGGCGGTCGTCCGGCCGACAGCCCGCCCCGCGCGGGCCCCGGTTCCCCCGGGCGCCGAAGCGGCGCTGTCCCCCGACACGTCAGCTCGGTCCGGCCTTGTATCCGACACCGCGGACGGTCACCACGATCTCCGGCTTCTCCGGGTCCTTCTCGACCTTGGAGCGCAGCCGCTGGACGTGCACGTTCACCAGACGGGTGTCGGCCGCGTGCCGGTACCCCCATACCTGCTCAAGCAGCACCTCGCGGGTGAACACCTGCCACGGCTTGCGGGCCAGGGCGACCAGCAGGTCGAACTCCAGCGGCGTCAGCGCGATCGACTGCCCGTCCCGCTTCACGGAGTGCCCCGCGACATCGATGACGAGGTCTCCTATGGCGAGCTGCTCCGGCGCGGGCTCCTCCGACCTGCGCAACCGCGCCCGGATACGGGCCACGAGCTCCTTCGGCTTGAACGGCTTCACGATGTAGTCGTCGGCGCCGGACTCCAGGCCGACGACGACGTCCACGGTGTCGCTCTTGGCCGTCAGCATCACGATCGGCACTCCGGACTCCGCCCTGATCAGGCGGCACACCTCGATGCCGTCGCGGCCGGGCAGCATCAGGTCGAGCAGGACCAGATCGGGTTTGGTCTCCCGGAAAGCGGCGAGCGCCTTGTCGCCGTCGGCCACGAAAGACGGCTCGAAACCTTCACCACGCAGCACGATCCCGAGCATCTCGGCCAGTGCGGTGTCGTCGTCGACGACAAGGACTCGTCCCTTCATAAACGACATCATCCCATTCTCGTAACGGTGGCGAAGATCCAGGTGAGGGAGCTCACTGGCCAGTGACGATAGTCGTACGGAACCGTCACTGTCTGCCTCCGGCCCGAGAACGGGGGTGCCGGTGCTCAGTCGGTCTTGGTCCCCCGCGACCTGGCGCACAGTTCTGCCAGGCCCTTGGCGGTCACCGGCGAGACGGCGCCCTCCTCGGTGACGATCGCCGTCACCAGCTCCGGCGGGGTCACGTCGAACGCCGGGTTGTAGGCCTGGGTGCCCAGCGGCGCGACCGGGAGACCGCCGCCGGCTCCCGTGACCGGGACCTGGGGCGCGATGAACTCGGTCACCTCGTAGCCCGGCCGCTGCTCGACCTCGATCGCCGTACCGTCCGGGGTCGCCGGGTCCACCGTCGTCACCGGCGCCACCACGACGAACGGCACGTGGTGGTAGCGCGCGAGCACCGCGAGCGGATAGCTGCCCACCTTGTTCGCCACTGAGCCGTCGGCGGCGATGCGGTCCGCGCCGACCAGCACGGCGTCCACCTCACCGGCCGCGAACAGCGAGCCCGCCGCGTTGTCGGTGAGCAGGGTGTACGACATGTCGTTGCGGGCCGCCTCGTACGCCGTCAGACGGGCACCCTGGAGCAACGGCCGGGTCTCGTCCACCCACAGCCGCCGCAGCCGTCCCGCGCGATGCGCCGCGAGCGCCACCGCGAACGCCGTGCCCTCCCCGCCCGACACCAGCGACCCGGTGTTGCAGTGGGTGAGGACGCGGTGCCCGCCGCCGGGCAGCAGCTCGTCCAGCAGCGCCAGCCCGTGCTCGGCCATCCGCGCGCTGGCGCGGGCGTCCTCCTGGTGCAGCTGCCGCGCCGCGGCCAGCGCCGCCGAGGCGGCCTGCCCGGGGTCTCCGGTCCTGGCGAGCGCCGCCTGATGGGCGGACAGCGCCCGGTGCACGCCGACGGAGAGGTTCACGGCCGTGGGCCGGGCCGCCGCCAGCGCGGTCGCGGCCTCGTCCACGTCGAAGCCGCGCGCGGCGGCGAGCGCGACGCCGTACGCTCCGGCGATGCCGAGCAGCGGCGCCCCGCGCACGGCCAGCGACCGGATCGCCTCCACCAGCGCGGGAGCGTCCGTGCACACCAGCTCGACCTCCTCGGCGGGAAGCCTGGTCTGGTCGAGGAGGACCAGCACCGGGCCCTCGGGCGGCTCTTCCCAGCGGATCGCCGAGGTACCGACCGTCCGGTCGTCCTCGCGGGTCTGCGCGTACTGATCAGCCATGTCGTCAGTCTGCCCCGTATCCGGCGGACAATTGAAGGTACGCAGCCGCCACCACCGCCGGTCGCCCGAAGACCACCCCATGGCACGATGGCTGGCAACCTGCCGCCGCGTCGGCGGACGGGCACCGTGAAGGAGCGACGATGACAGACACTCCGGGCTGGGCCTCGCCCGGATCCGCCCCGTCCGACGGGCAGGGGGCAGGCACGTCCGGACCTGCCGACGCCGCCGGCCGCCCCGACCCCGCGGCCCCCGCGGACCAGTCGGGCGAGCAGCCGCAGGGCCCCGGCGTGAAGTGGTCCAAGGAGCAGCCGCCGCCGGGCCAGTGGTCCGCACCCACGGGAGCCCCGGCCCCCGGCCAGGCACCTCCGCCACCCGCCGGCCCCGGCTGGGGCGGCGGACAGCCCCCGGCCGGCTACGGCCCTGGTGGTTACGCCCCCGGTGGCTACGGCGGCCCTGGTTACGGCGGTCCCGGTGGCCACGGCGCTCCCGGTTACGGTGGCCCCGGTGGCCACGGCGCCTGGGGTGTCGGCTGGGGCGGCCCGCCCCCCGCGGCCAAGCCCGGCGTGATCCCGCTGCGCCCGCTGGGCGTGGGCGAGATCCTCGACGGCACGGTGTCCACCATGCGCACCCACTGGCGCACCGTCCTGGGCATCACGCTGGTCGTCGCGGTCTTCGCCCAGATCATCGTCATCCTGCTGCAACGCCTGGTCATCGACAGCAGCACGAGCAGCCAGGTCCTCAGCGACCCGAACGCCACCCCCGGCGAGGTCGGCCGCGCCATGGGCGACGCCATGCTCGGCTCCGGCGCCGTCCTCATCGTCTCCTTGGTCGCCACCGTCATCGCCACCGCGCTGCTCACGACAGTCACCAGCCGTGCGGTCCTCGGCAAGCCGGTCACCACCGCAGAGGCCTGGCTGGACGCCCGCCCCCAGGTGCTCAAGCTGTTCGGGCTGGTCTTTCTGCTGCTGCTCATCTGCCTCGGCGTCATCGCGGTCGGCGCGCTGCCCGGCATCATCGTCGCCACCACGGGGTCGCCCCTGGGCGGCATAGCACTGGCCGTCCTGGGCGGCCTGGTCGCCTGCGTACCCGCCCTGTGGCTGGCGGTCCGCTTCTCGCTCGCCTCGCCCGCCCTGATGCTGGAGAAGCAGGGCATCGCCAAGTCGATGGGCCGCTCCGCCAGGCTGATCCGCGGCTCCTGGTGGCGCGTCTTCGGCATCCAGCTGCTGGCGGGGCTCATCGCGGGCCTCGTCTCCGCGGTCATCGCCATTCCCTTCCTCACCCTCGCCCTGATCTTCGGCGGGGGCGGCATGTCCGCCCTCCTCAGCGGCACCCCGAACGTCGGCTGGGCCTACCTGATCATCACCGGGATCGGGGCCGTGATCGGCTCCACGGTCACCTTCCCGATCACGGCCGGCGTCACCGTGCTGCTCTACATCGACCAGCGCATCCGCCGCGAGGCCCTCGACCTCGATCTGGCCCGGGCCGCGGGCATCCAGGGCTACGGCTCCGACGCACCAGCCTCCGGGAGCTGATGCCGTGAGCCTGGCGGGGGGAGTTCTCACAGCACTGCCGGCGTTCCCACGCGCCGTGGACAAAGCCCTGCGGACGGCGTTGCACGCCCGCGGCGCGGTCCTGACACAGTCGCGGGCGGGAGCCGAGCCACCGGTGACCGTCCCGCGTGACCCGGCGCGGGAGGCGGCCCGGCGCGAGCTGTCCAAGCCGATGTACCACGAGCACGACCCGGGCCTGCTGCAACGCGCCCTGAACGCCTTCTGGAACTGGCTCGGCAAACTGTTCGACTCCGCCTCGGTCGCCACCCCGGGCGGGAGCGTCGGACTGGTCGTCGTCATCGTGGCCGTCCTCGCCGTGCTCGGGGCCCTGTGGTGGCGCCTCGGTACCCCGCGCCGCGAACCCCCTTCCTCCGCCACCCTGTTCGACGACCGCCCCCGCAGCGCCGCCGAACACCGCGCCACCGCCGAGGCGCACGCCGCCCAGGGCCACTGGAACCAGGCCGTCCAGGAACGCATGCGCGCCATCGTCCGCTCCTTGGAGGAACGAGCCCTGCTCGACGTACGCCCCGGCCGCACCGCCGACGAGGCCGCCGCCGAGGCCGGCCGAGCCCTCCCCGCGCACACCGACCGGCTGCGCGCCGCCGCCCGGGACTTCGACGACGTCACATACGGCGGCCGCAGGGCAACCGAAGCGGCGTACCACCGCATCGCCGAACTCGACCGCGACCTGGAACGCACCAGGCCCCAGCTCGCCGGCACCGGCCACGGCACGGCCCCGGCCGGGCACCAGGGAGCCGCCGGATGACCATCGAGGCCACGCTCCCGTCCACCTCGGTCTCCCGCACCGGCCGCCAGGTGTGGACCCGCACGCGCGGGATCCTGCTCGCCCTCGTCCTCCTCCTCGCCGCCGCCGTCGCAATCGCCACGGTCCAGTCGGGCGCCCAGCACGGCCGCCTGGACCCGCGCTCCGCCGACCCCTACGGCAGCCGCGCCATCGCCACGCTCCTCGCCGACCACGGCGTGTCCACACGCGTGGTCACCACCCTCGACCCGGCACGCGCCGCCGCCGGCCCCGACACCACCCTGCTGGTCGCCGTCCCCGACCTGCTGACGGACGGACAGCAGTCCCGGCTGCGCACCACGATCGACGCCTCCGGCGGACGCACCGTCCTCGTCGCCCCCGACTTTCCCTCCGTCAACGGCCTGGCCCCCGGCGTCACCGCCGCTCGCACGCCCAGCTTCGACACCACTCTCTCCCCAAGCTGCTCCCTGCCCGCCGCCCGCCGCGCGAGCACCGCGGACACCGGCGGCGGAATCCGCTACTCCACCAACGTCACAACCGCCGACGCCTGCTACCCCAGCGACGGCCTGCCCACCCTGCTGCGCATCCCGCGGACCACCGAGGGCGGCGACACCGTCGTCCTCGGCACCCCCGACATCCTCTACAACAACCGCCTCGCCAAGCAGGGCAACGCCTCCCTCGCCCTGCAGCTCCTCGGCTCCCGCCCCCATCTGGTCTGGTACCTCCCCTCGCTCTCCGACGCGTCGGCCCCCGACACCGGCAACCGCGGCTTCTTCGATCTGCTCCCCTCGGGCTGGGTCTGGGGCACCCTGCAACTCTTCATCGCCGCGGCCCTGACCGCCCTGTGGCGGGCACGCCGGCTCGGCCCCCTCGTCCCCGAAAAACTCCCCGTGGCGATCCGCGCCTCCGAAACCGTCGAGGGCCGCGCCCGCCTCTACCGCAAGGCGAACGCCCGCGACCGCGCCGCCACCGCTCTTCGCTCCACCACACGCACCCGCCTGGCCCCCCTCGTCGGCATCCCCGTCACCCAGGCGCACACGCCCGAGGCCCTGCTCCCCGCCCTGTCCGCCCACCTCCACGGCGAGGGACGTTCCCTGCACGACCTGCTCTTCGGCCCGCCGCCCGGCGACGACGCGGCCCTCGTATCCCTCGCCGACCGACTCGACGCCCTCGAAAGAGAGGTACGCAGTCCATGATGGACCCGACCACTGACAACGCCGGGCGCTCCGGGGACACGGGCCACGCCCGGTCCTCCCTGGAAGCCCTGCGCGCCGAGATCGCCAAGGCCGTGGTCGGCCAGGATCCCGCCGTGACCGGCCTCGTCGTCGCCCTCCTCTGCCGCGGACACGTCCTCCTCGAGGGAGTCCCCGGAGTGGCGAAGACCCTGCTCGTCCGCACGCTCGCCGCCGCGCTCGACATCGACACCAAGCGCGTCCAGTTCACCCCCGACCTGATGCCGAGCGACGTGACCGGCTCATTGGTCTACGACACCCGCACCGCCGAGTTCTCCTTCCAGCCCGGCCCGGTCTTCACCAACCTCCTCCTCGCCGACGAGATCAACCGCACCCCGCCCAAGACCCAGTCGTCGCTGCTGGAGGCCATGGAGGAGCGCCAGGTCACCGTCGACGGCACCCCGCGCCCGCTCCCCGAGCCCTTCCTCGTCGTCGCGACCCAGAACCCGGTCGAGTACGAGGGCACCTACCCCCTCCCCGAGGCCCAACTGGACCGCTTCCTGCTCAAGCTGACCATCCCGCTGCCCTCCCGCCAGGACGAGATCGACGTCCTCACCCGCCACGCCGAGGGCTTCAACCCGCGCGACCTGCGCGCCGCCGGCGTACGCCCGGTGGCCGGTCGCGCCGACCTGGACGCGGCCCGCGCCGCGATCGCCAAGACGACCGTCTCCCCCGAGATCACGGCCTACGTCGTCGACATCTGCCGGGCGACCCGTGAATCACCGTCCCTGGCCCTCGGCGTCTCCCCGCGCGGAGCGACGGCACTGCTGTCGACATCCCGCGCGTGGGCCTGGCTGACCGGCCGCGACTACGTCATCCCCGACGACGTCAAGGCACTGGCCCTGTCCACCCTGCGCCACCGTGTACAGCTGCGCCCGGAGGCCGAGATGGAAGGCGTGACCCCCGATTCGGTGATCAACGCGATCCTCGCTCACGTGCCGGTCCCCCGCTGATGGCCCTCACCGGACGCGCCGCACTCCTCGCGGCCCTCGGCTCCCTCCCCGTCGGCATCTGGGACCCTGGCTGGACGGGCATCCTCGCCGTGAACGCGCCCTTGGCCGTGGCCTGCGCCTGCGACTACGCCCTGGCGGCGCCGGTGCGTCGGCTCGGCCTGACCCGCTCCGGGGACACCTCCGTGCGCCTGGGCGACAGCGCCGACGTCACCCTCACGGTCACCAACCCCTCGCGCCGCCTGCTGCGGGCCCGGCTACGTGACGCCTGGCCTCCCAGCAGCTGGCGGCCGGGCACCGAGGTGGCGGCGTCCCGGCATCGCCTGACCGTGCCGCCCGGCGAACGCCGCCGTGTCACCACGCGCCTGCGCCCCACTCGCCGCGGCGACCGCAAGGCGGACCGCGTGACCATCCGCTCCTACGGCCCCCTCGGGCTCTTCGCCCGCCAGGGCACCCACAAGGTTCCCTGGACGGTACGCGTGCTGCCCCCGTTCACCAGCCGCAAGCACCTGCCCTCGAAGCTCGCCCGGCTGCGGGAGCTCGACGGCCGCACCAGTGTGCTCATCCGCGGCGAGGGAACGGAGTTCGACAGCCTGCGCGAGTACGTCCCCGGCGACGACACCCGCTCCATCGACTGGCGCGCCACGGCCCGCCAGTCCGCGGTCGCCGTCCGCACCTGGCGCCCCGAACGCGACCGGCACATCCTGCTCGTCCTGGACACCGGCCGCACCTCCGCGGGCCGCGTGGGCGACGCCCCGCGCCTGGACGCCTCCATGGACGCCGCCCTGCTCCTCGCGGCCCTCGCCTCCCGCGCCGGCGACCGCGTCGACCTGCTGGCCTACGACCGCCGGGTTCGCGCCCTCGTCCAGGGCCGCTCCGCGGGAGATGTCCTGCCGTCCCTGGTCGACGCCCTGGCGGCACTGGAACCCGAACTCGTCGAGACGGACGCCCGGGGCCTTGCGGCCACAGCCCTGCGTACGGCACCGCGCCGCTCACTGATCGTGTTGCTGACCAGCCTGGACGCGGCGCCCGTCGAGGAGGGCCTGCTGCCCGTGCTCCCTCAACTCACCCAGCGCCATACGGTCCTGGTGGCCTCGGTGGCGGATCCGCTGGTGACACGGATGGCCGCGTCCCGTGGAACCGTGGACGCGGTCTATGAAGCCGCCGCCGCGGCCCAGGCCCAGACCGAACGCCACCGCACCGCCCAGCAACTCCGCCGCTGCGGTGTCACCGTCGTCGACGCCACCCCGGACGATTTGGCGCCGGCGCTGGCGGACGCGTATCTGGCACTGAAGGCAGCGGGGAGGCTTTGAAAGACGGAGGGCTGGGGCGCGGAGGACGGGGGCGTGAGCCTCCAGGTGGTGAACGCAGAAACCCCCGTGCCGAATGGCACGGGGGTTTTCTCACAATTTGTTCGGCGGCGTCCTACTCTCCCACAGGGTCCCCCCTGCAGTACCATCGGCGCT
>NZ_JBIAXG010000089.1:0-14069 GCF_042896465.1 Streptomyces sp. NPDC001292
GATGTACACGTCGGGGTCCACTGGTACGCCGAAGGGCGTGGCGGTGACGCATGGGAACGTGGCGAGTTTCGTCGCGGACCGGTGTTGGCGTGATGATGCGGTGGAGCGGGTTCTGGTCCAGGCGAACCATGCTTTCGACGCTTCGACGTACGAGATCTGGGTGCCGCTCACCCGGGGCGGACAGCTGGTGCTGCTGCCGCATGGTGAGAAGGACGCGTCCGTGCGGGGTCGGCTGATTGCTGAGCATGGGATCACCAATGTCCATGCGACGGCGGGTCTGTTCCGTGTGCTGGCGGAGGAGTCGCCGGAGATCTTCGCGGGTGTGCGTGAGGTGTCGACCGGTGGTGACGTGGTGTCCGCGTCGGCCATTCGCAGTCTGCTGGAGGCGTATCCGGAGCTGACGGTTCGTACGACGTACGGGCCCACGGAGACGACGGCGTTCACCACGCAGATCCCGTACGTGGCCGGCGATGCCGTACCGGCGAGTGTGCCGATCGGCCGGCCGATGGACAACGCCCGCACGTACGTGCTGGACGAGTTCCTGCGTCCCGTGCCGCCGGGCGTGACCGGCGAGCTGTACCTTGCGGGTTCCGGTCTGGCCCGTGGTTACGACGGTCGGCCGGGGCTGACGGCGGAGCGGTTCGTGGCCTGCCCGTACGGCGGCGGCCGGATGTACCGGACCGGCGACCTGGCCCGCTGGACGCCGGACGGCCAGCTCCTCTTCTCCGGTCGTGCCGACGATCAGGTGAAGATCCGTGGCTTCCGCATCGAGCCCGCCGAAGTCGAATCCGCACTGGCCGCGCACGAGAGCGTCGCTCAGGTCGCCGTCATCGTCCGCGAGGACCGGCCCGGCGCCAAGCGCCTCGTCGCGTATGTCGTCCCAGCGGGCGAGGAAGTCGACGGCGACGCCCTGCGGGAGTTCGCCGCACGGTCCCTGCCGGACTACATGGTCCCCGCCGCGATCGTCCCCCTGCAGGCCCTCCCCGTCACCGTCAACGGCAAGCTCGACCGGGACGCGCTCCCCGCCCCCGAGTTCGGCGGCGGCGAAGGACGTGGCCCCGAGACCCCGGTGGAAGAGGTCCTGTGCGGCCTGTTCGCCGAGGTGCTCGGCCTGGAGCGGGTCGGCGCTGAGGACTCGTTCTTCGAACTCGGCGGCGACTCGCTGCTCGCGATGCGCCTCATCGCCTCCGTCCGCTCGGTGCTGAACGCCGAGGTCGGCGTCCGTGAGCTGTTCGGCACCCCGACCGTCGCGGGCCTGGCCCGGCTCGTCGAGGGCGGTCGGTCCGACGTCAGGTCGGGGCTCGTGGTGCGGGAGCGGCCGGAAACGGTGCCGCTGTCGTTCGGGCAGCAGCGGATGTGGTTCCTCAACCAGCTCGAAGAAGCGGGCGTGGGCGCCGCGTACAACATGTCGCTGGCGCTCCGGCTCTCGGGCGAGCTGGACACCGCCGCCCTCGGCGGCGCGCTCGGCGACCTGGCCGACCGGCACGAGACCCTCCGCACTCTGTTCCCGGAGACGGACGGGACCCCCCGGCAGCATGTCCTGGAGGGCGCGGCCGGTCGTCCGGCCCTGCCCACCCGCCGCATCAGCGAGGCCGAGCTGCCCGAGGTGCTGGTGGCCGAGGCCGGACCGGGCTTCGACCTGGCGCGCGAGCTGCCCTGGCGGGCCGAGCTGCTCGTCCTGTCCGAGTCCCAGTCCCAGTACGAGTCCGAACCCCAGCCCGAGTCCCAGTCCCAGTCCCACTCCCCGTCCGAGTTCGTCCTCCTCCTGGTCGCCCATCACATCGCCGTGGACGGCTGGTCGATGGGGCTCCTGGCGCGGGATCTGCGGACGGCCTACGCGGCCCGCTGCGAAGGCGGCGCGGCCGACTGGGCGCCGCTGCCCGTCCAGTACGCCGACTACGCGCTCTGGCAGCGGGAGGTCCTCGGCGACCCGGCCGATCCGGACAGTCTGATCAGCGCCCAGCTGGGCTACTGGCGGGAGGCCCTGGCAGGCCTGCCGGAGGAGACTCCCCTCCCGGCGGACCGGGCGCGGCCCGCCGTCGCGTCGTTCCAGGGCGGCTCGGTCGCGGTCGAGGTGGACGGCGCGACCCACGCCGGTCTGGCGGACGTGGCCCGGCAGGGCTCGGCGACGATGTTCATGGTGGTGCAGGCCGCCTGGGCGATGCTGCTGGCCCGGCTCGGCGCGGGTACGGACATCCCCATCGGCACCGCGATCGCCGGCCGCGGCGACAGCGCGCTCGACGACCTCGCGGGGTTCTTCGTGAACACCCTCGTCCTGCGCACCGACGTCGGCGGCGACCCGACCTTCGCCGAGCTGCTGGCCCGGGTCCGCGAGACCGACCTGTCGGCGTACGCGCATCAGGACGTGCCGTTCGAGCGGCTGGTGGACGAGCTCAACCCGGAGCGGTCGCTCACCCGCCATCCGCTGTTCCAGATCATGCTGGTGCTGCAGAACGCCCCGTCCACGGACTGGGACTTCCCCGGTCTGACCGTTCACCCGATGAACGCCGGGACGTTGCCCGACGAGGCGCTGCCCGCCCGGTTCGACCTGTCGCTGAGTCTCGCCGAGCGCCGCGACGAGCGCGGCGCGCCGGCCGGGATCACCGGCGACCTGCAGTACGCGAAGGACCTGTTCGACCACGCGACGGCCCGCAGGCTCGTCCACCGGCTGCAGCGAGTTCTGGCGCAGGTGGCCACCGATCCGGAGACCCCGCTCAGCCGGCTCGACGTGCTCGACGCCGACGAGCGGCGCGCGGTCCTTGAGGAGTGGAACGACTCCGTCCGGGCTCTGCCCGCCCTCACCCTCCCGAAGGCGTTCGAGGCGCAGGCGGCCCGGACCCCGGACGCCACCGCGCTGATCGGCGCCGGCGTCTCCCTGACGTACGCGGAACTGGACGAGCGGGCCAACCGGCTGGCGCACGTGCTGATCGGCCGGGGCGTCGGCCCGGAGGACCGGGTCGGCGTCGTGATGGAGCGCTCGGCCGACCAGATCGCCGTGCTGCTCGGAGTGACGAAGGCCGGCGCGGCGTACGTGCCGGTCGACCCGAACTACCCGGCCGAGCGGATCGCGTTCATGCTCGCCGACGCCGACCCGGCGTTGGTCGTGTGCACCGGGACGAGCGCCGGGCTGCTCCCGGCCGGGACCGGGCGGATGCTGTGGGACGACGCGGCGACCGCGGCGGAGATCGCCGCCGCGCGGACGACCGCGCCGACCGACGTGGACCGGAGGGCGCCTCTGCGTCCGGCGCACCCGGCGTACGTGATCTACACCTCGGGTTCGACGGGGACGCCGAAGGGCGTGGTGGTGTCGCACGCGGGTCTGGGCAGCCTGTCCGGTTCCCAGATCGACCGGTTCGAGGTCGGGCCGGAGTCGCGGGTGCTGCAGTTCGCCGCGCTGGGCTTCGACGCCGCCGTGTCCGAGGTGTGCATGGCGCTGCTCGCCGGGGCCGCGCTGGTGGTGCCGCCCGCCGACCGGATGCCGCCGTTCGGACGGCTGGAGGATCTGCTCGACGACTTCGCGGTGACCCATGTGACGCTGCCGCCGTCGGTGCTGGCGGGCGTCGACCGGCTGCCGGACTCGCTGGCGACCGTGGTGGTGGCGGGCGAGGCGTGCCCGCCGGGCCTGGTGGCCGAATGGGCGTCGTCAGCGTCGTCGTCACGGCGGCTGTTCAACGCGTACGGGCCGACGGAGACGACGGTCTGCGCGACGATGTCCGGCGCGCTCACGCCCGCTCGGGGCCGGACCGCAGTGCCGATCGGCGGCCCGGTCTGGAACGCCCGGGTGTTCGTGCTCGACGAGTTCCTGCGTCCGCTGCCGCCCGGCGTCGTCGGGGAGCTGTACGTCGCCGGCGACGGGCTTGCGCGCGGTTACGCGGGCCGTGCGGGACTGACGGCGGAGCGGTTCGTCGCCTGCCCCTTCCCCGGCTCGGGGGAGCGGATGTACCGGACCGGCGACCTGGCGCGCTGGACGCTGGACGGCCAACTGGTCTTCGCCGGCCGTGCCGACGACCAGGTGAAGATCCGAGGGTTCCGCGTCGAGCCGGGCGAGGTCGAAGCGGTGCTGGCCGCGCACGACAGCGTCGGCCAGGTCGCGGTGGTCGTCCGGGAGGACCAGCCGGGCGTGAAGCGCCTGGTCGCCTACGTCGTCCCGGCCGGAGAGGGCGCCGCTGACGGCGCCGTGCTGCGGGAGTTCGCCGCGCGGACCCTGCCGGACCACATGGCGCCCGCGGCCGTCGTGGTGCTGGAGTCCCTGCCGGTCACCGTGAACGGCAAGCTGGACTGGGCCGCGCTGCCCGCGCCGGACCTGGGCGACGGGACGGGCCGCGGGCCCGCGACCCCGGTGGAGGAGATCCTCTGCGGGCTGTTCGCCGAGGTGCTCGGTCTGGAGGGGGCGGGCGCCGAGGAGTCGTTCTTCGACCTGGGCGGCGACTCCCTGCTGGCGATGCGGCTGATCGCGTCGATCCGCTCGGCGCTGGACACCGAGGTCGGCATCCGCGAGCTGTTCGCCGCGCCGACCGTCGCGGGCCTCGCCCGTCTGGTGGACGACGCCTCGGGACGCGGGGGCCGGGCGGAGATCGTCGCCCGGCAACGGCCCCAGGTGCTGCCGCTGTCGTTCGGCCAGCAGCGGATGTGGTTCCTCAACCGGCTGGAGGAGTCGGGAGCGGCGGCGGCGTACAACATGCCGCTCGCGCTGCGGCTCTCCGGCGAGCTGGACGCGGCCGCGCTGGAGGCGGCCCTCGGCGACGTCGCCGACCGGCACGAGACGCTCCGTACGGTGTTCCCGGAGACGGACGGCGCTCCCCGGCAGCAGATCCTCGACGGCCCCGCCGGCCGTCCCGCCCTGCGCGTCCACGACGTCGCGGCGGCCGACCTGCCCGAGGTCATGGCCGAGCTGTCGAACCGGCCCTTCGACCTGACCAGGGACCGGCCGTGGCGCACCGAGCTGCTGACCCTGTCCGACACCGACTTCGTGCTGCTGCTGGTGTCGCACCACATCGCCGTGGACGGCTGGTCGATGGGCGTCCTCGCGCGTGACCTCCAGGAGGCGTACGCGGCCCGGCGCACCGGCTCGGAGCCCGGCTGGGCGCCACTGCCGGTCCAGTACGCCGACTACGCGCTCTGGCAGCGCGAGGTCCTCGGCGAGGCCGACGACCCGGACAGCCTGCTGAGCGCCCAGCTGGAGTACTGGCGGGAGACCCTGGCCGGGCTGCCCGAGGAGCTGTCGCTCCCGACGGACCGGACCCGTTCGGCGGTCGGGTCGTTCCAGGGCGGCTGGGCCCCGATGGAGCTCGGCCCCGACGCCCACGCCGCACTCGCGGCCGTGGCCAAGGAGGGCTCGGCGACGATGTTCATGGTCGTCCAGGCTGCCCTGGCGATGCTCCTGACCAGGCTCGGCGCGGGCGCCGACATCCCGATCGGCACGGTCGTCGCGGGTCGCGCCGACGCGGCCCTCGACGAGCTGGCGGGATTCTTCGTCAACACCCTGGTCCTGCGCACCGAGGCCGCCGGCGACCCGACGTTCGCGGAACTGCTGGGCCGGGTCCGGGAGACCGACCTGGCCGCGTTCGCCCACCAGGACGTGCCGTTCGAGCGGTTGGTGGACGACCTCAGCCCGACCCGCTCCCTGTCCCGGCATCCGCTGTTCCAGATCCTGCTGACGATCGACAACACTCCGGGCGCGGACGCCCCGTGGGAACTGCGCGGCCTCGACGTCCGGCCGATCCTGGCCGACGAGGAGTTCTCGGCCCGCTTCGACCTGTCGATCGGGCTGGTCGAACTCCGCGACGAGCAGGGCGGGCCCGCCGGCATCGAGGGCGGTTTCCAGTACTCCGCCGACCTCTTCGACGAGGACACCGCCCGGGCCCTGGCCCAGCGGCTCGCACGGGTGCTGGAACAGGTCGCCCGCGACCCGCAGGTGACCGCCGGCGAGCTGGAAGTCCTGGACGCGCCCGAGCGGCGACTCGTCGTTGAGGAGTGGAACGACACCCACCAGGCCGTCCCGGCCACGACGCTGCCGGAGCTGTTCCGGTCCCAGGCCGAGCGCGTCCCGGACGCCCTCGCCGTCCTCGACGAAGAGTCCTCCGTGACGTACGCGGAGTTGGACGAGTGGTCGAACCGGGTGGCGCGTTGGCTCATCGGCAGGGGCGTCGGCCCGGAGAGCCGGGTGGCCGTGCTGATGGAGCGGTCGGTCGATCTGATGGCCGTGCTGTGGGGCGTGCTGAAGGCCGGCGCCGCGTACGTCCCGGTGGACCCGGACTACCCGGCGGACCGCATCGCGTACGTGCTGACCGATGCCGCGCCCGCGGTCGTGGTGTGCACGCGTGCGACGGCAGCGGCCGGCGATGCGTCGTGGGCGGTGTGGGACGACGAGGCGACCGTCGCCGAGGTCGCGGCGTTCTCCGGCACCGCGCCGGCTGCGACGGTGACGCCCGGCTCCGCGGCGTACGTGATCTACACGTCGGGGTCCACCGGCCGCCCCAAGGGCGTGATGGTGAGCCACCGGTCGATCGCGAACAAGCTGCTGTGGATGCAGGACGCCTACCGGCTGGCGAGCGACGACCGGGTGCTCCAGAAGACGCCGACCGGCTTCGACGTGTCGGTGTGGGAGCTGTTCTGGCCGCTGGTCGCCGGCGCCGGCCTGGTGATGGCCAAGCCCGGCGGGCATCGCGACCCCGCCTACCTGGTGGACGTGCTGGCCCGGCAGGCGGTGACGGTGATGCACTTCGTCCCGTCGATGCTGGGCGTGTTCCTCCAGGAGGTCCGCCCCGGTGACTGCGCCGGTCTGCGGCGGGTCTTCTGCAGCGGCGAGGCGCTGACGGCGGATCTGGTGGAGGAGTTCCGCCGACGGATCGGCGTGCGGCTCCACAACCTCTACGGGCCGACGGAAGCCGCGGTCGAGGTCACGTCCTGGGACGGCACGGACGGCACGGCCCACGGGTCCGTGCCGATCGGCCGCCCGGTCTGGAACACCCAGACCTACGTGCTCGACGACTTCCTGCGCCCCGTGCCTCCCGGGGTGACGGGTGAGCTGTATCTGGCGGGCGTGCAGCTGGCGCGGGGCTATGCGGGCCGGGCGGGACTGACGGCGGAGCGGTTCGTCGCCTGCCCCTTCCCGGGGTCCGACCGGATGTACCGGACGGGCGACCTCGTCCGCTGGACGGCGGACGGCGAGCTGCTGTACCTGGGCCGCCAGGACGACCAGGTGAAGATCCGCGGTTTCCGGATCGAGCTCGGCGAGATCGAGAGCGTGCTGGCCGGGCACGAGGGCGTGGGCCAGGTCGCGGTGGTGGTCCGCGAGGACCAGCCGGGTGTGAAGCGCCTGGTCGCCTACGTCGTTCCGGCCGGCGAAGACGTGGACGCGGACGTGGACGCGGAGTCGCTGCGGGAGTTCGCGGCGCGGTTCCTCCCGGAGTACATGGTCCCGGCCTCGGTCATGCGGCTGGAGACCCTGCCGGTCACCGTCAACGGGAAGCTGAACCGGGCGGCGCTGCCCGCGCCCGAGTTCGCCGGCTCGTCGGGCCGCGGCCCGGCCACGCAGGCGGAGGAGGTGCTGTGCGGGCTGTTCGCCGAGGTGCTGGGCCTGGAGTGGGTCGGCGCCGAGGACTCGTTCTTCGAACTCGGCGGCGACTCCATCACGTCGATGCTGGTCGTCTCCCGGGCCCGGCGCGCGGGCGTGGCGATCACCGTCCGGCAGGTGTTCGAGCACCGGTCCCCGGCCGGGCTGGCGCGGGTCGCCGGGGTGCCGGCGGCCACGGCGGGCGCGGCGCACGCGCAGATGTCGGGTGTGGGGTCGGCGACGCTGACGCCGGTGATGCGCGAGCTGGTCGAGCGGGCGGGGCCGGCGGCGCTGACCGGGGCGTTCTCCCAGTCGATGCTGCTGGAAGTCCCGGCCGGGCTGGAGCTGCCGCGTCTGGAGGCGGCGGTTCAGCGGCTGCTGGACCACCATGACGTACTCCGTGCCCGCCTGGAGCTCGCCGACGGCGAACCGAGCGCGCTCGTGGCTCCGGAGCAGGGCGCCGCGTCGGCGGTCGTACGGCGCGTCGATGCCGTCGCCCAGGACCTGGCCGCGCTCGTGCGCGACGCCGAGCGGAGCGCGGTCGGGCGGCTCGACCCGGTGGCCGGCCGGATGGTCGAGGCCGTGTGGTTCGACGCCGGCCCCGACGAGCCGGGCCGGCTGCTGGTGGTGGCGCATCACCTGGCCGTCGACGGGGTGTCGTGGCGGGTGCTCGTTCCGGATCTGGCGGCGGCGTACGAGGGCGGTCCGGACGCGGTCCTCGACCCCGTTTCGACCTCGTACCGGGGCTGGGCGGAGGCCCTGGCCGCGGAGGCCGTGAGCGCGGAGCGGCTGAGCGAGCTGCCGGTGTGGACCGGGATGCTGGAGGGCTCGGACCCGCAGCTCGGCGATCGGGCGCTGGACCCGGCCGTGGACACGGTCGCGGGCGGCACGCGACGGGTGGAGCTCCGGCTGCCGGTGTCAGTGACCTCGCAGTTGCTGACACGGGTGCCGGCGGCCTTCCATGCCGGTGTCGACGATGTGCTGCTGGCCGGTCTGGTCGCGGCCGTGGAGGAGTGGCGGCGCGGCCGGGGCCGACCCCTCTCGGGCGGTCTGCTGGTGGACGTGGAGAGCCATGGCCGTGTGCCGCTCTCCGACGAGATGGATCTGACGCGTACGGTCGGCTGGTTCACCAGCTCGCATCCGCTGCGACTGGACGCGGGCGGCGCCGATCACGCCCGGGTGCGCGCCGGGGGTCCGGAGGCGGGCCGGCTGCTGAAGCGGGTCAAGGAGCAGGTGCGGGCCGTTCCGGGGGATGGTCTGGGGTACGGGCTGCTGCGCTATGGGAACCCGGAGACCGCGCCCGCGTTCGAGGGGCTTCCGTCGGCGCAGATCGGCTTCAACTACCTAGGCCGCTTCACCCCCGCCGACCGGACGGCAGGGGGCAGTTGGCGGCCCGACGCCGACACGGTCCTCGGCGGGGCGTCCGACCCGCGCATGGTGCTGATGCACGCCCTGGAGGCCGGTGGACTGGTCCGTGACCTTCCCGAGGGGCCCGAGCTGACGGTCACGCTTGGCTGCCCGGCAGGGCTCTTCGACGAGGAGGAGCTGCGCGAGCTGACGTCCGGCTGGGTGGCGATGCTCGCCGGTCTGGCGGCTCATGCGGGGGAGTCGGGTGCTGGTGGTCACACTCCGTCCGACTTCTCGCTGGTGGCTCTCGGGCAGGGCGAGGTGGAGGAGCTGGAGGCGGGGGTTCCCGGTCTGGTCGACGTGTGGCCGCTGTCGCCGTTGCAGGAGGGGCTGCTGTTCCACGCCCGGTACAACGAGGGCTCGCGCGATGTGTACGTGGGGCAGCGGTTCTTGGATCTGGCAGGGGCTGTGGACGCGGGTCTGCTGCGTGCGTCGTGGCAGGTGTTGCTGGACCGGCATGCGAGCCTGCGGACGGGGTTCCGTCAGCCGGCCGGGATGCAGAGCCCGGTCCAGGTGGTCGTCGAGGGTGTGGAGCTGCCCTGGCGGGAGGTGGACCTGTCGGGTCTGTCCGACGCCGAGGCGGGGGCCGAAGCGCACCGGCTCGCCGAGGAGGACTTGGCGCCGTTCGACCTGGCGGTTCCGCCGCTGATGCGGTTGCTGCTGGTCAAGCGGGGCGCGGACCGGTACCGCATGGTCCTGACGATGCATCACATCGTCACGGACGGTTGGTCGCTGCCCATCCTGTTCGGCGAGCTGTCCCGGATCTACGCGGCCGGAGGCGACGCGAGCGCCCTGCCGCCCGTGCCCCCGTACCGTGACTACCTCGCCTGGCTGGCCCGCCAGGACGAGGAGGCCGCGTCGGAGGCGTGGCGCTCGGTGCTGGCGGGCGCGCACGAACCGACCCTCGTCGCCCCGGTCGAACGGGGCGCGGAGTCCGTCCCGTCCCGCCACGTCACCGTCCGGCTCGACGAACCGCGCACCGCCGCGCTGCGGGAGATGGCGCGGGCGACCGGGCTGACGCTGAACACGCTGGTCCAGGGCGCGTGGGCGGTACTCGTGGGCGTGCTCTCAGGCCGCAGCGATGTGGTGTTCGGCGCCACGGTCGCGGGCCGGCCGGCCGAGATCCCGGGCGTCGAGCAGATGCTCGGCCTGTTCATCAACACCGTCCCGGTACGGGTCCGACTCGACCCGCGGAGGACGGTCGCGGAGCTGCTGACCGGGCTCCAGGCCGAGCAGGCCGAGCTCATCGCGTACCAGCATGTGGGGCTGACGGGGATCCAGCGCATCGCCGGCGCGGGGGCGACCTTCGACACCCTCGTCGTCTACGAGAACTACCCGCACGACCCGGACGCCGGGCGTCAGTTGGGCGGTCTGCCGATCGTCGGAGGCGGCGGCGAGGAAGCGGCCCACTATCCGCTCACCCTGCTCGCCTCCCCGTCGGACGAGCTCGAACTGCGGCTCGACTACCGGCCGGATCTCTTCGACGAGGCCGCCGTACGCATCCTGGCGGAACGCGTCCAGAGGGTCCTGGAGCAGATGGCGGCCGACCCGCACCTGCGGGTGAGCCGGCTCGACGTCCTGGACGAGGCCGAGCACGCCCGGGTGGTCGTGGACTGGAACGCCACCGCGCGGCCCGTCCCGCCCGCGGCGCTGCCGGAGCTGTTCGAGGCGCAGGCACGCCGTACGCCCGAGGCGGTGGCGCTCGTCTCCGGGGACACCGAGGTGACGTACGCCGAACTGAACGCGCGGGCGAACCGGCTCGCGCACCGCCTGGTGGCCCTGGGCGTCGGCGACGAGCAGACGGTCGCCCTGCTGCAGAAGCGGTCGATCGAGCTGGTCGTGTCGATTCTGGCGGTCCTCAAGGCCGGCGGGACGTACGTGCCGCTGGACGCCGACACTCCCGCGGACCGGCTGCGCCGGCTCGCGGCGGACACGGCGGCGTCGGTGCTGGTGACCGACCGCGCGCTGCGCGGCTCCGTACTGGAGGACGGCGCCCGAGCCGTGGTCGTGGTCGACGACGACGCCTCGCTGGAGCAGGAGCCGTCGGGCGACGCCGGGGTGACGGTGCACGCCGACCAGCTCGCCTACGTGATGTACACCTCCGGCTCGACGGGCCTGCCCAAGGGCGTGGCGGTCACCCAGCGCGCCGTGGTCGGCCTGGCTCTGGACCCGTGCTGGGAGGGCAGCGGCAGCCGGGAGCGCGTGCTGATGCACTCGCCGCACACCTTCGACGCGTCGACGTACGAGCTGTGGGTGCCGCTGCTGTCCGGCGGCGCCGTCGTGGTGGCGCCCGGCGAACTCGACGTGCGCGCCATGGAACGGGCCATCGTCGGCGGGCGGGTGAGCGCGCTGTGGCTCACGGCCGGGCTGTTCCGGCTGCTTGCCGAGGAGGCGCCGGACAGCTTCGCCGGGGTGCGCGAGGTGTGGACGGGCGGCGAGGCCGTCCCCGCCACGGCCGTGCGCCGCGTGCTGGAGGCGTGCCCGCACACGAAGATCGTGGACGGCTACGGCCCCACGGAGACCACCACCTTCGCCACGACCTTCCCGATGCGGGCGCTGGACGAGGTGCCCGACTCGGTGCCGATCGGCCGGCCGATGGCGAACACGCGGGTGTACGTGCTCGACGACGCCCTGCGCCCGGCGCCGGTGGGCGTCGCGGGCGAGCTGTACATCGCGGGCGACGGCCTGGCGCGCGGCTACGCGAACCGGTGCGGCCCGACCGCCGAGCGGTTCGTGGCCGATCCGTTCGGCCCCGCGGGCTCGCGGATGTACCGGACCGGCGACGTGGCCCGCTGGACGTCGGACGGCGCCCTTCTCTCCGCCGGTCGCGTCGACGACCAGGTGAAGATCCGTGGCTTCCGGATCGAGCTCGGCGAGATCGAGAGCGTGCTGGCCGGACAAGAAGGCGTGGGCCAGGTCGCGGTGGTGGTCCGCGAGGACCAGCCGGGCGTGAAGCGCCTGGTCGCCTACGTCGTCCCGGCGGACGGCGGCCTCGACGGCGAGGCCCTGCGCGCGTTCGCCGCGCGCGCCCTGCCGGAGTACATGGTGCCCGCCGCCGTCGTCGCGCTCGGCTCGCTGCCCATCACCGTGAACGGCAAGCTCGACCGGGCCGCCCTGCCCGCCCCCGAGTTCGGGGGCTCGACGGGCCGCGGCCCCGCCACGCCGGTGGAGGAGGTGCTGTGCGGCCTGTTCGCCGAGGTGCTGGGCCTGGAACGGGTCGGCGCGGAGGAGTCGTTCTTCGAACTCGGCGGCGACTCGCTGCTCGCGATGCGGCTGGTCGTACGCGTCCGGTCGGTGCTCGACGCCGAGATCAACGTACGGGAGCTGTTCGGCGCGCCGACCGTCGCGGGGCTGGCCCGGCTGGTGGAGAACAACGAGGACGACGTCCGGATCGGTCTCGTCGCACGGGAACGGCCCGAGACGCTGCCGCTGTCCTTCGGCCAGCAGCGCATGTGGTTCCTCAACCAGCTCGACGAGACCGGAGCCGAAGCGGCCTACAACGTCCCGCTCGCGCTGCGGCTCTCCGGCGAGCCGGACGTCGAGGCCCTCGAAGCGGCACTCGGCGACGTGGCCGCCCGGCACGAGACGCTCCGCACGGTGTATCCGTCGACGGACGGCAGCGCCCGGCAGCAGCTCGTCGACACCCCGCCGCCCCTCCACGTGCGGGAGGTGACCCCGGCCGACCTGGCCGACGCCATGGCTGCGGTCGCGTCCCAGGGGTTCGACCTGGCGTGCGAGCTGCCGTGGCGGACGGAGCTGCTGATCGTGAGCCGCGATGTGATCGCGGACTCCTCCGATGCTTCGGACGCCGAGTACGTGCTGATGCTGGTGGCGCATCACATCGCCGTGGACGGCTGGTCGATGGGCGTCCTCGCGCGTGACCTCCAGCACGCCTACGGGGCGCGCGTCGCCGGCTCGGCTCCTGCCTGGTCGCCGCTGGCCGTGCAGTACGCCGACTACGCGATCTGGCAGCGCGAGGTCCTCGGCGAGCTGGACGACCCAGACAGCCTGATCAGCGCCCAACTCGCCTACTGGCGCGAGGCGCTGGCCGACCTCCCCGAGGAGCTCACGCTCCCGGTGGACCGGACGCGGCCCGCGATCTCCTCCTTCGAGGGCGGATCCGTACCGCTCGAACTCGGCGCGGAGGCCCACGCCGCCCTGCTGGAGGTCGCCCGTCAAGGCTCGGCGACGATGTTCATGGTGGTCCAGGCGGCGCTGGCGATGCTGCTCGCCCGGCTCGGCGCGGGCAGCGACATTCCCGTCGGCACCGCGATCGCCGGCCGCGGCGACGCGGCGCTGGAGGGCCTGGTCGGGTTCTTCGTCAACACCCTGGTCCTCCGTACCGACGCCTCGGGGAACCCGTCCTTCGAGGAGCTGCTGGCCCGGGTCCGCGAATCGGACCTGGCCGCGTACGCCCACCAGGACGTGCCGTTCGAACGCCTCGTGGACGACATCAGCTCCGAGCGCTCGCTCGCCCGGCATCCGCTGTTCCAGATCATGCTGGTCCTGCAGAACATCCCTGCCGCGGAGTGGGACCTGCCCGGCCTGACCATGCACCAGCAGGCGTCCGAGACGCTCCCCGACGCGGCCCTGCCCTCCCGCTTCGACCTCTCCATCAACCTCACCGAACACCGCGACGCGCAGGGCGACCCCGCGGGACTCGGCGGTGGAGTCCAGTACGCGACTGACCTGTTCGACGGCGCCACGGCCAGGGCTCTGGCCGACCGGTTGGTGGGTGTGCTGGAGCAGGTGGCCGCGGACCCGCGGGTACGGATCAGCGGGCTCGACGTGCTGGATCCGGACGAGGAGTGGAGGGTCGTCGGGGAGTGGAACGACACTGCTCGGCCGGTTCCGGCGGGGACGCTTCCTGAGTTGTTCGGTGCGCAGGCGGCGCGGACGCCGGATGCGGTGGCGGTGGTGTCGGGGGACGTCACGTTGTCGTACGCGGAGTTGGACGAGCGGGCGCGTCGGGTGGCGTGTGCGCTGGTCGGCCGGGGTGTGGCCGTGGAGGACCGGGTCGGTGTGGTGATGGACCGGTCTGCGGATCTGGTGGCGGTGTTGCTGGGTGTGGTGAGGGCCGGTGCGGTGTATGTGCCGCTGGACGGTG
>NZ_JBIAXG010000090.1:0-12092 GCF_042896465.1 Streptomyces sp. NPDC001292
GACGTCCAACGCCTCGCTTACGGGCCCTGGGGCGGGGAGACTCATACGCAGCGGCCGTTCTCTTGAGCTTCGTGACTCGACATCTCGAAGCGTGGGGAACGGCCGCGTCCGCTGTCCCGGGAAGAACCGCAGATCAGCAGGTCGAGTGACAGGCGAGGTTAAACGCCAAGCTGAGCGCGGCGCCGGGGGTGTCGATGAAGCCGAGGGTGATGTTGACGCCGGTGCGGACCCGCCAGGTCAGGTCACGGCTCCAGGTGTAGCGGATCGCGCCCTCACGCGTGAACTGCTCCACCCACGCCGCCAGATGCGCATCGGCGCGCCGGGCCAGGCCCTCGGTGCCGCGGTGGGCCAGCGTGCGGACGGCCTCGAAGAGAACCAGCTGGCGGTGGGCGGGTCGGCGGCACCGGGACGGGGCGCAGCGGCGGATGGCAGCGCTCGCACAACCCCACGGCGTAGTACAAGCGGCGTGAACCACAGCGCAGACACGGCGGCGGCACCACCGGGCCGCCCGGCCAGCAGGTGAAACAGAATGCCACCCGCGGCATCGCCGGCGGCCGCCGCCCACACACGGTGCACAGGGCGGCTCTGCGCGGGGCCGGGCGGCTCACAGCGGCGGCACCAACCGACGCGGCCGCGGCCGCGAGGCCGACGCCACGCCCGGGGACGGTCTCGCGGCCGGGGGTGAAGCCGGCGCCGTGTCCGGGGACGGGGCGACAGGCGGGGCCAGGCGGCGGGGGGCGAGGCCGGCTGGCGGATCAGCAGATCGGACGGCTCACACGCCAGCACCGCACAGAACACCTCCAGGTCGTCCAACCGGATACTGACCGGCGTGGTCGACCACAGAGCCGACATCTTCCCCGCACTGATCCGCAGCCCGGCCGCCGCCAGCCGGCGACGCACCTGTGCGCCGCAAGCGGCACGTCGTGGTCGACACCCTCGGCCTCCTGCTGGGCGTGATGGTCACCGCCGCGGATGTCGGCGACCGCACCGCCGCCCAGCCCTGCTGACGCAGGTGGCCGACGCCCACCACCGCCTCAACCTCATCTGGGCCGACGGCGGCTACACCGGCCACCTCACCGACTGGACCAGCCAGCATCTCGGGCTCGTCCTCGACATCGTCCGCCGGGGCGAGGACGTCCGAGGCTTCCAGGCACTGCCCCGCCGCTGGGTCGTCGAGCGGTCCTTCGCCTGGCTTCTGCGCAGTCGGCGCCTGGTCTGGGACTACGAACGACGCACCGACACGAGCGAAGCCGTCATCCGGTGGTCGATGATCGCACTCATGAACCGCCGCCTGGCCGCACGAGCTCATCGGCCTGCTGCCCTACCGGCAGGGTGAACCTTCCGGGCTTCGTCTCCACCGGCCAGCCACGTTCCACCAGCCTCTTCAACCGTGCTCTCGCACCCTCGACGCATATCGAGGCTCAGCGGTGCCAACATAGGACTGGGCGTGACCATCATTGCCTTGGTCGTCACCGGCAGTTCCTCTGGCCCCCAATGGGCTCTGGCCGTCGCGGAGACCTTCGCGTGCTGGTTCACCCTTGCCCTGGCAGTCGTTCACATCCGCGGCTGCCGCGGCCGGGACGCCAGTTGACTGGCTAATCTGCCGCAACCTTGCTCGCCCCTTGTCCGTCTTCCCTGTAGGCCCCGGTTCTGGAACACGGCAGCCGGGTCCCACGGGCAAGACGGGCAAGGACCTGACGGGGAGGGATTGGTATGGGGCGTGTGAGCAGACGTGGCCTGTTACGGGCGCCTGTCGCGTGGGTAGGGGCGCTGCTGATCGGGGTGGTGGCCGTCGGGCCGGCGCAGGCAGCGGAGCAGACGCGGCCCGGTGCGGAGTCCACCGCGACACAGCCGGCCGACACGGCTGGTCCGGCCTTTGACCGGCTTCGCCTGGACTTCGATCAACCCGAGTACCTCTACAACGCCGACGCGTCGGTCACCCAGCGCTACCGGCTGCACATCACCGACGCCGAGTCGGGGTTCGACCGGGGGAAGCTGGTCGTCAGCGGCTCGCACGGCGGGGCGGTGACCGCGCACTTCGCAGCGGTGCGCAACGCGGCGGGCGAACTGTGGTGCGGGACGGACTTCGTCTTCGACACGCACGACCTCGAATGCACCGTCGACGTCACCATCCCCCAGAACGCGCCCGCCGGGACCTGGTCCGTCTCGCAGGTCAAACTGGTCGACGTCGCGGGCAACGTCAGCACAACGAGCGGGCTGACCGCGGCTCCGATGCAGGTGACCCAGAACCGAGCGCTGTCGGCGACAGACTTCGCCATCAGCCCCGAGCGGTACAACAACTGGACCGGGTTCGCGACTCTGACGGTCACAATAAGGCCGCTCGGCGCCCAGAACGGCATTTCCTCCGTCACACTGCTGCTCGACAACTGCGGCGGGTCGGTCACCGGGAACCCCACCATCGCACCCGACGGGACCGTCTCGGTGCTCGCCACCGTAGCGCCGACTTTCACCAAACAGTGCAGGGTCACCGGGATCGGCCTCACCGACGGCGCCGGCAAGGCCGCCGCCTACGGCACAGCCTTCCGCGGCCCGGAACTGGACCTGGTCGCCACACAGATCCCGAACACCCAGGCCCCCGTCGTCAACTCCGCGTCACTTGCGGACGTCTCTGTTCCGGCAATCTCGCTGCCTCGCAACGACGTGCTCACCCTCGACGTGACGTCGTTCGCGGGCATCACCGGCTTCAGTCTCACCGTGTACGACGCGGACGGCATCTCGGTGGATGGTGCCTACGGCGGCGTCGGCTCCGTTACCAGCGGGGAGCTCAAGCTGAACGTGCCACTGCACGAGGGCCTGGCCCCGGGCACGTACACGGTCGGCTTCACGCTGACCGACGCGAGCGGCCTGTTTTCGCAGTACGGCTACCCCAACGGTGTCGGCCTCCCGGTGCCCGGCGGGCCACTGCAGATCACCGTGACCGACGAGTGACCCACCCGCACCACAGGAACGAAGCCTCGACCAGCACCCAGGGTCTATCCCGAGCCTGAAAGATCACGAAGGGTGCAGGTCGCAGCGGCGTGACGGTCGGCGGGCCGCCACGACTGTGCAGAAGCTCCGGTTGACGCGGTGACCGACCACGTCGGCTTGAACAACCGGAGCTTTTGTGTGCCGCCCGTCTGCCTGACCACGTCATCCACCACCGCGCAGCGCGCCACCAGCGGCGTCAACGAACCGCTGGCCGTCCTGCCCGACCCGCGCGACGTCGCGGATGCCGCCCTCCGCGGGTCACGGTCTGGCTCAAGATCGGACCCCTCGGCGTAGTGGGCCCCTTCAACTTTGCCCTGACGCTGCGGGTGCCGATAAATCATCCGGCCTGCTCAGGCGGCGTGCTGGTACTCGTGCAGGGTTCCTCCGAGTCGGTCTCGTCGACGGACCGCAAGGTGGCTGATCTGCCTTGGCACGAGGACCGGTTGGGGTCGTGGGCGAAGCGGCACGGCTTGCTTCAGCGTTCGGTGCGGTCGATGCCAGTTGTTAGAACGCCTCGAACTCGAGGAGCGCGCGTACAGGAGATGGCTCTGGTTCCAGACCTGAGCAGGCATCACGCCACCGTACGGACCGCCGCCGGCTCCTCCCGCATCGATGGCGAGCGGATCGGCTGGGGGGTTCTCAACGCCTCTTCCGGGCAAGGTTGTTGACACGGGTGTTCCCGCAGAACGGTACTGAGACCCGAGAGGCGAAAGGGTTCGTATGCGCAGGATGCATAGATCGACAGGTGCGAGAACGAGCATGGGGCGGCGGCTTGCGGTGGTCGCTGCCGCACTGGGGATGGCGTTGGCGGGGCTGGGCTCGCCGATGGCCGCGAGGGCGGCGACGGCCCAGCGGTCGGACCTGCCCAGTGGCAACACCGAGTACCGGACGATCGCCGACTACGAGGCCGACATGGCCGAGCTGGTGGACGAGCACCCGAACCTGGTGAAACCGATCACCCTGCCGAACAAGACCTCGTCCGGCCGGACCGTCCACGGGATCGAGATATCCCGCAATGTCCATGCCAAGGACGGCAAGCCGGTGTTCGTCACCGTCGGCATGCACCACGGCAATGAGTGGCCGAGCGGCGAACTCACCATGGAGTACGCCGTCGACGTGGTCGAGAACGCCAGCCGTCCGGAGTTCGCGAGCCTGCTCGCCAAGGCGCGGCTGGTGGTGGTGCCGGTGGTCAACGTCGACGGCTTCATCGCCAACAAGCGGCAGACCGCCACCAAGGTCGATATGAACCGCAACTACGGCTTCGGCTGGCTGCCCATCTCCACCGGCGGCGCCGCCCCCTGGTCGGAGCCCGAGACCCGCAACATCCAGTGGCTGCTCTCCACCCGCCAGGCCACCACCTTCGTCACCCAGCACACCTGCATCCAGGTCGTGCTCTATCCCCCGATCCAGCTCAAGGCCGGGCCCACTCAGGACGTCGCCCGGTTCCAGGACCTCGGTACCCGGATGGCCGAAAGCTACGGGCCCTCGTACCGGGCGCTGGACTCCGCGCACGACTACGAGACGACCGGAGAGGCCATCGACTGGGCCTATTTCGCGACCCGCGGCCTGGCGTTCACCAACGAGACCTGCCCGGACGAAGGCGTGGAGCGCACCTATGAGACCCAGGTGGCGGATGCGTACGAAGGCCACCGCGGCGCGATGCTGAAGGCGTTCAAGAGCACCGCCGACCCGGCGCAGCACTCGGTCATCAGCGGCAAGGCCCCGCAGGGCGCGGTCCTGCGGATCGCGAAGGACTTCCCGATGTACACGCAGCCGTACGAGCAGCCGGACGGGACCGTCCGCCCGACCGAGTTCCCCACCTCCCTCACCTCTGAGCTGGAGGTCACCGACCCGAGCGGCAGGTTCAGCTGGTCGGTCAACCCCTCCGAGCGCCCCATCCCGCCATACCAGAAGGACGGGTTGAAGGGGAACCAGACCGGGTTCTACACCGAGCCATGGACCCTGACCTGCGAGCGGCCCGACGGGACGGTGCTCCAGAATGTCCCGGTCAACGTCGGCCTGGGCAAGACGGCCGAGGTCGACCTCCAGGCCTGCGCGCGCAATTTTCAGCAGTAGCTCTGCGTCCTGAGATGTCGCGGTAGTGCCCGGCTGCTGCGGACGGCGCGGATCGCCCGTCGGCAGCAGCTGGGGGGACGCGGAGGCGTGCCCGTCACCCACCGTACGAGTTGATCCACCGCGTGACCGCCCGCTACGACATCACCCCCCGCATCGCCCACCACGCCGACAGCCTCGACCTCGTCGTCCACCTCATCGCCGCCGGCCTCGGCACCGCCCTGCTCCCCTCCGACGGACCCCACCACCCCGCCGTCCGCTACCTCCCCCTGCACGGCCTGGCTGGCACCCGCCGCAGCTACGCCCTCACCCGGCCGGGCCGCGAGAACTGGCACGCCAACACCACCGTCATCAGCGCCGTCACCGCGCCCGCCGACGCCGCGGACCCGCCCACGTAGCTCCCGCCGAGCCCCATAGAGGCCCCCCTGGGACGATGACCCGGACGTCCGCGGCTACTGCCAGGGCCTTCGTCGGTGCGGAGCCGGAGGACGGCTTCGGCTCCGGGCAGGCCCCAGCGGGCGCCGGTGATGTCGAGGCGGTCGGCGATCAGGTGGCGGCAGGCGCCCTCGACGGCGCCGGTGGCGATTGGCCAGCCCCTTGCAAGGGCGGTGTCGTAGTGGAGCTGGCCGAGGTGGCCGGTCAGGTAGCGGTGGCAGGCGTCGACGGCCTTGCACCGGCCATCCGACAGGTGTTCCCGTTCCGCCTGGGCGGTCATCTCGGTGGCGGCGCGGGTGGCGTGGCCCGCGAGGATCGCGGTCAGATGGTCGGCCGCCCAGCCTGCCGCCTCGGTGGTGCCCGGTTTATGGAAGGCGTGGGCGGCCGCCCAGACGTACTCGGCCACGTGCACGAAGTCCAGCAGCACGTGGACCTTGACGCCGCGTCGACCGGTCTCTGCTGCGATCAGGTCGAGCTGGTGACGGGCGCCGTCGACCAGGACGACCCACGGCCGCAGGTGCTTCGGGTCGCGGGCCTCGGCCTGGTCGAACGCGTCGGCGATGACCTGCTCGGGCGGGCGGACCAGCGAGGCGGTGCACCACTTGTTCTCCGCCCTCGGCCCTGGGCGGGCAGGGCGTTCGCCGCTTCGGCCGCCGGGCGGGTGGATCACGTCGTGCGGGCGTCTGGGAGCCGGACGGGTGTCGAAGACGCAGGCCACGGTCGCCATCCGCTTCCGGTTCGGCTTCTCGCCCGGCGCGAGCCGGCCACGATGGCCACCAGCGGTCCTGGCGGCGGCCCGGCGGGTGGCCTCGCGCAGAGCTTCCGGGCCATCACCACGCCCTTGCCGTCCACCTGAACCACCAGCGGCATCTCGCGGCTGCAGGGCAGCGGAATCATGGTGCGGTAGAAGTCGTCGACGTCGACCGCGGCGGCGACCACGAGTTCTTCCAGCCTGCGCTTGCCGAGCGCGTTCCCGCAGCGGCGCTCGATCGCATCGTGGGCCTGGTCGAACGAGCCGCGGACAGCTTCGGTGACCGCGAGCCGACGTAATCCCGTCGAGTGCCGGCCCGCAGGCAGCGACAGTACGGCGTCGGTGGGATGGACGTTGCCCACGCCCCGGCCCCGGTGGGCGACCCGGGTGACCCGAACCATCCCGAACACGGTGGCCAGCCAGCGCGAGTGTCCCGCCTCCCGCCACGGCCGCACCCGCCCCTCGGGCCCGACCATGACCGGGCCGCCACCGGAACGAACGTGTTCCTCCTCCCGCGCCGCGCGCAGGTCCAGATGGTCCTGCAGCAGCAGACGAAGCAGTTCCCGCGCTTCCTTCCGCAACGTCGAAGTCGAGACGTCGACGTTTGAGGAGTGGGACAACCGCGGTCGACGCTTCGATGTCCTCGTGGCTGCGTCGTCGTGGCACTGGGTTGACCCGTCGATTGGCTGGCAGCGAGTGCACGACATGCTCCATCCCGGAGGCTGGATGGCGCTGCTCGGCCACGTCGTTGTCCGCCGGCCGGGAGAACCGGAGGTGTATGCCGAGACCGCCGATCCGAGACCGCCGATCTCCACGAGCGGTTCTGCCCAGGGAACCCTGATTGGGGTCATCCGCCACTCGAAGAAGACGTGCGCGGCACCGATGAGGGTTGGGGCCTGGTCGACGATCCCGGAGAATTGTTTGGCCCAACGATCGTGGCTCAGCGAAGTTAGTGGGGTCGGGCTGGTACAGCGCTTCACTTGGCCATTCGGAGACACGGCCGTCTCGGCCGGCCCCACGGCTGGGTCAGCCCGGCTTGACCGCCAGCGTCGCAAAATAGTTCGACATGTATTGAGCGGATGCGTTGGATTGGTGCGGCGCTTCCGCGAAGCCGGTGAGGACGAACCCCGCGGCGAGTTGCCCGCCGATCTGGTCGGTGAGGGTGTGGCTGTATTCAAGAGCGGCATCCGCGCCGAACTTCGTGGCGCGTTCCTCGGCGGAGTACTGCGTGACATCGCTGTAGGGCAGCTTGTGCACGACGACCAGCTCGCCGCGCTCGTCGAGCGCCTCGTGGTCGAACAAGTACACATCAGGGTTGAGGAAGCCCACGAGCAGAGTTCCGCCCGGTCGCAGGACGCGGAAGCACTCACGCCACACCGGTGCCAAGTCTGGTACGAATAGGTTAGAGACCGGATGGAATACGACGTCGAATGTTGCGTCGCCGAAGGCGCTGAGGTCGCGCATGTCGCCTAGGACGGTGCGCAGCTCGAGTCCGTCGCGCGCCGCCACCATCTGGTCCTGGCCGAGCTGGCGGGGTGAGTTGTCGAATACGGTGACCCGCGCCCCTGCGGCGGCGAGGATCGGACCCTGCTGGCCACCGCCGGAGGCCAGGCACAACACGTCCTTGCCGGTCAGGTCCGTCGGCAGCCAGGAGCGGTCGACTGGCTCACGCCCGATGAGAACAATCGACCAGTCGCCCATGCGGGCGCGCTCGACATCCTCAGCACTCACCGGCCTCGACCACTCGTTGCCCTCTTGGACATACCTGTCCCAGGCTGCCCGATTGTGGGCAACGGGGTCGACAACAATGTCCTGCACGTTTAACTCCCTGCTACAGCCAAGCGGACACCTGCAGTACTGACAGTTCGGTGCCGCTAGCCAACACGATTGCAGGGTGCGGGCTCAACGAAATTAGCGGGCATCGAGGTGTCCACGGCGAGCGACGCCGGCACGCCAGCTCGTCGCAGCGCCAGCGGCGCTTGGCCCACACCAGCCGCGGTCGGCGGCCACCCCACTCTAGAAGACTGCTGAAGATCTTGTCGTGGGCTGTCCGGCCGTAGGCCGGGCGGCCCTTCTTGCTTATGCGGTGGCCGGGGTGAGGTGCCAGCTGCCGTTGGACCTGGTGAGTCCGAGGTTGATCAGTCGGCGGAGGTTGAGGGCGGCGGCGCGGTGGTGGAGCCAGAGGTTGTTGGCGATGACGCCGCGGTAGGGGACCCGGCGGTTTCCCTTGGCGACCAACCAGGCGATGGCGCGTTCGACTGGGGGCCGCCACCTGCGGTATTCATCCTGCCAGACGGGGTCGGTGGCAGCCTGGTGGCGGGCTGCGGTGAGCAGTTCGTGCTGGGGGTGGACGTTGAGGGTGCGCCCGGTCTTGGAGGTAGTGCAGCGTCCGCGCAGGGGGCAGTCGGTGCACACGCGCTTGAACTGGGCGGTGCGAGCGCCGTCCGCTTTGACCTGTCCGAGGTTGGCAGTGTGTCCGGCCGGGCAGGTCGCGGTGCCGGCCGCCGAGTCGACGCGGAAGTCGTCGATGGTGAAGCCGCCGGGGATGGCCTGCCGCAGCGGTGGCGGTTTGATCACCAGGGTGTGGCCCTCGGCCTGCAGGTGCGCGCGCAGGTCGCCGGTGCCGTATGCGGAATCGCCGAGCACTGTTAACCCCTGGCCCTTGTCCTCGTCGGCCAGCAGATCGCAGGCGACAGCGGCCTCGTGGTTGTCGGGGCCGTAGCCGCTGGTGAGGGCAACCGCGGTGAACAGCCCGGTCTCCGACTCGAAGGACGCATGCCCTTTGAAGCCGTCCTGGTGGCGGGTTCGGTTTTTGTGGATGTGCCGCGCGTCCGCATCCACGGTGGACACGGTCCGGTCTGTCACCGTGCGCTTGGCGATGCGCCAGCGGCCGTCGCGCCCGTCGGAGTCCTCGGCCGGCTCCACGTCCTGGCCCGCGACCAGGGCCAACAGGCCCACTGCGTTCGCCGCCCTCTCGCCCAGTTCCTGTTCGGGCAGGTGCCCGAGCAGGTTGAGGGCGTCGGTGACCAGCGCGTCGACCAGCGCGGCGCGGGCGGCCTCGTCGTCCCAGACGATCCTCGGCTTGCCGGGGTCGGTGTAGTCGTGCGCCGTGCACCACTGCTCCGCGGTCTCCTCCGCGCCGGGGACCTCGCGGATCACCCGTCGGACGGCGGAGATGATCTGGGTGACGGTGTCCTGGGTCGCCACCGCGTCATCGAGGACGGTGGAGTCCAGTGCCCGCCGCTGCTTGCCCTTCAGCACGCCGGTCGCGGCCACGACCTCTTTGACCTTGGTGAAGATCCGCGTCGGGTCGGCCGAGTGACGCAGCCGGCGCCGGAAGTACGTCAGCAGCGACGGGTCGAAAGCGGTGTCGTACAGGCCGAGCCCGCAGGCGGCCTTCCACCGCAGGTCACACCGCAACTCCTGGACTGTCTCGAAGTCCGACAGCCCGTGCAGGCTCTGCAGCACCACGGTCGCGGCCAGGACCTGCGGCGGCAGACTCGGACGGCCGTTGGACGAGGGGTACATGTCGGTGAACATCCCTGGCGGGAACAGCACCTCGCGATGCTCGGCGAGGAACGCGAACACACTCCCTGCCGGGATCAACTCCCGGCAGGTCTCCCACACATCCGGCCCAACCAGCTCCCCGGCCCATTCCCCCTGCATGCCTACAAGACTGAGCCTTTTCCAACTTGCCGTGCGAGCCCATCAGTTGGCCTGACAGGCAGGTGAAGCGCCTGGTAGATGGGTTCTCGACCAAGAGAACCGTCTCCATCAGAGGCTTCGTGTGCTTGTCTATCCGTCCGGCGTCGACGTGTCCGGCGCTGCCCTCCGCTTCCTCTCCGCCCGTCTGAGGGAACACCGCCGCGCCCTCGGCACTCGATGGCGACGCCTGAGCGCGGGCCGACAGGCCCTGCTCGTCCTCGCCCACCTCCGCGGTGGACACACCTACGCCCAGCTCGCGGCCGGCTTCGGCGTCGGTACCACCACCGTCTACCGATACATCACCGAAGCCGTCGAGCTCCTGGCCGCTCTCGCGCCCACGCTCGCCGAAGCCGTCAAGGCCGCGTCCATGAGGGCATTCGTGATCCTGGACGGGACGCTGCTGCCGATCGACCGCATCGCCGCCGACCGGCCCTTCTACTCCGGCAAACACAAGAAGCACGGCATGAACGTGCAGGTCCTCGCCGACCCGGCAGGCAGACTCCTGTGGGCCTCACCGGCCTTGCCCGGCGCCGTCCACGACATCCGCGCGGCCCGCGAGAATGGCATCATCGATGCTCTCACCGAGGCCAACATCAACTGCTGGGCGGACAAGGGATACCGGGGTGCCGGAGGCACTGTGCGAACCCCCTACTGGGGCCGGTGGGAGACTCTCTCCGCAGGCCAGCGGGCGGTCAACCGGACTCACGCAAAGATCAGGGCCCTCGTGGAACAGGCCGTTGCCACCCTCAAGTCCTGGCGGCTCCTCCGCAAGCTCCGCTGCTCGACCACCCGCATCACGAGCCTCGTCCAGGCCACCCTCACCCTCCATCTGGCCAGCTCAGACTGAGGAGAGAAAGGGCTCACTGACTCCCGTCCCCTCTCGTTGTCTCTCACAGTTCGCGGCCCACCTCCGACACACTCGACAGCCGAAGGACGTGACGCCAGGCCGCGCCCCGGGTCGCGCCGCCGACCGAATCGGCCGTCAACCGAGGGCACGGTGCTGCGTGCGCTATTCCATCGCCGCGTCCAACTCCACGTTCCCGGAGCAGTCCATGAACCAGTGCGCGCGGAAGTCCACCGGCATCGGGATCGGGTGCTGCGGGGTCGGTGAGGTGACGGAACAGGTACTCCGTGGCCGTGCAGTCGAACCGATCCCCTGCCTCCGGTTCGGCTCCGGTGACGTAGACGGGCCACCGGTCGGGGTCGGGGCCCTCGGTGATCCAGTGGAACCACTGCTCGTGCTCGTTGCTCATCCAGGGCACCAGCCCGCCCGAGGCCGGGAACGGCGGATGCGGCTCCCAGGGCGCCTGGCCCAGCCCCGCCGCCGACTCTGCGCTCTTGATCAGGTCGTCCGGCATGGACACGCAGTGGAAACCGTCGAACATGCCATCGCCGAACGTCTCCACGAGGGCCTTGTAATCGCTCGGCAGGGGCGTTCCCACGCGGGACTCGACTGCCGCCCAGTCGACCTGGCCCGCAGCCCTCGGCACCCAGCCGGTCACGGCGACGAGCCGTTCCAGCCAGGAGGCCTCCACGGGCAACTGCTTCGCGACCGGCGTGCCGCGCAGGGCGATCACCAGGGCGGGGCCGGCACCCTCGCCTTGACCGGTCCGGCCGAAGGCGACCCACCGGTTGCTGAACGGCCAGGCATACCTCCAGTCGACCTGCCCCGACAAGGGCAGTGGCGGCAGTCGGTCGGCGCCGGCGAATGGCTCGCCGTACCGGCCGGAAAGCGTCTCGACGAGGTTGTCCAGGTCGGCACGAGCGGAGACGGGAAGGCAGACATGACCTGGCGCATGCCTGTGCTCACGGCAGGCCAGGTCACGGAGATCCGGCCACAGGATCTCGGCCACGGCGGTCAGGAGCTGTTCGTCGTCCATGCCGCGAGTCAACCACTCGCCGCCGACAGTAGAGCTCAGCGAGGCAGCGTCGTCCTCTCCGGCCAGCCGTCCCGCCACGTGACCTGCTCAAACTGAGGTTGGAAAAGGCTCACTGGCCCCGACTCCACCGAGCCGGGGCCAGAACCCGAGATTTTCAGCAGTCTTCTAGTAGGACTCCGTTAGGTGCTATTTGCCGGTTGTGTTCGTCCGCGGCAGGGTGGATGGATGGACATGAGGCAAGTGGAGGGCTTACGGGCGGA
>NZ_JBIAXG010000091.1:0-11700 GCF_042896465.1 Streptomyces sp. NPDC001292
CAGGTCGGGACCCCGGGCCCGCCGCCCGACCGCAATCAATCACACCGATCACGACCGACCGGCCAATTGCCCGTTACTGACCCACGCTCCTAGCCGTCCACGCCCCCAGACCATGGCAGTCTTCGACGTCGACTTCGGGCACACCGAGCCCCAACTGGTGATCCCATACGGCGGCCTGGTCAGCGTGGACGGCCCGGCACGGAGGATCACCGTGACGTACTGACATCTCTGGGCGTCACCGGCTCACTCACTGACGGGGACGAGGAACAGTCAAGTCCTGTCGATCGGCGTCAGGGCGTCATCCGTTGATTGTTGGGGCGTGGCCTCCGGGCGGATGACGCCCCGCTCGGCTCACCAGGTCTTGCCGGCCTGCTCCCGGATCGTGCGGTTGATCCGGTTGAAGAAGTTGGTCAGCGCGATCTCCGGGATGATCGCGTTCAGTTGCTCGCTGGTGAAGTGGTCGGCGGCGGCGTCCCAGATCTCGTCGGTCACGCCAGGAGCTCCGTCCTGAAATGCGGGTGGCGGCTTCGGTCAGCGTGAGCGCTGCCCGCTCTTCGTCGGTGAAGAAGGGCGTCTCGCGCCAAGCGACGAGGTTGTGCAGCCGCTCGTCGGTCTCATTACCGGCCTTCTTCGCCGACGCGATCGAGGCGAAGACGCACGGGCTGCAGCCGTTGATCTGGCTGGCGCGCAGGTGGACCAGCGACAGCAGGCGCTTGTCGACGCCCTCCGCGTGAATCACCTCGTTCAAGGGACACCGGCGGCGGCGCATCGTCGGGTCGCCTTCCCCGGCGGGCGGTGACGAGCATATCGAGCGAGGCCCGCACCCCGTTGAGCTGCGCGAGGCCCGCGTTGTCGGGAATGTCCGTCAGCCGCAGCACGGTCCTGCGGCGCGCCAGATCGTGAATCGCGTCCGCCCAACCCCCAACGGTGACGGCGTATGTCACTTGCAGATGGAAATCGATCCGATCGCCACTCCGGAACTTCGTGAGACGTTCGATGCGCTGCACCGCGGCAGTGTTGGAGTGAAGTACGGCACCCGACCACGGGCGCAGGAGCCCGCCCAAGCATGTGAACGCGTTGCACAGGGCGGCGGCGATCACGCCCGGGAGCCGGCGCAGCGCAGCGACGTCAAAGCTCGGCCGCCACTGACAGGCCCTCCAGGACCGCTTCCTCCACGGTGCGGGGGGTGACGCAGTCCCCGGCGGTAAAGACACGGTCGGCCTGGACGCCGAGGGCGACGGGGTCGAGGTCGTTGACCGGGTCGTGCCCCTGTGCGAGGACGGTGCCTGCGATCCCTTCGAGCAACACCGGCTCCTCGGTGAGAGTGTGCTGGAGGTACACGGTGTCACTGTCGGCGCCGTAGAGCCGCACGTTGGGCAGGATCTCGATCCGCGCCCGTGCCGCCTGGGCCAACATGGCGGCACGTACGTACTGCTGCAGGTGCTCGCCGGCCGCGAAGCCCGTGACGCATAGCGCCACCTTCCTCCGCTGGCTTGCGAGTTGGAGAGCGACGCCCAGGCCGATCCAGTCGCCGCGCCAGTCCGCCACCACGATCCGTCCGCGCGGCACCTCGCCGCCACGGATCACCGACCATGCGTCGAGCACCACGGGATCGTCGATCAGCTCCAGCCGTGGGTGGCGGGGCCGTGCGCCGGTCGCGAGCACCACGGCGTCCGGCGCCGCGGCGGCAAGGGCTGGTCCGTCCATCCGTGAGCCCACGAGGATGCGGGCTCCCGCGCGTCGCGCCTCACCCTCCGGGCTGCCTGGCCGTAGCCGTCGAGGACTTCACGGATCTCGGCCTCGGTCATGGCGCGCGGCATGACATGGAAGCGCTCGCTCGGTGTTGCGGAGGGCGCCCAGGCGACCGGTGCGCTGCCGTCCTTGGACTCCAGGATCTCCCGGCCGGGATGGAAGAGCTGGCCGAAGACTTTCGCTCCGTGCCGGTGCACCGCCTGCGCGAGCCTGGCATAGCCGGGGACACACTCGTCGTCAGTGGCCATGAGCACGTGGGTGGTGTAGCGGGCAGACTCGTGCACGCCCGAGACCTGGAGCACGATCAGGCCGACGCCGCCCTTCGCGCGGGCTTCGTGGTAGGCGATCATTTCCTCGGTGACCTCGCCGTCCCTGACCAGGACCGTGTCGTGGCCCGAGGACAGGATCCGGTTGCGCACCGTCACCTTGCCTATCTGCAGCGGGCTGAACAGGTGCGGGAACCGCACTCCCATGGAATGTCCTCTCTGAAGCCTAGGCACACACGCCGAGCAGGACGCGCGCGGTGCAGAGCATCAGCTCGGCGTAACGTTCAGCGGTGAGCCCGGATCCGGACGCCACTGCCATTTCGCAGCCGTCGACCAGGGCCACCAGCGACCCGATGGCGAGGTCGGCCGGGACGGCGGGGTCGAACTCCTCGCTCTGCAGGCCTTGGTGGACGATCTCGCGAACCAGCGCCTGCCACTCGACATGGACCCGGTGCACGCCCTCGCGCAGCTCCTCACGACGGGAGGCGCTCGCGCAGAACTCGGTCCAGGTGGCGCAGCGCCGGGAGAGGGTGGGATCGGTGGTGAGTGCCGTGACGAGCAGTTCGAAGCGGCGCCAGGCACTGGTCGCGTCGGCAGCCGCCGCCCGCCAGCGTTCGATCAGATCGTCGATCGACCAGGCGAAGGCTTCACGGAAGAGGGCGTCACGGGTCTCGAAGTAGTGCTGCAGCGCGCCGATGGACACACCGGACGTCGTGGCGACGTCGCGCAACCGGCCTGCGTCAAAGCCCCGTGCAACACATGCCGTGTCCCTCGAGACGGGTGATCGACGCGCACCAGAATCAGAACTCCCAAGCCCTGAACGTGAAGGCCCCATCGCGCAGGCATCCGATCCGGGAGGGCAGGTGTACGCCTCAGCACCCCTGTTCGCAGGCGAACTGCCCTACCTGGCCACCCGCGAACTCACCGCGCTGTTGGACCCCGCCACCTCACAGGCCTGCCTTCCGGCGGCAGCTTCATGCCCTGGAGTGACACGGATTCCGCTCTGCGCGTGCACCCCGGCACACTGGACCGAAGCCCAGACAGCCCTTCGAGGCCCGGCCATCCCCATCCCCACGCTGCGAAAGGTGCTGGATGTACTCGCCGCCATCTGACCCCGCGGACGAGCCGCGCACGCGCCGGGCCTTCGCGCAGGCCGCACAGACGCTGGGCGCCTCGACTACCGGTCCCGAAGTCTCCCTCAGCTCCTCGACTGGGGGGCTTCGGCCTGGCACCGACCGGCTACGACGCCGCCCTGCTGCTCGCGTACTCGCTGCTCGCCCCCGGCTTCGCCCAACGCGTCCGCGACACCTTCCCCGTGCTCAAGACACACCCCACGGCGACGACTACGACCACCAGACTGAGGAAGTAACACCACCGCGCGGGCCTTCTGCTCGCTGTCCGACATGAGCCCCTTCCGTCGAGGGCCGGTTCACACGAGGTCTTCCAACAGCAGGTCGAGTGCCGCCTCTTCGTGCAGGGCGATTCCCACAGCGTCCATGGTCGGGGCCAGTTCCGCATCCCAGGTGGCCTCGGTGCGCGGGCCGGTGAGGAGGGGTTGCGGTGTGCCGTGCGCCTGGGTGCGGGTGACGAGGTACTCGTAGTCCTGTGCTGTCATCCGCCAGGGCTGGGCCCGGTAGCGCAGCATGACACGGTTGGCCAGTGCGATGCCTGGCCAGTCGAAGTCCCCGTGGTAAGCGAAGGCGCAAGCCGAATACCAGCGCTCGCGGTCCCGTTACCAGTTGTCGAAGCTGGGGGAGCGCGTGCAGCGGGACGCGGACGAGGTAATGGCCGGGGTGGACGCGGCACGCGAGGTGAGCAGCGAGCTGCTGGCCCTCGTCGACCGCGACCTGCGCGAGATCGCCGCCATGGCCGCGGTGCCGGGCGGTGCTGATCCGCAGCAGGCGTTGGAGCGGATCAGCAGATACTCGCCGCTTTGACGGTATGCGTGCTGCGCAGCAGATTGCCCCAGCGCACCAGTTGCTCGAGCCGGGCAGTGAGCGTCTCCGCATCCAGCGTCGTCCCCGGGACGCCCCTGTGTGCCAGCTTGGCCAGCATGCCATCTCATCCTTCGATCTCGATGGCCTGGAGCGGGTCACGGGCCGACTCGTCGAACTCGCCGGAGATGTAGAGCTGCTCTGCCTCTCGACGGAAGGCCAGCTTCCCGTGCTCGTCCAGCCGGAACGCAGACGAGGCATAGGCGCACTGGCCATGGTCCTGACACACTCTCAGATCTATGACGAAACGCATGAGCTGTATCCATGAAGAGTATGTGTTTTACTCAGCCAGTCCTGACGTCCGGCCGCCTGCGGAGCCATGCCAGGGCGCACAGGGGAAGGACGACGGGCAGGTATCCATAGCCCGATCCGAACCGTGACCAGACGCTCGCCTCGGGGAAGTACTGAGGAGCCAGCAGACTGAAGACGCCCACACCAACAACCCCAGCCAGCTCGACCCCGCACAACAGCACGGCCCATCGACGTGCACGCCCGTTCCGGTCGGCGGCCCGAAGGGCCACCAGACCACCCATGTAGATCACGGCGGCGAGAGCGGATAGCGCGTAGGCCGTGGGTGCCCGTGACGCATGGGTGGCAAGCTGGACGCCGCTCCGGCCGGTCGCTGCGAGGGCGAACACCGCGTAGAGGGCCGTCAGGGCCTCAGCGAGGTCGCGGTTTGCACAGTGTGGCGACCGGTTACGCATGCGGAACTCCGGAGGTCGCCTGCAGCCGCAGGGCCACCACCGCGGCGGCGGCGCACGCGATGCTCTCCAAGAAGCCCGTCGAGGTCTGTCTGTCCCGCCGCACTGCCATGAACAGGGGCAGCAGGATGACCGAGGCAGCCAGGTATGACAGATGCGTCGCCATGTCCGCAGGCCGGCGGCCGGCGGCCAGGCTCACCCCCTCCAGCACCGCCTGGATGACCAGTCCGGCCTGTAGCACCCACATGGCCGCCCTACCGATCTCGGAAGCACGCCCGCGACCGTTTGCGGGGTCGCTTCCGCGCAGCACCGCCTGGGCCGCCGACCAGAGAGCGAGGCCGAACGCGTAGATCACGATGGTGATGGCGAGTGATGCCCTCATACCGACACCGGGCTCTCCTGCTGCTGCCGGCGTATGCGACGCAGACGCTGCTTGCGCCTGCGCACGATCCAGGTCGCCGTCCCGGTAAACGCAAGCAACACCGGCATCATTCCGAACGCTGCCCACACGATCCGCCACCAGCCGTTGACGTACCAGCCGAAGTGGCTCGTGTAGATCGCCTGCTCGTAAAAGGTGTTCGAGGCCGTGGACCCCTTGCCGTCCCAGACCACCTTGATGTGGTCAGCGTCGTGCCGGTCCACGTACACCCAGCCATTGCCCGCAAGCATGGTTTCGCTGTACGGGTCGTTGCCGGGTTGCGAGATCTCGAAGAGGTACGCGGCGGTGGGATCGCCTGGAGCGGGCAGAGTGTTGTTGTGGACCACTCCCGGTACCGCGGCGACAGCCGCGGCAGCGGCTTTGTCCACGCCGACGTCCGGAGTGCCGGCCGCGACCGGACGGCTTGCGAAGTCCCAGTTCTGGGACTTGAGTTCCGAGGGGTTTCCGGCAGTGACGGCCAGCCACGCCTTTTGCAATGAGGGGAACTTGTCGGCAGCTCCGGTAAGGCCCCACATGAGCAGGAAGGGAATGGCGGCCATACCGACAACCTTGTGGAGTTCGCGGTTGCGGACGTAGCTACTCTTGTTGCGTCGGACCCGGAATCCGGATGCGAGTCGCCTGATACCTGGCCACCACAGAAAAACACCAGAGATGGCCAGGAGCAACAGGACCAGCCCGACAAGTCCGATGAGGGCCGAACCATATGTCACGCCTGACAGCTCATCGATGCCGAGCGTGGGAATGGTCTTGCCGAGTGCGGGAACGTAACCGGGGTACGCCGGATTCGACAGACCATAGGCGTGCAGGTTCTCCACAAACCCCTGGAACCCGCCGTAGTAGTGTCCCGATCCGGTGATATGGCCCGTCCCCGAGTCGACCGCGTACAGCTTGTTCAGGTTTGGGTCGGTGACCAGATAGATCCCTTTGTCGGGGATGACGTTCCCCGCGATGAAATCGGGGTGCGCGGAGTGCACCCTCTCCAGCGCTTCCCCGGCCGATATCGGATGCCGGGTGTCGGTGTGACGGTAGAGGTTCGCATTCGCGGCACGAAAGAGTTCCGCGCCCCACAGCAAGGGGACGCCGCATGTCATGACGATCAGCAGAACGATACCCACGACGAGTGTCACCCAGCGGTGGATGGCGGTGACGTATCGTCGGATCGCTTCCGGACGGCGGGAACCCCGCATGCGATCCATATCAATGGCCCTTCGCTGTGAGGAGAGAAGCACTATGCCGGGATACCACGGCACAGTCGTAAGCAAGGTTGACCGATCCACTGCATCAAGCAACCGCATCGATGGGCTGCATCGGCGGTCTGCGCTGCCATGGCGTGCAGGGCCTCGTGTGGAGGCAGGCAGGTCAGGAGAGCCGGTTTTGCGGCACCCATGGCTGCACGCTGCAGGCGGATCTCGCGGGTGGCGGGAGCACGGGCAGACTACTGGGTGAATCCGTTAATGCGCACGACTCGTGCGTGAATATCTTCGTTCTCAACCTCGATCCGTAGCAGACCGCAGGTCACGGCACAGCTCATGCCCGGACGCGTAGGAGGGACCAAGTCGAGCGCATGCAGGTGGACACACACTTCCGCTCGCCACGCGACCACGCACGCACAAGCTCACCCCGGCCGTTCCGCGGCCGCGGCACCCGGTATCGACCGCCCGGTCACGATCCTCACCGACCAGCGACGCGGGGCCTCAACCGCTCCCCGCATGTGCTCATTTCTGAGGGATCTCCGTTGCGCCTGTCCGGCTCTGGTGACGCCTTCTCCGGCCGGCGACGGCGGCGCGCAGGCGCACGTGCGAAGAAGGCTCCGTTCATGGTGCAAACGGAGCCTTCATGGGGTGGATTGTCAGTCACCGATTGCCTGGCGGATGCGGCGGGAGGGGGTGAAGACGTACAGGTCCGAGGAGGCCAGGCAGGTCGGCGAACCCGGGGCCGCCAAGTCGTCACGCGTCCACGGCGCGGCGCCCGCCCGGGCAGGGTTAGGGGCAGGGCGCTGTGGGCGTACGACGCGGACACGATCGAGGCACTCGCCGACCCAAGGCGGCGCAGCGGCCGAGCCGAGGGTCCGGCAACTGGTGCGGACGGCGAGACGGCCGGCGGCGAAGGCCAGGAGCAGGATGCCGGTACGCGGCGGGACGCCGATGAGGTTGTGCGGGGCGGGCCGACTCCCTGTCGGCCCGCCCCGCACCACAGCTCAGCTCTCGGGCACGGCCTCCTATTTCTGGGGGGCGAGGTCCGGGCCCAGGGAGGAGAACTTCTCCTGGGAGACGACCCGCTGGGGCGGCCAGGTGATGTTCTTCGGGGGCCATTTCTGGCCGGTCTTCTTCAGGAACCACTCCGGGGGCTCGTACATCGGCGGCTCGTACCCGTCGGGCAGTGCCGTCTTCCACTGCACCCCGCGCGTACGCTCCTTGAACTCGTCCTTGATCGCCTTGAGCCGGTCAGGCTGGGTGACGAGGTCGACGGCGGTGGCCGCCAGATAGCGCGCGGCCGCGAGCACGGCGGCCTGGCCGGGGGCTGCGGCGGCACAGGCCGCGGTGGACCAGGTGTGCATCTTGGTGCCGATGGGGGCGAGCGCCGCGCCCATCGAGACGGTCGGCACGTTCCAGCTGATGTCGGCGACGTCCGTGGAACCGCCGCCCAGGAAGGCCGGGTTGGGCGGAGTGAGGTCGCCTATCGCGTCGTGCATGCCCTTCTGCGGCAGCCCCAGGGACGCTTGGAGATCCTTCGCGAGCTTGTGCGCTTCGTCGGTGAACTGGGGCGGCCCGATCTGCCGCATGTTCTCGTGCAGCAGCTCCGCGAACGACTTGGAGGGCAGCTGGTTCCAGCAGGCCGAGGTGATGCGGTGGCGCACGCTGGTCTGGCTGGCCTTGGCCGCGGCCTCGGAGACCGCGATGACCTTGTCCAGGAGCACCTGCACGCGCGCGGGGCTGCCCTCGCGGACGTAGTAGGAGATCTCGGCTATCTCAGGGGTGACGTTGGGGATGTCGCCGCCGTTGTTGATCACCCAGTGGAGCCGTCCCGAGGGGGCCAGGTTCTCCTCGCGCAGGAACTCCGACATGGTCGCCATCATCACGGCCGCGTCCAGCGCGCTCTTGTTGCCCAGCGGGGTGCCGCCATGGCCCGCGACGCCGAGGAAGGTGAAGGTGACGGCGGTCATCGCGGTGGTGGAGCCCCACCCGGTGGCGTTGGCGGTCGACGGGTGCCAGTCGAGGAAGGCGTCCAGGCCGTCGTACACGCCCTTGCTGACGGCGTAGGTCTTGCCGATCAGCGTCTCCTCGGCCGTCGAGCCGAAGAACTTCACGGTCACCGGGAGCTTGTGCTTCTTCGCCGCCTGCGCGACGGCGGCCGCCGCGGCGGCCGCGGCCGTGCCGAGCGCGCTGTGCCCGCAGCCGTGACCGGGGCCATAGCTGGGCGCGAAGGGGTCGTGGACGTACTCGCGCGGGTCGTGGTGGCCGACGCCCTTGTTCTGCGAGAGGCCGGGCAGCGCGTCGTACTCGCCGCTGAAGCCGAGCACGGGTCCGCCGCTGCCGGAGGTGAAGGTCGCGGTGAACGCGGTCGGGAAGCCCGCGGTGCCGAACTCGACGCGGAATCCGGCCTTCTCCAGGAACGCCGCCTCGGCGAGCGAGGACTTCCACTCGCGCAGCGAGAGTTCGGAGTTCTCCCATATCTCGGAGTTGAGCCCGGTGACTTGGTCGGCGTTGTCGGTGATCCAGGCGAGCGCGGAGGTCTTGGCGGGGCTGTCCTGGGCGAGGCCCGTGGGGGCGCGGTAGCCGGCGGCCGGGCTGTCGTCCGCGGCGGCTGCCATCGCGGGGTCGGCCTCCGCGGTCATCGCGGCGGCTGTCACGCCGGCGGCGCCGAGGAGCTGCATGATGCGACGTCTGCTGAGTGCGGGGCCGCTCGCGTTCAGAGGTTCGTGCTCGTGCTCATGCTGATCGTGCAGGTCACACACATGGACCCCCGGGGGTGAGGTTAGGTGTAAGCGGCAAGCGAACAGCAACATTGGCCCCAGAACTTTGCTTCGTCAACATCCTGGGATGACAAAGTTGTTACTCAGCGGGCACGAAAGATCGCGTGGGGCTGTGGGATGGGGGCGCACAGGAGCCGGGAAGGGTGAGCGGAGAGCGGGCCGGCCACGCCTGGCGGGGGAGCTTCCCAGGCGCGTGTGCGGGATGTAAGAGGGATGGGGACCGCGCTCGGACGAGCGCAGCCGACCCCTGCGCGCCGGTGATCGGCCGGGTACCGCACACGCGGTACCTTCGCGGCTCCCGCAGCGTCCGCGGTAGCCGGATGCGGCATCGGCGGCAGCGCGAATTGCCTGCGCCCGCCGGACGACCGGATGTGGGTCCGGCAGACATGATCGGGGGACGTCCAGTCGTAGGAGGAGCACCTCATGTCAGTCCCATTTGTGCTTGCCGCGCCGGCGGCAGCGCATGGCTCGGCCCAGTTGGCCGCGGTTTACAGCGTGACCACCGGGCGACTCGTGGGCGGCACGGCCGCACTGGTGGCGTTGGCCGGCGTGGTCATCGGTGGGCTGGCTCTGGCCCGCTCCGCCGGTCGTGCCGGCGCCGGCAACAGGCGAAGCAGGGCCATCGTGGCCATGGTGGCAGGGCTGTTCGGCCTGGTCGTCGGCGCGCTGAATCTGGCCGTCGCCGACGGAGGTCCCGGCACCGGCAACGGAGTAGTCGGCGGCACCCTGGCCCTGGTGCTGGGGCTGATCGCCGCGGTCCTCGGCCGGCTGGCCCTGACCCGCTCCCACCGCACCGCCACACCGCCACACCGGCTGGGCTGACCGGCTGACCGGCACGTCCGTCGGGCCGCAAGGTGGTGGCGAGGGTCAGGTCGCCCGTGATGACGCCGACCGCGTCGGCTGGTGAAGGCGGAGGACGACACCGTCGACGCCGTCTGCGTCACCCGCAGCTATGCCTTCGACAGGAAGTGCCCGGGGCGGGCGCCGTCCGCCACCTGCTCGCCCGCCGTAACCGGTCCACCGGTGGATTCGCCTTCTACCTGTGCTGGTCACCGACCTCGGTGCCGCTGTCGGAGCTGGTCCGCGTGGCCGGCATCCGCTGGAGCGTCGAGGAATGCATTCGCGACGCCAAGAGCCAGGTCGGACTCGATCACTACCAGGTCGGGCACTGGACCTCGCGGTACCGGCACATGGCGCCCCACAGTCCGGCAGGCCGCCCGCGCCGTGCACCCCCGAGGGCGAACCAACTGCCGCCCCAGCGTGACGGACTGGCCCATCCGGTGCTGTGGACGACGGTTCGGTCCGCACGATCGTCATGTTGGGCGGCCGACAAGGTGGGTCTCTCGGCGTCCTGGTTCCCTCACGCCGTCGGATTCCTGCCCGCCCTCGTCGGGTCAGGTGCTGAACGGTCCCGGCAGGTCCGGCGCGTGACCGGACTCCTCCGGAAACTCGGATGCGGGTGCCGCACGGCCACCCCTAGGCTGCGCTCGCGGTGAGGGCGAGGCGCCGTATCGACCGTCAGTGGATCGGAGACGCACGGGGTATGACCAGTCAACTGTTCGCGATCTGTTTCAATGTGACCCGGCCGCCGGACCTGGCGCGGTTCTGGTCCGGTGTCCTGGGCTGGGAGTTGGCCGACGGCCCGGACGACGACGTCGCGATACTGCCCCCTGATACCGCCGGGTTCCGCATCCGTTTCCTGCCGAGCCAGGAGCCGAAGATCGGCCAGAACCGGGCACACTTCGACCTGACGAGCACCTCCCCGGAGGATCAGCGGCAGACGGTGGCCAGGGCGCTGGAATTCGGCGGGAAGCACATCGACGTGGGCCAACTCCCCGAAGAGGGGCATGTGGTGCTCGCTGATCCAGACGGCAACGAGTTCTGCGTCATCGAGGCGGGCAACAAGTTCCTCGCCGACACCGGCTTCATCGGAGCGCTGGCCTGCGACGGTACGCAGGAGGTCGGTTACTTCTGGAGCGAGGCGCTGCGGTGGCCGCTGGTCTGGGACCAGGACCAGGAGACTGCGATCCAATCGCCGAGCGGCGGCATGAAGATCACATGGGGTGGTCCTCCGGTGGCGCCGAAGACGGGCACGAACAGGGTGTACTTCGAACTGGCGCTCCCCGCCGACGCCGACTGGGAGGCGGAGGTCGACCGCCTGATCTCGCTCGGTGCGACGCGCACCGACACCGGCGAGGGCGACAGCGGCCGGGTGCTGATGCTCGACCCCGACGGCAACGAGTTCTCCATACAGAGGCCCCGGTAGCGGCACTGTTGTCGGGTGGGCTGTGTTTCATAGGCGTTCACTCGTGAAACACCGCCCCGCCCGGCGGTCCACCTGCGGCGATCACGTTTCTCGACCGCCTCGAGCGGGCCATCGCACGGCTGCGCAACGCCCTTGGGTGACAGGGCACAGCCGACCGTGGCGGGCATGCAGCGTGTCTGCCGACACCCCAAACCGGTGCGGCCCGCAGCACGCGGTCCTGCCCTGGTCACCCCGGTCGTCGCACCGCCGGCCATCCTGACCGCGCCCAGCCCCGCGCTTCCGGCCGCGCGGACGCCGACCCTGCCCACG
>NZ_JBIAXG010000092.1:0-11531 GCF_042896465.1 Streptomyces sp. NPDC001292
CAAGAACTGACGCATCACCGGCCGCCGTCAGCAGCCCGCGTCGCCGCTGACGGCGAGGCACATACCCCCGCAAGATCAATGCGGCACTGCACTAGGGTGACGATCAACGTTGTCTGTCGTTGATGTGACTGCACCTCCCCTCCTACTGTGGAGACCGTGACCGGAGGGATAGTTGGGGGTCATGGCATCCAGGAAGCGCAGCTACGACGCCGAGTTCCGTGAGGGGGCGGTACGGATCGTGACGGAGACCGGGAAGCCGACTCCGGAGGTGGCCGAGGATCTGGGCATCCATCCCGGGACGCTGCACAGCTGGGTCTCGCGAGCGAGGCGCAACGGGTCGCCGTCGCCGGACCGGCCGGTGGCCGAGCCGTCTGCTGGCCGGCTGCGGGAGAGTGAGCGGGCGGAGCTGGAGCGGCTGCGGGCCGAGGCCAGGGAGAAGGACAAGCGCATCCGCGAGCTGGAGATGGAGCGTGATGTGTGCAAGCGATTCGTGGCCTTGTGGGTGAAGTAGCTGAGGCGGACCCGGCCGTTGCGGTCGGGGTGATCAGCAGCTGCAAGGCCGAGGAGGGCATACCGCATCGCGTCGCCTGCCGGGCTCTGGGGGTGTCGGAGTCGTGGTACTACGAGTGGCGCGACCGGCCGCCGACCGGACGGGAGATGCGCCGGCAGCACCTGGCGGAGGAAATCGAGGAGATCTTCCACGCCTCGAGGGCACCTACGGCTCGCCGAAGGTGTTCATCGAGCTGGTGCGCCGGGGCTGGCGGGTGTCGGTGAACACCGTCGCGAAGCTGATGGCCGAGCTCGGGCTGGCGGGCCGGAAGGTCAAGCGCCGCCGGTCGCTGACCAGGCCGGGCAGGCGGCCGGCCGCCCCGGACTTCGTCCGCCGGGACTTCACCGCCGAGGAACCGGACCTCGTCTGGGCAGGCGACATGACCGAGATCGACACCGGCGAGGGCAAGTTCTACCTGGCAACGGTGATCGATCTGTTCTCCCGTCGGCTGCTCGGCTACGCGATGGGCGCCCGGCACGACGCCGGGCTGTGGTGGCCTCACTCAACATGGCCGCGGCCACCCGGGGCGGCGACGTCCGCGGCGTGATCACGCACACCGGCAGGGGCAGCGAACACCGCTCCCGGAAGTTCAAGCGGGCCTGCCGCAAGCTGGGCATCGTGCAGCCGATGGGCAGAGTCGGATCTTGCTTCGTTAACGCCGTGAGCGAGGCGTTCAACAGCGTGCTCAAGGTCGAGTACGTCCACCGGCACACCTTCCGCACCCGCACCGAGACACGCATCAAGATCGCCACCTGGATCACCGACTTCTGCAACACCAGGCGGCTGCACAGTGTGTGCGGTTTCAAGAGCCCGATCGACTACGAACGTGACTACCGAGCCACCCTCGCCGAGGGACTGGCCGCATCGATCGTCTCCACACTGCGAGGGGATTGACACCGGCGGCTGCGAGAGATGCCCGACAGGGGATGACGCAAAAGGCGATCGTGTGTTTGATTTACACCGAAACTCGTGAGCGGCAGTGACAAGCAACTCTGAGCGGCAACGTTTCGAGCTGGGGGTAATCGAATTGGTTGAACTGGACACTGTCTTACCTGATGCTTCGCGGGGCGGGGCTGTCGCCGGCCTGAGGCGGGAATCCACGGTTCTTGAGGAGGACCGTGAGCAGAACTTCGTTTCTGTGCCGATTTCTTCTCTGCGGCCCGGCAACTCTCCACGCACGGAAGGACATAGCAGAGAGCATATAGCGAGGCTGGTGGAAGTGGAGGCGCCGCTTCCGCCTATCCTCGTCAACCGGCGAAACATGCAAGTGATCGACGGGACACACCGATTGCTGGCCGCCATGCTAAGAGGCGACGAGACGATCAGGGCCGTGTTCTTCGACGGCACCGTGGAAGACGCCTTCCTCCATGCGGTCAAGGCGAACGTGGAGCATGGGCTCCCGTTGTCGCTGGCGGACCGTCAGGCCGCCGCCGGCCGGATCGTTTCCACACATCCGCACATGTCCGACCGTGCGATCGCGCGCGTTTCCGGGCTGGGGGCGAAGGCCGTGGCGGCGATCCGGAGGCGTTCAACTGACGCCGGGGAGCAGTTGAACGCGCGAGTCGGCCGAGACGGGAAGGTGCGGCCGGTGAACAGTGCCGAAGGCCGACGCCGGGCGGCGGAGGCGATCATCCAGAATCCGGAGGCCTCGTTGCGGGAGGTCGCCCGGATCGCGGGGATCTCGCCGGCGACGGCCGGTGACGTCCGCAAGCGGCTTCAGGCGGGCGAGCCGCCCATCCCGGAGAAGAGCGCCGCGCCCGAGCCCCGTGGCGACGACAGGGCGTCGGACCAGGGGGCCAGGCCGAGACGGGAGCGGCTGGCGCGGCTCATCCAGCCGGATCCGGGTTACGTCCTGGACAAACTGCTGAAGGACCCGTCGCTGCGCCACAAGGAAGAGGGACGGCAGCTTCTGCGTCTGCTGCAGAACAACGCCGTGGGGCCGCAGAAGTGGGGGCAGCTGACCGCCGCGGTGCCGCCGCACTGCAGCGCTCTGGTCGTGGATCTGGCGCGGCAGTACGCCCAGACGTGGCTGGAGTTCGCGCAGGAACTCGACGAGCGCATGGGTTTCATCGGCGAATCCGTGACCGGATGACCGTCATGATCTGATGCCGTTGTTGACAACTCCGTAGGGCTGGACACGGCCGGCGGGGTCACTCGGGGCGGGAACGGCTCGCCCGGGTGGCCCCGTCTCGCACTTCTGTCGGTGCTTGTCCTTCTGTCAGTGCTTGTCGAGAAATTCAATGATCGCGGAGTTTACCGTCTCCGGGCTCTCCAGATATCCCATGTGGCCGCAGTCGGGCACTTCGACGTAGTCGCAGTCCGGGATGGCGTCGGCGACCTCGACGGCGAGATGCGGGGGAGTGATCAGGTCGTCGGTGAAAGCGATGACCCGGCACGGGACCTCGATTCCCCGAAGGGACTCCCGGCGGTCCTCGTCGGTGTTCACCCAGGTCTGGCCGCCGGACTTCTCACTGCTGCCGCCGGACAACTCGAAGATCTCCAGCCACATGGCGGCCTTCGCGTCGTCGTTCAGCGTCCTGGGCGACAGCATCTCCACCACCGAACGGAGGGCCGCGTAGCGGGGAGGCAACTCCACGCCGCTCTCTAGGAGCGTCCGGTCGGCCGCCGACCATGCCCGCCGGACGGCGTCCGACCGCGACCTGGTGGCGATCAGCACCGCGGACCGCACCAGTTCCGGGGACTCCAGTGCCAGCTGCTGGGCGACCATCGCACCCATCGAGGCGCCCACGACGCGGCAGGGCGCGAGGTCGAGCGCCTCGACCAGGCCCCTGGTGTCGGCGACGAGGTCGGCGAGCGAGTATTTCCCGACAGGCGCGTCCGAGTTCCCGGTACCCCGGTTGTCGAAGGTGACTGTTTCGTACCCCGCCGCATTCAGCGCGGGTGTCTGGTTCACCGTCCAGACGTGGCCCGCCGCCGCCGATCCCATGATGAGGAGCACCGGCTCTCCGTGGCCGGACCGTTCGTAGGAAACCCGGATACCGTTGGTATTCACGTAAGGCATTCGACGCACCCCGCATTTCTCTTCGTCCAGCCGTCAAAAAAGCGATGCAGTTGCCGGTTCGAGTTGCCATGTGCCAGTTTCCTGCTGTCTATGGCCAGTTGCCAGTTGCCAGTTGCCAGTTGCCAGTTGCTAGCTACTAGCTGCACATAACATTTCCTCGCGGCCAACTATGGCACCGGGCAATATCCCTGATCAACTGCTCGGCATTCATTTCGAACACGGAGTTCCGCGTGACAGACCGTACGGCGCGGCGATCCGGTAGACACCGGGTTCCGGAGCCGTCAGCCGGGTCCAGCCGTCCGCCTCGGCCAGGCAGCCGTCGCGCGACGAAGGCCCCCTCACGCGCCTGCCGTCCGCGTCGACCAGAGCGAGCCAGGGCGACCACTGAATCCGGACCAGCACCTGCCCTGCCGACCGGACGGACAGCACCGTCCCGCTCTCACCGGCACGTATGACGGACGCGGAAGGCCCCGCGAGCGGCGTCGGGTCCTTCACCCGGAACAGCTTCCAGTCGGCGTCCGACCAGACCTCGCTCAGATAGGGGAGCCCCGCCGAGACTAGTTCCGTCTCCTCCTCCGCCCCTATGTCGGGCCGGCCCCGTGTCGGCAGCACCACGTAGCGCACCGCCCAACGGTTCAGCCAGGCACGGTAGTTGGCGGCATCGAGTGTGCCGTCGTAGAAGAGTCCGTTGCGCTTCATGTCGGCCTGACGGTTCCAGCCACGGGCGAGGTTCACGTACGGCGCGAGCGCCGACGCCTCCCTGTGGCTGCGCGGGGGCACCACCTCGACCCGGCCCCGTTCCGCGTGAGCGCGCCGCAGCTGCTCGACGAGGGGCGGGAGCCCGCTCGCCCACGCCGTGTCGGGAGTGGTGAGCCTGATGTCCGACACCGTCTTGTGGAACGTCCAGGTGACCAGCCCGGCCAGGGCCAACCCGGCCACCGACAGCCGCAGCAGCCGCAGCGTCCGTCCGCCGGTGTGGTGCTCGCCGGCCGCGGCCAGCAGCGCCGTACCGCCGAAGAGCAGCACCAGCCGTTCCACATTGCTGCCCACTGGCGAGGGAACCAGCCAGGTCACGGCCGCACCGACGGCGTAGACGGCCGCGCCGGCCCGCACGGTGCGCCACCGCCGCGGCGCCGTCAGCAGGACGGCCACCGTGTACATGAGGGGCTGCGCCACCGTGCCCAGTGCCAGGGGCTGTATCCCCTCGAACGGGAACAGCAAAGCCGACGCGCCGACCACGACGACCGGCGGCAGCGCCACCGCACAGGCGGCGGCCCGGCGCCCGCGCAGGAACAGCGCGGCACCGACGACCCCCAGGAACAGCCCGGCCACCGGACTCGCGGCCGTGGCCAGCAGCGAGAACAGGACCACGGCCGCGCCCCGCAGGCGCCCTCGCCGGGCCGGAGAGTCGGCCCGGTCGTCGCTCTCCCGGTGGAACACCACGGCCACCGTCGCGAGCCCGAACAGCAGCCCGAGACCGAATGTGGAGCGGCCGGAGGCGGCGTTGCAGGCCAGTGCCACGGCACCCCACAGGACCGGCAGCAGCGGACGGCGCACTCCGGCGCAGCGGGTGAGGACGAACGCCAGCAGGCCCGCGGAGAGCGTCCCGGCGATCACCGTCGTCGTCCGCACACCGAACGCCGCCATCACATACGTCGAGACGACGCTGTACGACATCGGGTGGATCCCGCCGTACCAGGCGAAGTCGTACGCGGAACCGGGGTGCCGTCCGACGAAACCGGCCCATGCGTCCTGGCTCGCGATGTCACCGCCGCTGTTGGCGACGAACCGGAACCACAGCAGGTGCAGCAGCCCCGCGGTGACCACAGCGATCGTCACCGGATCCCGCAGCAGCCGCCCGGCTCCGGCGGGCGCGTTCCCGGCGGGCGTGCCGTGGCCCTCACGCCCGACAGGGAGTACGCCGTCCCGGGCGTCGGCTGTTGAGCCGGCGGCTGAGTCGGCTGTTGAGCCGGCCGCTAAATCGGCTGTCGAAGGGCTGTCGGGTTCCGCTGTGGTCATCGATGCTGGCCCTCCCCCTGGCCGGTCGCGCGTCCCCAGGCGCGGTCGGTCGCCTGGGGGACACTAGCAAACGCTGTTCGGCGAGCCGCCGGCTGCCGTTGGCTCAGGCCGGGCCCGGGGCACCGGCCGCGGAACCGACCTCCTCGCCGGTGTTCTCCTGCAGGGCGAACTGCGTCCGGTACAGCTCCGCGTAAAGCCCGTTCAGGGCCAGCAGTTCCTCATGGGTTCCGCGTTCGCGGATCCGGCCCGCCTCGACGACGAGGATCTGGTCCGCGTCCCGGATGGTTGAGAGCCGGTGCGCGATCACAAGCGAGGTCCGGTCGGCCAGCGCGGCCTTGAGGGCCCGTTGGATGGCGGCCTCGGACTCCGAGTCCAGGTGCGCGGTCGCCTCGTCGAGGACGACGACCGGCGGCGACTTGAGTAGCAGCCTGGCCAGGGCGATGCGCTGCTTCTCGCCACCGGAGAGGCGGTAGCCCCGGTCGCCCACCACTGTGTCGAGACCCTCCGAGAGGGAGGAGATGGTGTCCCAGATCCGTGCCGACATGCACGCCTCGACCAGGTCCTGCTCGGTGGCCTCGGGACGGGCGTACAACAGGTTCGCGCGGATGGTGTCATGGAACAGATGGGCGTCCTGAGTGACCACACCCACCGTGTCCCGCAGCGACTCGAGGGTCAGGTCCCGGATGTCGTGTCCGCCGACGCGTACGGCGCCCGCGTCCGGGTCGTACATCCTGGGCACCAGCTGGGTGATCGTGGTCTTACCGGCCCCGGACGGGCCGACCAGCGCCGTCAGCTTCCCCGCCGGCGCGACGAAGTTCAGGTCGTCCAGGATCCACGCGCCGTCGGCCCGTTCCGGCTGCGGAACCGAAATCGCCTCCAGGGAGGCCAGCGAGACGTCCGCGGCGGACGGGTAGCGGAAGGACACCCCGGAGAACTCGATGTCGGGAGCGGCCGGCGCGCCGGACTCGGCGGCGGGCAGGGCCACGGCGCCGGGGCGTTCCTCGATCAGCGGCTTCAGGTCCATCACCTCGAAGACCCGGTCGAAGCTGACCAGTGCCGTCATCACCTCCACCTGCATGGAAGCCAGCTGACTCACCGGGCTGTAGAGCCTCAGCAGCAGGGTGAGCATCGCCACCAGCGTGCCGAGTTCGAGAACGCCATCGATGGCGAGACTGCCGCCGAGCCCGTACACCAGTGCCGTGGTGAGCGACGTCAGGACCGTGATGCCGATGATGAACATCCGGGCGTAGACGCTCTCGGCGATCGTGAGGTCCCGTCTGCGGGCCGCCGCCTTCGCGAACTGGGCGGCCTCCTCCGCCGGCCGCCCGTAGAGCTTCACCAGCATGGCCCCGGACACGTTGAACCGCTCGTCCGCCATCGAGCCCATCCGGGCGTCGATCTGCATGCCTTCCCGGGTGAGCCGTTGCAGAGCCCTTCCGATCATCCTGCCGGGCAGGAGGAGCAGCGGAAACAGGACGAGCGAGGCGAGGGTGATCTGCCAGGAGAGATAGAACATCGCGCTGATCACCAGGACTAGGGTCAGCGCGGCCGAAACCGCCTGCGACAGCAGCGTCGTGACGGCCTGCCGGGCCCCGTTGATGTCGGTGCTGACCCGGCTGATCAGAGAGCCGGTCTGGGCCCGGGTGAAGAACGCGATCGGCTGCCGCAGCAGATGCTCGAACAGCGCGGTACGCAGCTCGTACACCAGCCCCTCCCCGACCCGGCCCGAGGAGTAGGCCTGGACGTACGACGCCAGCGCGTTCACCAGGGCCAGGGCGGCGATGGTCACGGACAGCCACACGACGACCGAGAGCTTCCCGGGCAGGATGCCGTCGTCGATGAGCATCTTGAGGATCAGCGGACTCGCCGCGGCGATCGCCGCGTCCAGAGCGGTCGTCACCGCGAGCAGGATCAGGGACCAGCGGTATCGCAGGGCGTACGGCACGATGCGCCGCACCGTGCCCGGCTTGATCCTCTGCCGGGTGACCCCTTCCTCATCGAGCCGCGGACGCATCAGGCCCAGTGCCGGGCCGCCCATCATGGACACGAAAAGCTTCCTCGCTCTCGGGTTCTCCGGTGCCGGCGCCGGCGTCGGCGCTAGGCCGCGGCGGCGGTCAGCCGGACCGGCAGATACTCGGGGCCGTTGACGACGATCGACGTCAACCGGGTGGGGGTGCCGTCGAGTTCGATACGAATGGACCTGTGCAGAAGCTCGTGGTAAAGGAGGCGGAGCTCGGCGCGGGCCAGCACGCTGCCCAGGCAGAAGTGCTCACCGAATCCCAGGGCCAGATGCCGGTTCGGTTTACGACGGATGTCGAACTGGTCGGGATCGGTGAAGACGGACTCGTCACGGTTGGCGGAAGGCAGCCAGAACGTCACACAGTCACCGGCCTCAATCCGGGGACCGTGTATCTCGATCGGCCGCACCGCGGTACGCATGATGTGCGTGGCCGTGGAGGTCCAGCGGAGCACCTCCTCCACCGCTGACGGCAGGAGGTCGGGCTCCTTCGCCAGTGCGGCCCACTGGTCGGGATGCTCCAGGAAAGCCAGCATTCCGCCGGCCGCGGCGATACGCGTGTTCTCGGTGCCGCCGACCAGCAGGTTGTCGCAGTTCAGAATGATGTCTTCCGGCGACAGGGGAACACCATCGACGACGGCCGTCGCCAGAATGCTTACCAGGTCGTCCGAGGGATTCGCCGCCTTGGCTGCCTGGAGTTCCTCGAAGTAGCCCATGATGTCCAGGTGGGCGAACCTCTGGGTCAGCGGATCGCCGGCACCGAAAGCCTGACTGGTCAACTTGAACAGGTGATCCCAGTCGGAACTCGGCACGCCCATCATTCGGCAGATCACATACAGCGGCACACGTGCGGCGATGTCCGCCACGAAATCACATGACCCGCGCTCCAGGGCGTCGTCCACGACCCGGCGGGTGACCTCGCCCATCTCGGGTTCGAAACCACGGACCGACCTGAGTGCGAACCACTCGTCGACCAGCCCCCTGAGCTGACGGTGACGCGGCGGATCCGTCAGCGCCAGCGTACGTCCACCACCCGGATCCTCGCCGTGTTCCGCCGGACGCAGAAGAATTCCCCGCGCCGAACTGAACGTCTCCGCGTCACGGTATGCCGTCCGCACGTCCTCGTACCTGGTGAGCGCCCAGAAGCCGGGCAGTTCGGTGGGAGGATGCCAGTACACGGGGGCATTGGCCCGAAGCCAGCGCCACTGCTCGAACGGATCGCCGTGCGCGTACAGCTCGGGATCCACCAGGTTGATCTGCGGAGGGTGCTGGGCCGACACGCTGTGCATGCGGATACCTCACAGGAATTGCTCGAATTTTTTCGAGACCGGATACTCAGCGGTTACGGCGAATGCACCGCGGGCAAAGACCGTTGCGATCCCCGAATAGGCCTGGCACGGTGGCACGCTGCGCGGACGGCCGTCAAGTTGCGACGGCACGGTGCCGGCCCCCGAAGAAGCCGACCACCTGCGTGTTCAACATGTTCAACTGGCGCATCGACACACTTGAACACCCATTGGTCACGCCATTGTTGAACGCGCGTCGAAGCATTGCCGATCGCCGTTGGACGCCCGCAGAGGGCTGATGCATAGTGAGGTCCGGCAACCAGGAACTCGGCGGACCGACCGGAATGGTGCCGACAGCACCCCTTAGCGTTGCGATCCACATCATTCACTCGAGAAGGGGACGGTGCAGTGACGAATCCGTTCGACGATCCCGACGCCAGCTATCTGGTCCTGGTCAACGACGAAGGCCAGCATTCGCTCTGGCCGGTCTTCGTGGACGTACCCGACGGCTGGCAGAAGGTATTCGGTGAGGCAGGCCGCCAGGAATGCCTTGACTACATCGAGAAGTCCTGGACCGACATGCGGCCGAAGAGCTTGATCGAGGCCATGGAGAAATAGGCCATCTCACAACTCTCCCCGGGGGCGTCGGCTTGGCCGGCGCCCATTCTGGGATCTGGACCGTCCAGCCGCGTACCGGATCCAGACGCACACGCAGCACGGATCGTGAACTGCCAGGTCGCAATACCGAATCATGGGGGTGGGCGGTAATGGCCGCATCCGAGGGCGAGCTCTGCGAATTGACGGCGTCCCAGCTAGGCATCTGGAATGCGCAGCAGCTGGCTCCGGACAACCCGATCTACAACATCGCGGAGCGCGTCGACATCCACGGGGCCCTCGACCTCGACCTCTTCGTCGAGGCGATGCGCCGCACGCTCGACGAGGCCCAGACCTACCACCTCCGCTTCCACGTGGACTCCGGCGTTCCCCACCAGTACCTCGCGATCTCGCACGACCACCCGATCCGTGTCGTCGACCTCACCGGCGAACCCGATCCCGGCGCTGCGGCCGAGCAGTGGATGCAGCAGGACGCACGCAGCCCGGTGGACCTCACCACCGGGCCGCTCTTCGTACAGGCCGTGTTCCGGCTCGCCGAGGACCACGTCGTCTGGTACCAGCGCTCGCACCACCTCGTCTTCGACGGCTACAGCGGAGTGGTCCTCTCCGGCCGGCTGCAGGAGATCTACTCGGCGCTCCTGGAGGACCGTGAGCCCACGGGCGAAGCGCTGGAACCACTGTCCCTGCTGATGGACGCGGACCGCGCGTACCGCGACTCGGAGGAGTTCCAAGAGGACCGCGCCTTCTGGCTCGACACCCTGGCCGGCTTTCCCGAGGAGACCGGTCAGGGCGGCCACCGGTTCCGCGACCTGCCCGACGCCCCCATACGGCACACCGAGGAATTCGGCGCCGGAGAGGCCACCGTCCTCAAGGCTTCCGCACGGCGGCTGAAGACCAGCCTCGCCGGACTGATGATCACGGCGGCCGCCCTGTACCAGCACCGCATGACCGGCGCACGGGACGTCGCCGTCGCCGTCCCCGTCCTGGGCCGGGTGGGCAAGCGGGAACTCCGGGTCCCCGGCCTCACGGCGAACCTCCTCCCGATCCGGCTCACGATCGCACCGGACACCCGCGTCCAGGACCTCGTCCGACAGGCGTCGAGGAAGATCCGCGACGGACTGCGCCACCAGCGGTACCGCTACGAGGACATGCACCGCGACCTCAACCTGATCGACAGCGCGCCCCTGTGCGCCCTCTACATCAACGTCATGTCCTTCGCCTACCCGCTGCAGTTCGGGGACTGCGTCACCACCGTCCGCAACGTCGTCCCGGGACCGATCGACGACCTGGGGATCGACGTCTACGACCGCTCGGCCGACGGCAGCATCCAGATCGCGTTCGGCGCCAACCCCGATCTCCACACCAGGGACGCCGTGGAGGACGTCTCCCGACGTTTCCAGCAGGTCCTGAACTGGCTCACCGCGGCATCTCCCGACGACTCCGTCAGGGAGGTGGATGTGCTGGGTGAGGTCGAGCGGCGTCGGGTGTTGGTGGAGTGGAACGACACGGCTGCTGAGGTGCCGGATGTGTCGTTGGTGGGGTTGCTGGAGTCGCAGGTGGCGCGGACGCCGGATGCGGTGGCGGTGGTCGCGGGTGATGTGTCGCTGTCGTACGCGGAGTTGGATGCGCGGGCGAATCGGTTGGCCCGGTTGCTGATCGGCTGTGGTGTGGGGCCGGAGTCGGTGGTGGGGGTCGCGTTGGAGCGCGGTGTGGATCTGGTGGTGGCGTTGTGGGGTGTGTTGAAGGCGGGGGCTGCGTATCTGCCGGTGGATCCGGAGCTTCCGGTGGAGCGGATCGCCTTCATGCTGGGCGATGCCGGTGCGGCGGCTGTGGTGACGGTCAAGGCGTTTGAGGACGTGATCGCGGAGGACGTGCCGTCTGTGGTGCTTGATTCCCCTGAGGTTTCTGGGGAGTTGGCGGGGCTGGATTCCTCTGCTCCTGGGGTGGTGGGGTCAATTGCACATCCGGCGTATGTGATTTATACGTCGGGTTCGACGGGGCTGCCGAAGGGTGTGGTGGTTT
>NZ_JBIAXG010000093.1:0-10790 GCF_042896465.1 Streptomyces sp. NPDC001292
CCCGCTCCGGCGTCCGCACCACCTGCGCCGCGAACAACTCCGGCAGGGTCACGGCAGGAAGCTGCTCGGCGGTGTCGTTCCACTCCTCCACGACCACACGCCGCCCGCCCTCCGTAAGGGCGTCCAACTGCCCCACAGGCGCCAGCGGTTCAGCGGCGACAGCTTCGAGGAAGGCCACGAACCCCTTCTGATGGGCCGCGACATCATCGCTCCCCGCCGACGAGGCGGCTCCGTCGAAGTCGATCCGGATCCGGCCGTCGGCGGAACCGCCCCGGACGGTGATCATCAGCTCCTCGACGGGCGGGATCGAGACGTCGTGCCTCGTGCCCTTCGAGCCCGCGAAGTCGAGGTCGTCGTCGAAGGTGACGACGTTGACGAGGGGTCCGAACTGCCGTTTGCCTCCGGTCGGCCAGTCGAGTTCGCGGCGCAGGTCCTCGCCGCGGAACCGCTGGTGACGCGCGATGTCGCGCAGCTCGTTCTTCACTCGTCGCGCGAGGGCGAGGATGTCCTCTCGCGGGTCCACGCTCACCCGCAGCGGCACGATGTTGGCCATCGTGCCGGGGGTGCGTCCCGAGAGCGCGGTGACGCGGCCCGTCACGGACACGCTGAACACGACGTCGCCGGTGCCGGTCATCCGGCTGAAGTACGCGGCCGCCGCGGCGATGACGACGTTCGACCAGTTCACGTCGCCCGTGCCTGCCGACCGTCGCATGCGTTCGGCGGCCGAGGCGTCGAGGTAGGTCGTCTCGCGCCGGAACTCGGCGTCCGCCCCGCCGCCGACGGCGAGACCGACGGGGCTCGGCCGGTCCGCGAAGCGGCCGGTCCAGTAGGCGCGGTCCGCGTCTTGGCCGGCCGAACCCCGGTACGTCTCCTCCTCGTCCAGGATGTTCCTGATCGACCCGAACCTCGGCTCGGCGCACGGCGTGCCGCGGACGAGCGAGGTGTAGAGCTCGGCCACGCGCCGTCCGAACACCGACCAGCCGAAGGCGTCCATGACGACGTGGTTGTACCGCTGGTACCAGAGGTGCCGGTCGGCGGAGAGCGTGAACAGCGCGTACGCGAACAGCGGGCTCGCCGTCGGATCCGCCGGGCGGGCGAGTTCGTCCCGCATCCAGGCGTGCGCTTCGGCCTCGGGGTCGGGTGACGAGCTCAGGTCCAGGACAGTGAGGGACCATTCGGGCTGCGTGACGACCTGGTGGGGGCCGTCGGCGTCCTCCAGGATCCGGACGTTCAGCCCTTCGGCCTCGGCGACGGCCCGCCGTAGCGCGGTCTCGATCGACGGCCCGTCGACCGGCCCGTCGATCGCCACGAACTCACCGGAGTTGTAGACCGGGCTGGGGGCGCCAATGCGCTGCGCGAGCCAGATGTCGTACTGAGCCGCGGACAGGGGCAGGCGAAGGTCGTCCTGAGACATGCGAGTCCCTCACTCGGAGTTCGGTGCGTTGAAGTCGGAGTACGGCTGCGACGTCAGCCCGTCGCCACGAGGCCGTAGATGGATTCCAGGCTGGGCGCCTCGAGCAGGTCGACGACGCTGACGCTCCGCCCGGTCCTGTCCTCCAGGACGGTGACGAGCCGCAGCAGGTGGATGGACTCCCAGCCGGGGAGTTCGTGCAGCCCGCGCCCCGCGTCCTCGACGGTCACCGGCAGGGCGAGTTCGTCCCGGACGAGGGCGATGAAGTCTTCGAGGGTGTTCATGGCAGGTCGCCTTCGGGGGTCTCGTCGATGCGGATGTGCGACGGCATCGGCTCGATCTGCCGCAGCTCGTGCCGGAAGGTCCGTACGCCGCTGTCGCCGTCGCCTCCGCCCTCGTCGCCGTCGTCGCCCTCGTCGTCGGCCGGGACGAAGCCGTGCCGCGGGTAGAAGTCGGCGACGCGCCGGTTCTTGGCGGTCTCGCGGTAGCGGGCGACCACGGCGGCGGCGCCGGTGGCGCGGGCGTGCCGCAGTACCCAGGTCAGGCAGGCCTCTTCGATGGAGCGGGAGAACACCCGGCAGCTCAGCAGGAAGTTGTCGATGCGCAGCAGGTCGCCGTCGCGCCGGGCGAGGATCGCGCCGACGAGCCCGTGGTCCCCGAACCGGTCGCCCGCGCGGACGGCCAGGGTGAGCGCGGCGGGGTCCTTCGTCCGTTCCAGCACCTCGCCGGGCTGGAGGCGCTGGGCGGTCAGGTTGAACTGGTTGGTCCGCAGGGTGAGTTGGGAGATCCGGGGCGTCTCGGCTTCGGTCGCCGGCCCGATGCGGAGGTGGACGCCCAGTTCGCGCAGGTAGTCCTCAGTCGAGTCGAAGCTGTCGAGGAAGCTCTTGCGTGCGGTGTCGTCCCGGTAGCGGGCCGCCCGGATCCGGTCCTCGGCGGTGACCTCCCGTACGTCGAACCAGCCGTCCCGCAGCAGGTTCCTGCGGTGCCACGCCGGTTCGCCGTCGATCTCGACGATGGTGACGCCGGGCAGCTCGCTCCGGACGAGTTCGCGTTCGAAGGCGCTGTCGTCGACGAAGACGAAGCTGTCGACGTTCAGCCCGAGGGTGTCGGCGAGGTGGTTCAGGTTGTCGTGCTTGGGCTGCCAGTTCGCGATGATCTGGACGAAGTCCTCTTCGCGCAGCGCCATGCGCGGGTGTTCGCGCAGCGCGCCGGCCACCGCCTCGGGTTCGTTCTTGCTGACGGCCGCGAGGAGGACGCCTTGCGATCCGAGCTGCCGTACGACCTTCTGGAACGCCAGGAACGCCTCGCCCCGGTAGCCCTCGCCGAGCTCGATTCCCTCGATTCCGTCGTCGCCGAGGACGCCGCCCCAGAGGGTGTTGTCGAGGTCGAGCACGAGGCATTTCTTCGTCTGTCCGGTCATCTGGCGGGCCAGATGACCGATTTCGGCGGCGTAGGCGAGGAGCAGGTCGTCGGTCAGATGGGCCTTGGCGTAGGTGCTGAGCCGCTCGTCGGTGACCGGCACGCCGTGCGCGACGAGGGGGTCGAGGTCCAGTACGACGACCGAGGGGTTGTCCTCGGCCAGCCGCAGCAGCCGGGTGTTGGCCTGCCGCCACACCGCGCCGAGCCGGGCCCGGGAGCGGTGATCGACGAGCTGGGCGGTGTGCCCGCGCAGCAGCGGCATCGTGTTCAGTACGAGGGTGCCGGATGTCTCGGCGAAGCGGGCGGCGAGCCGTTCGACGAGACCGATCTTCTCGGCCGCGACGCGTTCCACGTCCTCGGGCCGCCAGGGCGCCGGTACCTCGTCGAACACGATCAACGGGTCCAGGACGCACAGGACGAGGTCCGGACGGGCCGCGTTGAGTGCGCCGGCCGGGTCGAGCAGCTCGAAGACGTAGTTGTCGAAGTCGGCCAGTATCGTCCGTGCCACCAGGCCGTGCCGGGCCAGGTGGGCGGTGAGGGCCGGGGCCAGGGCCCCGAGGGTGCCGTGCCCGGTGACGCCGATGGTGACCAGCGGCGCCCCGGGGTGGGCCTGGGAGATCTCCTGCGGATCGAGCCGGGCGAGCAGCCGCCCGGCCTTCAGGAGTTCCGCGCCCGAGAGCCGGCCCGCCAGCTCGCCCGCTCTCGGGTACTCGGTGAGGAGACGACCGGCGTCGGCCAGTTCGCGCAGCTCGGCCGCGGCCGAAGCGTTACAGGACACGTTCACCTCCTCGGCGGTTCCGAGCCGGGCAGGGGCGGAGGGGGGCCGCCGTGGGGGCCGCCGCCGCCCAGGATCTGCAGCGGGGGCGGTCCGCCGGGGCCGCCGGGCCCGCCGGGAGGCGGCATCATCCCGCCCATGCCGTTCGGCGGCGGGGCGCCGAAGTGCTGCGGTCCCGGTCCGCCCGCGAACTCCGGGACGGGTTCCTGGGTCCGTGCGGGCGGCGCCGCGAACTGGGTGCGGTACAGCTCGGCGTAGAGTCCGCCGGCGAGCAGCAGGTCCTCGTGGACGCCCTGTTCCCGGATCTCGCCGTTCTCGACGACGAGGATCTGGTCGGCCTCGCGGATGGTGGACAGCCGGTGGGCGATCACCAGGGAGGTGCGGCCCACGAGGGCCGTCTTCAGCGCCCGCTGGACGGCGGCTTCGGACTCCGAGTCCAGGTGCGCGGTGGCCTCGTCGAGGACGACGACCGAGGGGGCCTTGAGGAGCAGCCGGGCCAGCGCGATGCGCTGCTTCTCGCCGCCGGAGAGCCGGTAGCCGCGGTCGCCGACGATCGTGTCGAGGCCGTCGGGCAGGGACGAGATCAGGTCCCAGATCTGCGCCGACTTGCACGCCTCGGTCAGCTCGTCCTCGCCGGCCTCCGGTCGGGCGTACATGAGGTTGGCCCGGAGGGTGTCGTGGAACAGGTGGGCGTCCTGGGTGACCATGCCGACGGTCTGCCGCAGGGAGTCCATGGTGAGGTCGCGGGCGTCGACACCGTCGATCCGCACGGTTCCCGAGGTGGGGTCGTAGAGCCGGGGCACCAGGTGGGTGAGGGTCGTCTTGCCGGCGCCGGACGGCCCGACGAGGGCGGTGAGCTTGCCCGCGGGAACCTTGAACGTCAGGTTCTTCAGGGTCAGGGCGTTGTCCTTGCGGACCTGGGAGGGGAGCGCGATCGACTCCAGCGAGGCGAGCGAGACGTCGGCGGCGGCCGGGTAGCGGAAGCTCACGTCTTCGAACTCGATCTCGGGGGCGGCCGCGCCCGGACCGGGCAGCGCGTGGGCGTCGGGCCTCTCCGCGATGAGCGGCTTGAGGTCGAGCAGTTCGAAGAGCCGGTCGAAGCTGACGAGCGCGGTCATCACGTTCGCCTGCACGCTGGACAGTTGGTTGATGGGTCCGAAGAGCCGGGTGAGCAGCGCGGCGAGCGCGACGAGAGTGCCGACCTCGAAGGCGCCCCGGATGGCGAGCGTGCCGCCGACGCCGTACACGACGGCGGTGGCGAGGGTCGCGAGCAGGGTGACGGAGACGAGGAGCATCCGGCCGTAGACGAAGTTCAGCACGCCGATGTCCCGGACGCGTGCGGCCCGCTTGCCGAACAGCTTCGCTTCCTGGTCCGGCCGGCCGTACAGCTTGGCCAGCAGGGCGCCCGCGACGTTGAAGCGCTCGTGCATCATGGAGCCCATTTCGGCGTTCTGCTCCATCGACTCCCGCATGAGGCGCTGCATCCGGCGGCCGATGACCTTGCCGGGCAGGACGAAGAAGGGCAGGACCACCAGGGCGACGACGGTGATCACCCAGGAGAGGTAGAACATGGCGCCGAGCACGAGGACGAGGGACAGCACGCCGGACACGACGGTCGACAGCAGTGTGGTGAGCGCCTGCTGGGCCCCGACGACGTCCGTGTTCAGCCGGCTGACGAGCGCGCCGGTCTGCGCCCGGGTGAAGAACGCGAGCGGCTGCCGCTGCACGTGCTCGAACACCTCGGTCCGCAGGTCGTAGATCAGCCCCTCACTGATGCGGGCCGAATACAGGCTCTGCGTGAACGCCGCCGCCGTCTCCAGCAGGGCGAGGCCGGCGACTGAGAAGGCGACGGCGAGGACGATCCCGGTGTCCCGGGGGAGAATTCCGTCGTCGATGAGCACCTTGAACAGCATGGGGCTCGCCACCGTCATCACCGCTTCGGCCACGGTGATGAGCAGAAGGAATCCCACGGCCCAGCGATAGGGCTTGAGATAAGGCAGGATCCGAGGCACCGTGCCTGGTTTGATCTTCTGGCGGGTCAACCCGGAATCCGAGCCGAACCCTGATATCACCATTTGCGGCCCCGGGCCTCCGATCATGGCTCCGAAACCTCCTTATCCGTTGAGTTATCGGACGCGCCTCTGCCATGAGGACTCTTCGCCCCGAAGGGCCGCTATTCGGCGTGCTCGTACTGCTTCATTTCCTCGATCAGGCTCTTGGGGCGCATGTCGGTCCAGTGCTCCTCGATGTAGTCGAGGCACGCCTGCCGGGTGTTCTCACCGAACTCGATCTCCCAGCCGGCGGGCACATCCGCGAAGGTCGGCCAGAGGGAGTACTGGCCCTCGTCGTTGACGAGCGCGTAAAAGGACCCGTCTTCATTGTCGAATGGATTCGCCATGTTCGCCCTCCTGTGAAACAGATCCGATGTGAAACAGACCCGACACTCGGTGAATGCGCGGGCTTCCGCACTTTGCCGCTCCGAGCGATCGTACAGCCGTCCAACCGGACCGATTCGACAGTTGGACGCGCATAAAAAGAGGGCCCTGCCAGATCAGGCGAGCCCCTATGAGAGCGAGGATCACATGAATGCCGAAGTTTCGGCAATACTGTCCAACTGGCAATGGGCGACGGCGCCGTCAGCGCCGGGCGAGGCGCCGGAGGGCGACGACGACCTGGAGGGCCGCGGCGGGTCGCAGCAGGACGGGGCGTGGCCGCTCGGGCATCGTGCCGCGCCGCAGCGCGAGACCGGTGACGGTGACGACGGGGAGCGCCCAGGCGGCGACGGCGGCCAGACGCACGGTACGGCTGGGCTCGTGGCGAAGCGTCAGCCACGTCCAGTAGGCGGCGTCGGCGAACGTGTCGGCGTAGTCCCCGAAGGGGGTGGTCGTCCCGCGGCGGCGGGCGATGCGTCCGTCGGCCAGGTCGAGGGCGATCGCCGGCACCCCGGCGCCCCGGCCGGCGCCGCCGGGAAGGGCGGCGAGATTGCCGCGCAGCAGCGTCAGGACGTCGGCGGTGGCCAGGCGGGTGCGGTGCTCCAGCATTCCCAGGTGCAGCACGGACAACGCCCAACTGACGGTCACCCAGCGCCGCCCGGGCCGCCGGCCGGCGGCCAGTGCGTACAGGGCGGCGTGCAGCACGGTGAGCTCGGCCAGGGCCAGCGGCCGTCGGCCGGCCTGGTGCAGCGACCGCAACGCACATAGTGCGCACGCACAAAACCCCAGGTCAGGAGCCCTTTGCGGGCGGTTCGAGGATCGCCACGCACTCCACGTGGTGCGTCATCGGAAACATGTTGCCCTGGACGCAGGCGGTAAAGCAGCAGGTCAGAGAGGCTTTCGGGTCCCGAATGAGGGACAGCAGGCGCCCGGAGCGTCAAATGAGCGTCACGGCCGTACGTCGGTTCGGCACGGGCAATCTGACGTGTCATGGCTACCCGCAGTACGACAGCACCTCCCCCGGTACGAAGCCTCACGCGGTTGAGTCGTGTCGGTGCACCCACTGTGGACCCGCCGCGCGTCAGTCGGCGGGGGGCTCTGTCCCCGGCATGTCATGATCGATTCCGGCATGCAGGGTGCGACCACCCGACGGGATCACCTCGACGAGGCGTTCCTCCTCCGCGTGGGATAGATCCGTGAAGAGTCGAATGGACGTGTTCACGAGCTCCAGTAGGGGGACGCTGCCGCGGGGCGGTTTTACCGAGGCGGTCCGGGTGGAGAAGTTGTACCTCACCGGTACGCCACTTGGCGGCAGGGCCGCTTCGAGTGTCTTGACCAGGGTCCCCGGTCCGAGGGATTCGCTGAGGTGGCGGAGCCGGTCCCCATGCAAGGCGCCCACCTCTCCTTCGTACGCCACTTTCCCGCCACCGTTGACCAGCGTGATGGCCTTGAGGCTCAGCCCTAGGAGCGGCAGACGAATGCCGACCTCGTCGAGGGCCGGCAGTTCGTACACCGCTCGTGCCGCCGACGATGTCAGGCCGTCGACCTTCTGGGCCAGCGTGAGAACGAAGCCGGGCGCGTCGAAGCTCAGGACTCCCTCTCCCGTAGTCCAGCGCAAGGGGGCTGCGCCACGGCGAGCAGCGAAGGAGGAGGGGGCTACGCCGCAAACCCGGGCGTTCCATGTGCTCAGCGCGGCGCGCATGAGGTGCTAACGGCGGCGCTGCGCTGCATGGCAGCCGGCGCCGTCCTTGCCGTTCTGGCCGGGGCGGGTACCGCTTCCGCGGCCGGCTCGCCACCGAAACCCGACCCGCTGGCAGCGCCGCCCAAGGTCCACGGGAAGGAGGCCCCGACCGTGGCCGAGGCCGGGTCGCGGCCGGTGTCGGGCAAGTCCCCCAAGGCATCGCCGCTGTCCCGTAACAGCGCGCCGGGCGGCTTTCAGCGGGTGATCTCGCAGAAGGTCCAGCTGAAGAACACCGTGACCGACGCCGACGGCGACAAGTCGACGCTGACGTTCGAGGTGTGGACGGCGGACGCGTCCGGTAACCCGGTCACCAAGGTCAATCTGACGGACGCCAACCCGTACGGGGTGCTCGTCTCCCCCTATGTGGCGTCGGGGTCGACGGCCACGGTGGACGTGCCCGCGGGCAAGCTGTCGCTGAACAAGAACTACGTGTTCCACACGAACGCCTTCGACGGCTCCCTGTACGAGACAACATGGTCGCCGTGGGCGAAGTTCCGTGTGGAGATGCCCGTCGACCTGACGCTGCCGACTCCGGACTACACGGCACCGGACCCCAGCTCGCTGAACACCCCGCCGGACTTCTACCAGACCAAGCCGCTCGGCTCCTCGAGCACGCTGACCGCCAGCACCCTCAAGGCGGGCGAGCAGTGCAGCAAGAAGGACAAGCGCGGCCGCCAGGTGTGCTTCGGCAAGCAGCTGTCCAAGGACAAGGCCCCCAAGAAGGTGGCCCGCGCGATGGCGAACGCCGAAGCGACCGCGGGCGTGGAGTGGTGCAACACCGACTTCTCCAGCATCCTCGCCACCCGCTTCACCGAGTGCGACGTGCGGACGGTGCCGGTCATCATCCGCACGGACGGCGTCCCGGACGCCATCGCCTACTTCATGTTCCTGCGCATGCTCCAGCTCGACGGGCAGAACAGCTTCACCGAGCACCTGACGATCGAGCCGGCGCAGCAGATCCCGATGGACTTCGCCGAGATCGACATGTCCATCAACCAGCACCTGTGCCAGGGATCGTGTACCCCGGTCGAGCCGGACGACAGCGCCTGGACCGACAAGACGTGGTGGACCCCCGGCGACATGCATTCCACGTCGGTGACCACCCCCTACACCTGGGACGCGTCGACCCCGGACCAGAAGTATCTGTTCAAGCCGGACATCCAGATCGACGCGAACATCCTCCCGTCGGACGGCAAGATCCGCCCGTTCATGACCGGCTACCAGTGGTCGCTGGACTACAGCGGCGACACCAAGGATCTTGACCAGATCCGCTGCGACACCACCACCGCCGGCCCCGGCACGGGCTGCGTGTTCGTCAACCACGCCCCGACGTACAGCTTCAACGCCAAGGCGTTCCCGCAGGCCGCCGCGCACGGATGGCTGATCCAGAAGGCCGTGCCCAACCACCCCGGGTCGGTGCAGGACCGCACGCCCCTCTATTACATGGGCGACAGCGCGCAGAACACGCGCAGCCGCAACCGGATCTGCCCCACCGGATGGGCCGCGACCAACGGTGACTACTCGGCCCTGGTCGACGCGTCGGACACGCTGAACTGCGACGAGTTCGCGTTCGCGTCGACGTACAACAGCGGCGGCATGTCCAGCGCCGAGGGCGGCCTGAACCCGGCGCTGCTGCCCGGCGGGACCACGCCGACCGGGGCCGCGTGCATCAACACCTACGCCAAGAAGCCCAGCACCCTGGTGCACCTGTACAGCCTGAACGGGACCGACCCCACCTTCACCGAGGTGTGCGGCCGGTCGGCCATCTCGGGCATGCACAACCAGGAGTCCATGGGCAACCACTTCGCGACGTTCATGCGCGACAACCGGATCATGGACAAGGACGCGTACTGGCTCGACACGCGGATGGACGACGGCGGCACCTGCACCTACGGGATCGGCGGGGGACAGCCGGTCATCTGCAAGCTGACCGCCAGGTAGAACCCACGCACAACGGGACCGGCCCCCACCCTGTAGCAGGATGGGGGCCGGTCCTGGTTCGGTGCGCAGGTCAGGGCATGGGGAGAAGGACACCGGGAAGGGTGCCGGCGCGAACGGCCTCCTGGTCAATGGACAGGCCGCAGTAGGCGCCCACCGCGGCGAACACCAACGCGGGCAGCCGGGGCCCGTGCTGCTCGTAGTGCGCCACCACAGCGGCCTCGCCGACGTCGGCGATCGACGGGAACACCGCACCCGAGGCATCGAGCGCTGCGTCCAGAGCGGACTCCTCCCCGGTGTCCTGCCCGAACTCCGCCCGGCGTGCGATCTCGTCCCCGGGCACATGCAGGATCTTCGACGGCGGGCTGAACCGGTCCACCGTCACGCAGACGATCTCCTGCCCGAGGTAGGGCCACATCGACTGCACCTTGCGGTAGCCGGTCGACCACGTCGCCGCGCCCCAGTCCTCCAGTACGTACAGCCAGTCGCCGCACATTCCGTACATGACGGGGTTGATGTGGGGCGACGGCCTGCCCGGCTGACCCACCGGCACGGCGAGATCCCTGTAAGGGGTACGGGCGGCGAGCTCATCCAGGTCGGCGCCTAGCGCAATGAGGAACTCGTCAGCCTCCATCCCCCTGGCCGCGGTGAGCGAGATGCCGCCGAGCATCCCCCGCACGGCGGCGGATACAGGACTGTGAAGGTGTGCGCCTATCCAGGCGATGCCGTCACTCACGGTCACGTTTCGTTCCCCCTCGAGGTCGTTGGATGCTGGCCGCCAGCATGTCAGCCGTGGGGCCCCGCAGCGATCCGCGGGGCCCCACCGGCTTGTTGCGTGGATCTCAGGTCAGCAGCTCGAAGCCGCGCCCGCACCGCTTCAGTACGTCCGACCGTGCCCGCAGGAACGCCTCCCACGTCGACCGCTCATGCCAGCCCGAGGTCCACACGTTCACGTACCCGCTGCTGGCATACGTGCTGACTAGTGCAGTGCCGCATTGATCTTGCGGGGGTATGTGCCTCGCCGTCAGCGGCGACGCGGGCTGCTGACGGCGGCCGGTGATGCGTCAGTTCTTG
>NZ_JBIAXG010000094.1:0-9980 GCF_042896465.1 Streptomyces sp. NPDC001292
CCCGTAGCCGGCCAGCCCTGAACAGAGCGCTCCAGTTGGCCAGACTGGCCAACTTGGAGCGCTCGTCACAACAGACCTGCAACGGTGACCTGCGAAGTCCGGGGCTAGAAGGCCGGATCCGGGCGCCCGGTGGACGGCTCGCCGGCCGGGCCGAGAATGGCGGGAAGGTCGTCCATCCAGGCGAGGACCGCTTCCTCGTAACGGATCCCGAAGGCGAGGGTGGCGCGCTCGTGGACGTCGATCCCCGCGGTGCCCAGGCGTGCCTGATAGGTCTTCAGGTGCCGCTCGTGGACCGCGCGGTGCTGGTCGACGTAGGACAGCAGGCGGGCGCGGTCCAGATGACCGCCGAAGGCGATCGTCAGCAGCAGGGGGTAGCGGATCTGTTCCGCGCCGGGAGGGGTGGCGATCCACTCGGCGAACGCCTCCCGCCCGGCCTCGGTGATGCGGTAGCGGACCCGGGCGCGTGGTCCGGTGTCCCCTGCCACGACCAGACCGCGTTCGGCGAGGGCGGCGAGTTCCCGGTAGACCTGGCTGCGGGTGACAAACTGCTCGGGCGGCACCGCGTCGACGAGCCCGCCTATATGCACAGCTTCGCCATCACCTCCCGGCACGTGGTGCTGGTCGAGTTTCCTCTTCTGGCAGGACTGTGTCGGCTACTTCGAGCGCCGCGACCCCGAGCAGCTCACCCGCGCCGCGGACAGCCCCAAGCGCCGGATGGCGCTGGTCTTCCGCTGGTACCTGGGCATGGCCTCGCGCTGGGCGGTGACGGGGCAGGAGGACCGTGCGCAGGACTACCAGATCTGGTGCGGACCGGCCATGGGCTCCTTCAACGACTGGGCCACCGGGAGCTATCTGAAGAACCCCAGCAACCGCCGGGTCGCGGACGTCGCCCACCACCTGATGCGGGGCGCCGCCTTCCACACCCGGCTGGCCCAGCTGCGCCTGGCGGGCGTGCACATCCCCGCCGGCGCCGCCGACTACCGCCCCGTGCCGCTGGAGACCCCCGCCGGCGCCGCCCCCACGGCAGGTGCCCGATGAGCGGCGCCCTCACCCCCGAGACGCTGGAGCACCTGCTCGGCGACCCGGCCGACCCCGCCAACCCCTTCGGTTACGCCGCCGCGGTCGCCCACGACGAGGCGAACACCGCGCCCGAGCGGCTGTACGAGGTGCTGCGCGACGCCGGCTTCCACCTCAACTACCTGCCGCAGCAGTGGGGCGGCGCCTTCCGGTCCTTCGACCGCAGCCTCACGCTGGTCCGGGCGGCGGCCCGCCGGGACGTCCGGATCATGCCCGGCACCATGTTCGGCATCATCGCCGCCACCTGCCTCCAGCTGCACGGCACCACGGAGCAGCAGGAGCGGGTGGCGCGGATCCTGCGGGAGGGCGGCGCCGTCGCCTTCGCGCTCACCGAAGCCGACCACGGCAGCGACCTGCTCGCCGGTCAGGTGCGGCTCGACGCGGACGGACTGCTGCAGGGCGAGAAGTGGCTCGTCGGCAACGGCCTGCGCGCCCAGGCCGTCTACGTCGTCGCCCGCACCGGCCCCCGCGGGCCGGGCGCCTTCACCTCCTTCCTGCTGGATCTCACCGATGGATCCCTGGACGCCGACGACCTGACCCGGCGGCCGGCGCCCTGGACCACCGGCATGCGCGGCATCGACCTGGCCACCCTGCGCTTCGACGCCCTCGCGGTGCCCTGGGACGCACAGGTCGGCAAGGAGGGCGAGGGCCTGGACGTCGCCCTGCGGGCGCAGCAGGCGGTGCGGCTGATGAGCATGGCGGGTTCCCTCGGCATCGCGGACACCGCCCTGCGGCTCACCCTCGGCTTCACCGCGGAGCGCCGCTTCGGCCGTACGGCGCTGTCCGCGACGCCGTACGCGGCACGGGAGTCGGCGACCGCCTGCGCCGCACTGCTGGCCGCGGACGCGGTCGCCCTGAGCGCCGCCCGTGGTGTGCACGTGGTGCCGGAGGCGTTCAGCGTCTGGGCCCGGCCGCCAAGCACCTGGTCGCCGAGGCCGCCGAGGAACTGCTGCGCCACTGCGGCACCGTGCTGGCCACCCGCTCGGTGCTGCGCGAACAGGCCCCGGGGGACGGGGTGTTCCAGAAGCTGCAACGCGACTCGGCCGTGGTCCGCGTGATCGACGCCAGCCCGTACGCCAACCTGCGCTCCTACTGCGGCCAGTTGCCCACCCTGCTCGCCGCGACCGGCACGCCCGGCCCCGAGGCGCTGCGGCAGATCTTCACCCTGGATGCGGAGCTGCCGCCGTACGAGCCCGGCCGCCTCGACCTCGTCACGCGCGGCGCGGACCCCGTCCTGGGCGGGCTGCCCACCGTGGCCGCCTCCGCCCGTGCGGCCCTCGACGACGACACCTCGGACCTCGTCGCCCGCCTCGCCGATGCCGTCACCGGCCTGCCGCACGAGGCCGGGACCGCACGGCGCCCCGGCGCGGAGCCCAACGCCCTCGCCGACCTCGCCGAACGCTACGCCTGGCTGCACGGCGCCGCGGCCTGCGTCCACCTGTGGTGGGCCAACCGCGACCGCCCGCTGTACGGCGGCGAACCGGGAGCCACCGGCTGGCTGCGCGCCGTCCTCGCCTACGTGCTGGCCCGCGCCGAGGGCACCGACCCTCGTCGCCACGGCCCGCACCTGCTGCCCGCCCTCGACGTCCTGGCCGCACTGCGCGAGCAGGACGAACTCTTCACCGCCGTCCCCGTCCGCCTCGCCGCGACATCTCAGGAGGCCGCCGATGCCCACGCCTGACCTCAGTGCACTGGCCGCCCGGCTGGAGGAGTCCCTCGGCCACGCCCACCACCCGGCCGGCCGCATGACGTACACCCCGGCCGCCCAGCCGCACGAGCGGGCGTCCCACCAGGACCGGGCCGTGCAGCTGCTGCGCTGCTGGGGTCTGCCGGACTACGGGCTCTGCGACGACCGGACCGCCCTGCCCGTCCGCCTCGGCGACACCCCGGGAGGCCGCTGATGCCCAAGCACGACCTGACCGAACTGGCCGCCCGGCTGGAGGACTTCCTCGGCTGCCCGCACGACCCGGCCGGCCGGATGCCGTACACGAAGATCATGGAACTGGACGAGCGGGAGTCCTACCCGTACGAGTTCGTCCAGATGCTGCGCGGCTGGGGTGTGCCCGAGTATGCGCTGCCCGGCGAGCAGGGCGGCCGCGCGGGCGACGTGGAGGCCGAGTTCAACCTCGTCCGGCTCATCGCCCGGCGCGACCCGGCCACCGCCACCGCGCTTATCATCACCAACCTGGCCTTCATGCCGGTGTGGATCGCCGGCACCGACGAACAGAAGCGCCGGATCGTGGACGCCGTCAAGCGCGGCCACCGGCTCGCCTGGGGGCTGTCCGAACGGGCCCACGGCAGCGATCTGCTGGCCAACGCCATGACGGCCACCAAGGTCGACGGCGGCTACCTGCTCACCGGCGAGAAGTGGCTCATCGGCAACGCGACCTGGTCCGACGGCATGGTGGTCTTCGCCCGCACCGGTGAGCGCGGCGGCACCGGCGGCTTCTCCGTCTTCGTACTGGACAAGCGCTCCGCTCCGGCCGGCAGCGTGCAGGAGCTGCCCGGCGAGCGGCTGCACGGCCTGCGGGCCATGGACATCAGCGGGCTGCGCGTGGAGGGCGTCTTCGTCCCGGAGGACGCCCGGCTCGGCGCCGAGGGCCAGGGCCTGGAGACCGCGCTGAAGGCCACCCAGACCGCCCGGGCCCAGATCAGCAGCATCGCGCTCTCCGCCGTGGACACCGGGCTGCGGCTCACCCTGGACTTCACCGAGGGCCGGGTCATCCTCGGCCAGGCGGTCAGCGACATCCCCTACAGCCGCCGCCAGCTCACCGAGGTCTTCGCCGACCTGCTGGTGGCCGACGCGGTCAGCCTGGGCGCCGTGCGCGGGCTCCAGGTGACACCGCAGCAGGTCAGCGTCTCCTCCTCGGTGGTGAAGTACTTCGTGCCGACGCTGCTGGAACGCACCATGTCTCAGCTCGCCGTGGTGCTCGGCGCCCGCTTCTTCCTGCGCGCCCACCCGCACTACGGCGTCTTCCAGAAGATGCTCCGCGACCTGCTGGTGGCCAACTTCGCCGACGGCAACACGGTCGTCAACCTGCGCAACCTCGGCCACCAGTTGCAGCCCCTGCTCACCACCGCGCTGAGCGCCGACAACACGGTCCGTGCCGAGGCCGTGGACCACGCCGCCGTGCTGTACGGCATCGAGCGGACCATGCCGCCGTACGAGCCCTGGCGGCAGGAGCTGTTCAGCCGCGGCCGGGACGACACCGTGCTGGCCGCGCCGGACGGCGTCGCCCGGCTGCGCGCCCTCGCCGGGGACGCCAAGGACGACGACCAGCGTGGCTGGCTGGTCCGCGCCGCCGACACCGCCGAGGAACTGCTCGGCCACACCGGCTCGCTGGCCGAGCGCTGCGAGCGGCTGCGTGGCGAACTGGGCCGCGCCTACGGCCAGTCCGCGGAACTGTTCGACCTGGCCAAGGAGTACTGCGTGGTGCACGCGGCCGCCGCGTGCGTGCTCACCTTCGTGCACTCGCACGAGGCCCTGGACGAGCCGCTGCCCAACGCCGCCGTGCTGCTGCTCCAGCTGGAGCGCCTGCGCCGGCACCTGCGGCCCCACGAGGCCGTCACCGACCGGGCCGTGGTGGACGAGGTGGTGCGGGTTCTGCGGCACTTCCACCGCGAGGAGCGGCTCTTCTCGCACTGGCAGTTCCCGCTCGCCGCGCGCGCCGTCGACCCGGACGCGGTCCGCCACTGACCCCCGAGGAGGACACCGGCGTGAGCACGCACCGCACCCCCGGGACGCCCGTCCCGGCCCCGTACGGCCCGGTGGCGGCCGCATCGCCCGGCCGGATGCCGGCACCGGCCCGCCCGGCCTCCCGCGCGGCCCGGCACACCTCCGCCCTCCCGGGCGGCGCCCCACGGCCGGAGGGCGCCGGCGATGAACTCTGACCCGGCCGTCCTCTGGCTGCTGCCCGAGCGTGCGGTGGACGGTTTCGCCGGCGCGCTCGGCGGGCCCCGGCTGCTCACCGAGGAGGAGCGCGCCCGTCTGGACCGGCTGCGCGGCGAGGGTGCGCGCCGCCGCTTCCTGGGGGCCCGAATGCTGGCCCGCCACGCGCTCAGCGCGCGCAGCGGGCGGCCCGTGCACGCCTGGCGCTTCCGGACCGGCCCCTGGGGCCGGCCCGAGCCCGAACCCCCCTGCGAGGGGCTGCGGTTCAACCTCTCGCACACCGAGGGCCTGATCGCCTGCGTGGTCACCCACGGCCGCGACTGCGGGGTGGACGTCGAGTGCGCCCCCGCCTCCCCGGACGCGGTCACCCATCTCGTCCCGCACCTGGCCGACGCCGAGCGCGCCGAACTGGCAGGCCTGCCGCCGGGCGCCCGTGCCGAGCGGCTCAGCGAGCTGTGGGTGCTCAAGGAGGCGTACCTGAAGGCCCTCGGCACCGGGATCACCCGGGACCTGGCCGGCTTCACCTTCACCACCCCGCCCGCCGGGCCGATCACCGTGCACGACCCCGGCCGGCCGTTCGGGGCGGGGGAGACCTGGTCGTTCGACCTGCTCCGCCCCGCGCCCGGCTATGTGGTGGCCGTCGCCGCCGAGCGGGGCCGTCCGGGCGAGCTGCACCGTGTCGACCTGGCCGACCTCGCCGGTCTGCCCGCCGCCTGACCACCGTCCGTTTCACAGTGAGGACCCACCATGGCACCCGACCACACCCCGCGCGTCGCCGTCATCGGCGCAGGCGTCTCCGGCATCTCCGCCGCCTACCACCTGCGTGACCGCGCCCGGATCACCCTCTTCGAGCGGGAGGACCGGCTCGGCGGGCACGCGAACACCGTCGAGGTCGAGGAGAACGGCCGCGTCCTCGGCATCGACACCGCCTTCGTCGTCTTCAACCGCCCGGCCTACCCCAACCTCTACGGCTTCTTCGACGAGCTGGGCGTGGAGGCGGTCGAGCACCTCGGCGGCTTCAACTTCTTCGACCTGGACTCCGGCCTGGAGTACGGCACCGAGGAACTCGACCTCGGCGAGGACGAGGTGAGCACCCGCTACGCCGGCTCCCCGGAGTTCCTCACCATCTGGCGTGAGGCCCGCCGCTTCCACACCGAGGGCCGCCGTGACTTCCTGCGCCGCCGCACCGACATCCCGCTCGGCGAGTACCTGGACCGCGGCGGCTACAGCCAACAGTTCCGGCACTCCTACGTCATCCTGCTCTGCTCCGCCGTGTGGTCGGTGCCCGCGGAGCTGATCTGGGAGATCCCCGCCTCCACGGTGATCGCCTTCTACATGGGCCACGACGAGGGCGGCCTCGGCGGGCGCCGGGTGGACTGGCGCACCGTGGGCGGCGGCTCCATCTCCTACGTCCGCAAGGCGATCGCCGCCATCGGCCCCGACATCCGCACCGGCGAGCCGGTCACCGGCGTGCGCCAGGAGCCGGACGGGGTCACCGTGACCACGGCCGCCGGCAGCGAGCGCTTCGACTACGCCGTCGTCGGCGCGCACGCGGACGAGGCACTGGCCATGCTGGTCAACCCCACCGAGCGGCAGCGGAGGGTCCTCGGCACCGTGCGCTACAACTCCTCCGACGTGGTGCTGCACACCGACGACTCGGTGATGCCCGCCGGCCGCGAGCGCTGGGAGGCGTGGAACTACGGCAAGGTCTCCGTGGACGGCCGGGCCCACACCTATGTCGCCTACTACATGAACAAGCTGCACGGCTTCACCGCCGAGCAGGACTACTTCGTCACTCTGGACTACCCGCGCGAGGTCCGTCCCGAGACGGTGATCGCCCGTTTCCCCTACACCCACCCGATCATCGACAACCAGGTCCGCGAGCTGCAGAAGGACATCCACGACGTCAACGAGGGCACCCGGGTCAAGCTCTGCGGCTCCTACTTCCACTCCCGCAGGCTCGGCTGGGATCAGATCGGCTCGCACGAGGCCGGTTTCTCCTCCGGCGCCGAGGCGGCCCACCGGCTGCTGGAGGAACTCGACGGTCCCGCCGCCTGAGCCTCACTCCTTGTGGCGCTGCGCGGACTCGTGCTCCTGGGCGAGCCTGCGCAGCGCCATCAGCGCGGGCTCCAGCAGGGTGGTGAGGACGACGGCACGCTCGGCCAGCTCCAGCGGGTCCGTCACCCCCTCCAGGTGGTCGAGATCGAGACGGGCGGTCTCCTCGGCGAGGCGGGCGTAGGGCAGCAGGGCGTGCCAGTCCAGGGCCATCCCGAACTGCTGGAGGCTGGCCAGCGTCTCGGCCAGCACGCCGCGGGCGGGGGCGTCGCCGTGCACCTGCCAGCCCAGCTCCGCCAGGAGCGCGTCCACCGTGGCCGGGTGCTCGGATTCCCCGGGGGGCTCTTCCGGGAGACGGATCGCGCCGAGCGCCAGGCCCAGCACGAGATGCGGGTGGGACTGCTCCTCGGACAGGGCCCCCAGCACCTGCCGGGTGGCCTCCACCGACAGCCCGCGCACCCCGATCAGCGCGCGGATCAGCCGCAGCCGGCGCAGGTGCTGCTCGTCGTAGTCGGCCTGGGTGGCCGAGGTGTGGCGGCCGGCGGGCAGCAGCTCCTCGCGGATGTAGTACTTGATCGTCGGCACCGACACCCCGCTCTTCCGGCTGAGTTCGGAGATGCGCATCCGTCCCGTCTCCCTCTGTTCATTCGATAGCTTCACTGTCTATATTGGATAGTGACAATATCTATAGTGACATTATGCCTGTCGGCGGCTCCCGCAGATAGGCCCCTCTCAGGAAGAGCACCGTCATGCCCACACTCCCCTGGACCACACCGAACGAGCCACGCCCCGGTGTCACGATCGCCCTGGTGATGGCATCACGCCTCGAGGTGCGCTCACTCAAGGACGTGCCGCGGTTCTGCCTCCAGTCGCTCGCGGCCTGGAAGCAGGTCCGCGGCGCCCAGGGCGCGCTCGGCGCCTCACTGATCGCCGACCCCCTGCGCCGCACCTTCTGGACCCTGTCCGCCTGGGAGAGCCGGGAGCAGCTCTATGCCTACGCCCAGGCGGAGCCCCACCACACGATCGTGAAGGGGCTGCGCTCCACCATGCGGCAGTCCGTCTTCACCTTCTGGGAGGTCCCCGTCGGCGAGCTGCCGATCACCTGGGCCGACGCCAAGCGCCGCATCGCCGAGCAGCAGGCCGCCGAGGCCCGCTCCTGAACCCCGCCACCACCGGCCGATCCGTTCCGTCCGCCTTCCCCTGACGAACCGCCGAGGAGACCCCCATGCCCAAGCCCGATACCCGGTCGGCGCCGCTGTGGCTGTCGATCGTGGCCTCCAGCGTCCCGATGTTCATGGTCGCGCTGGACAACCTGGTCGTCTCGACCGCGCTGCACACCCTGTCCGCAGAGCTCGACGCCTCCACGCAGGACCTGCAGTGGTTCGTCAACGCGTACGTGCTCAGCTTCGCCTGCCTGCTGCTCACCGCCGCCGCCCTCGGTGACCGCTTCGGCCGCCGCCGGGTGTTCGTCCTCGGCATCACCCTCTTCACCGTCGCCTCCGTCTTCTGCGGCCTGGCCACCACCAGCGGCGAACTGATCGCCGCCCGGGCCGTCCAGGGTGTCGGCGGCGCGGCCGTGATGCCGCTCTCCCTGACCCTGCTCTCCCAGGCGGTCCCGGCCGGCAAGCGCGGCCTGGCCCTCGGCCTGTGGTCCGGCATCAGCGGCCTGGCCGTGGCCATGGGCCCGGTGGTCGGCGGCGCGGTGGTCGACGGCCTCGACTGGCAGTGGATCTTCTGGGTCAACGTGCCGGTCGGCATCGTGGCCGTCCCGCTGATCCGCTTCGTGCTGCGCGAGAGCCGACTGGAGGGCGTGGGCCTGGACCTGCTCGGCATGCTGCTCGCCGCGGCAGCCCTGTTCGCCGTGGTCTGGGGCATCGTGCACGCCTCCGACGACGGCTGGACCTCCGGCACCGTGCTCGGCGCGTTCGCCGCCGGGGCCGTCCTGCTCGTCCTCTTCCTGCTCTGGGAGCGCCGCGCCCCCCAGCCGATGCTGCCGCTCTCCTTCTACCGGGTGCGCGCCTTCACCCTCACCAACATCGTCTCCGCCAGCATGTACTTCGGCGTCTTCGGCTCGCTCTTCCTGCTCGCCCAGTACCTGCAGATCGCCCCGCCGCGCACCCCCTTCGAGGCGGGCGTGCGCACCCTCGCCTGGACCCTGATGCCGATGTTCGTCGCCCCCGTCGCGGGCGTGCTGACCAACAAGGTCGGCGGCGGCCGGCTCATGGCCCTCGGCCTGTTCCTCCAGGGCGCGGGCCTGGCCTGGATCAACGTCGTCGCCGGCACCGACACCTCCTACCCGTCCCTGGTCGCGCCCATGGTGGTCGCCGGCATCGGCATGGGCTTCGTCTTCGCGCCCACCGCGGCCGTGGTGCTCGGCTCGGTCAGCCAGGAGCACGCCGGCAAGGCGTCCGGCGCCAACACCACCGTCCGCGAGGTGGGCGGCGCGCTCGGCATCGCCGTACTGAGCACCGTCTTCGCCGGCCACGGCAGCACCGCGACGCCCACGGACTTCGTCGACGGCATGCACCCCGCGGTGTGGGTCGGCGTCGGCGTCGTCCTCGCCGGCGCGCTGTGCGCCCTGGGCATCCCGCGCCGGCCGCGGCCCGCAGGCACCCCGGACGCCGCGTCCGGGGCAGCCGCCCCCGACGCGGACCGCACCGCCGCCGCCACCGCCTGACCCTCCGCCCCCCGACCGGCGCGGGTGCCCGAATTCCCCGGCGGGCACCCGCGCCACCCGTGCTTGGTCGGCGCCGCAGACAACACCTTCATCAAAGGCAGTGCACCGCCCGACACTGGGCGCGGGCAGACTACGCACATGCAGCTCCCCGCCGAAGCCGTAGCCGCCGCTGTGTTGCTCGAGCTCGTAAGGATCTCCGAACTCCCGACAAAGCGGGGCATCCCGTACCCCGGCAAGGTGGGCGCCCACTGGATCGGGAGCGAGGTCGCCAGCGCCCTGGCC
>NZ_JBIAXG010000095.1:0-9496 GCF_042896465.1 Streptomyces sp. NPDC001292
CCCGCTCCGGCGTCCGCACCACCTGCGCCGCGAACAACTCCGGCAGGGTCACGGCAGGAAGCTGCTCGGCGGTGTCGTTCCACTCCTCCACGACCGTGCTCCGCTCGGCCGCGTCAACCAGCTCCAGCTGCCCCACCCGCATCCGCGGCTCGGCCGCCACCTGCTCCAGGAGCCGCAGCAGCCGTCCCGCCAGGGCCCGGACGGTCGCCTCGTCCAGCACGTCGGGCCGGTAGTCGAGCCGAAGTTCCAGCCGGTCGCCGGGGACGACGCCGAGGAACAGCGGGTAGTGGGCCGCGTCCTCGCCGTCCAGCCCGCCCACCGTGACGCCGTCGAGCCGCAGGGGACCCTCCGGGTGCCGCGGATAGTTCTCGTACGCCAGCAGGGAGTCGAAGGTCGCACCCGCACCGGCGATCCGCTGGATCTCGGCCAGCCCCAGGTGCTGATGCGGCATCAGTTCAGCTTGCTGCGCCTGAAGTTCGGTCAGCAGCTCCTTCACCGTCTGGCGCGGGTCGAGTCGTACCCGTACCGGGACGGTGTTCATGAGCAGGCCCAGCATCTGCTCGACGCCCGGAAGTTCGGCCGGACGGCCCGCGACCGTGGCGCCGAACACCACGTCGGTCCGGCCCGCGAGCATCCCGACCAGCGCACCCCACACGCCCTGGATCACGGTGTTCAGCGTCAGACCGTGCGCGCGCGCCATGTCGCGCAGCGCCTCGCTCAGCCGCGCATCGGCGGCCGTGCCGATCGTCCGCGGGGCCATCGGCTCGCCGCCCCGGTCGATCGGTCCGACGAGCGTGGGCTCGGACGGGCCCGCCAGAGCCGCCCGCCATGCTTCCCGTGCGGCGTCCTTGTCCTGGCGGCCCAGCCACGCCAGGTACTCCCGGTACGACGTGACCGGCGGCAGCCCCGTGGCGTCGCCACGGGCCGCGTAGATCTGCGACAGCTCACCGAACAGGACGGGCAGCGACCAGCCGTCCAGCACGATGTGATGGAGCGTCACGAAGAGCCGGTAGCGCGTGCCGCCGAGCCTCACCAGCAGCACCCGCAGCAGCGGCGGAGCCGCCAGGTCGAAGCGGGACTGTTCCGCCTTGGCCAGTCGTCCGGCCTCGGCCTCGGCGTCCGCTTCGGACAGGCCGGACAGGTCCGCCTCGCGCCAGGGCAGCGCCACCTCGGGGACGACGACCTGGACGGGCCTTTCCATCCCGGCGGGCTGCCGGAAGCCGGTGCGCAGGTTGGCGTGCCGGTCGAGCAGCGCCTGCCACGAGTCCCGGAGGACGCCGGCGTCCAGGCTGCCGTCCAGGTCGACGAAGGTCTGCTCGACGTAGACGTCGCGCGTCCGCTCGTCGTACCGGGCGTGGAACAACAGGCCTTCCTGCAGCGGCGACAGCGGCCATACATCGACCAGCCCCGGAACCGTCGCCTCCAGTTCCTCCACCTCGTCCTGCCCGAGAGCGACCAGCGGGAAGTCGGACGGAGTGTGACCACCAGCGCCGGACTCCCCCGCATGAGCCGCCAGTCCGGTGAGCATCGCCGCCCAGCCGGACGTCAGCTGGCGCAGCGCCTCCTCGTCGAACAGGCCGACCGGGCAGACCAGCGAAACGGTCAGCTCGGGGCCGTCCGGCAGCTCGGTGACCAGGCCGCCGGCCTCCAGAGCGTGGGAGGCGGCCATGCGCGGGTCCGTCCTCCCCGCGAGGCCCAGGCCCCCTACCGGCCGCCAGCTGCCCCCGGCCGTGTCGGCGGCGGCGTGGCTGACGCGGCCGAGGTAGTTGAAGCCGATCTGCGCCGACGGAAGCCCCTCGAACGCGGACGCGGTCTGCGGGTTCAGATACCGCAGCAGCCCGTACCCGAGGCCGTCGCCCGGTACCGCCCGCACCTGCTCCTTGACCCGCTTCAGCAGCCGGCCCGCCTCCGGACCCCCGGCGCGCACCCGGGCGTGATCGGCGCCGCCCGCGTCCAGTCGCAGCGGATGCGAGCTGGTGAACCAGCCGACCGTGCTCGTCAGATCCATGTCGTCGGAGAGCGGCACACGGCCATGGCTCTCCCCATCCACCAGCAGCGGGCCGGCATCGACCCTGCCCCGGCCGCGCCGCCACTCCTCCACGGCCGCGACCAGACCGGCCAGCAGCACATCGTCGACACCGGTATGGAAGGCGGCCGGCAGCCGCGTCAGCAGCTCGGACGTCACCGACGCCGGCAGCCGGAGTTCGACCCGTCGCATCCCCGCGCCCTCGGTGTCGACGGCCGGGTCGAGGGCACGGTCGGCGACCAGCGCGTCCGGTCCGTCCAGCAGCCGGATCCAGTCGGGCAGTTCCGCCTCCCGCTCGGCGCTCGCCGCCTGTTCGGCGAGGGCCAGGGCCCACCGCTGGAACGGCGTCCCGGTCGCCGGTTCGCCGCGGTCCGCCGCCGCCGACTCGTACGCGGCGGCCAGTTCGGGGACGAGCGTCCGCCACGACACGACGTCGACCACCAGGTGATGGGCCACGAGCAGCAGCCGCCCCGGCGCGTCCGGTCCGGCGTCGAGCCACACCACGCGCACCATCGCCCCGGCCTGCGGATCCAGTTGGCGCACGGCACGCTCCACCTCCGCCGGCGCATCAGCGTCCGCCTCGTCCGTCCTGGCGCGCACCACGCATTCTGCGGCCCTCGCCCCGGCGCCGGGCTCCGGAATCACCAGCCGGCCCGCGCCCTCGGCGAACTCCAGCCGCGAGCGCAGAATCGCGTGCCGGTCGAGCAGCGACTGTACGGCCGTACGCAGCCGTTCGAGGTCCAGTCCGGCCGGGACCTCCAGCAGCATCGACTGGGACAGCGTTCCGGTCAGCGCCACCGCCCCGGCCCGACCGGCGAGTTCGAGCATGGCGGGGGTCAGCGGCACCGGTCCGGTGCTCTGCGTCCACGTCTCCGCCGGTTCCGCGGTGGCGACTGTGCCGGCCACCCGCGCCAGCCCGGCGGGCGACCGGTGCTCGAACACCTGACGGGCCGTGATCAGCACCCCGGCCCGTCGGGCGCGGGCGACGACCAGCATCGACATGATGGAGTCGCCGCCGAGTTCGAAGAACGAGTCCTCCGCGCCGACCCGCTCCAGACCGAGCACCTCGGCGAACAGCTCGCACATGAGCGCTTCCGTCGGCGTCTCGGCGGCCCGTCCTTCCGTGCCGCCGAACTCGGGGGCGGGAAGGGCGGCCCGGTCGAGCTTGCCGTTGACGGTGACCGGCAGGGTCTCCAGGCGCACGATCGCCGCCGGAACCATATAGTCCGGCAGCTTTCCGGCGACGTGGTCCCCGAGCAGCTCGACGTCGACGTCCAGCTCCCCGTCGGCCGGTACGACGTACGCGACCAGCCGCTTCACGCCCGGCTGGTCCTCCCGGGCCAGCACCGCGACCTGGCCGACGCTCCCGTGCGCGGCCAGCACCGCCTCGATCTCGGCGGGCTCGATCCGGAAGCCGCGGATCTTCACCTGGTCGTCGACACGCCCGGCGAACAGCAGCTGCCCCTCGGACGACCAGCGCGCCAGGTCGCCCGTCCGGTACATCCGACCGCCGCCGCCGTACGGGCACGCGACGAACCGCTCCGCCGTAAGCCCCGGTCGGCCGTCATAGCCCCGGGCCAGCCCGGCGCCCGCGAGATACAGCTCGCCGATCACCCCGAGCGCCACCGGGCGCAGGAACTCGTCCAGCACGTACGACCGGCTGTTGTCCATCGGGTACCCCAGGGGCACACCGTCCGGCACGGCATCCGCGACCGTGTAGGCGATCTGCGTGGTGAACGCGGTCGTCTCCGTCGGCCCGTACGTCGAGCGAACCGTCAGCCCGGGATGCGCCTCCAGCAGCGCCCGGATCGCCGAGGCCGAGACCACGTCACCACCGGTCGACACCTCGCGCACCCCCGCGAAGATCTCCGGCGCCTCCTCCGCCAGCACGCCGAACAGTCCCGCCGTCGCATGCACGTTGGTGACCCCGTGCTCGGCGATCAGCCGGCCGCGCCCGGCCGCGTCCACCTCGCCCGGCGGCATGACGACCAGCGCGCCGCCCCGCACCAGCGGCGCCCAGACCTCGTAGGTCGAGGCGTCGAAGGCGTGGTTGGCCTGCAGCAGGACCCGCTCCGCGAGGTCGCCGTCCCAGCTGCGGTCGAGGATGAAGCTCACGACGTTCCGGTGGGTGACCGCGACGCCCTTGGGCACGCCGGTCGAGCCGGACGTGTACATCACGTACGCCAGGCTGTCCGGCGACAGCGCGAGCCCCGGATCCACCGCCGTTCCGGTCGCAAGGACGCCCGCCACATCGGTCGTCGGGAGCCCGTCGAGGTCCCGGTCGGCCAGCACGACCGACACCCCGGCCTCCGCGACCACCGCGCGCAGCCGCTCGACGGGGTGTCCCGCGTCGAGCGGCACATAGGCCGCGCCCGCCTTGAGGACGCCCAGCAGTACGGCGATCAGCTCGGGCGACCGGTCCATGACCACGCCGATCCGGCTCTCCGGGCGCACGCCCCGGCCGGTCAGCCAGTGCGCGACCCGGTTGGCGCGCTCGTCGAGTTCGGCGTACGTCCAGGTCGCGGTGGAGCCGGTGACCGCGACGGCGTCCGGCGTGCGGGCCGCCTGGTTCCGGAAGAGCTCGGGCAGCGTCAGGGCGGGGAGGGGACGGAGGGTGTCGTTCCACTCCTCGACCACCCTGCGCCACTCGGCGTCGTCGAGCACGTCGAGCCGGCTGACCCGCACCTGCGGGTCGGCCGCCACCTGCTCCAGTACGCGGACGAGCCGGCCGGCGAGCGCCCTGGCGGTCGGCTCGTCGAACAGGTCGGTGGGGTACGAGAGGTCTCCACCGATGCCGTCCGGGGCGCCGTGCCCGTCGCGGCGCTCGGTGAGGGTCACGGACAGGTCGAAGCGGGCGGGCAGGGACTCGGCCTCGTACGCCCGGACGGTCAGCCCGGGCAGCTCCCATGCGGGGTCGGGCAGGTTCTGCAGCAGCAGCATGACCTGGAAGAGCGGGTGCCGGGCGAGGGAGCGAGCCGGGTTGAGATCCTCCACAAGTCGCTCGAACGGCACGTCCTGGTGGGCGTAGGCCGCAAGGTCGGTCTCGCGGACGCGGGCCAGCAGCTCGGTGAACGTGGGGTCGCCGCTGGCGTCGGTGCGCAGCACCAGGGTGTTGACGAAGAAGCCCGCCAGGTCCTCCAGGGCCGAGTCGCCGCGTCCCGCGACGGCGGTGCCCATCGGCAGGTCGGCGCCCGCGCCGAGCCGGGCCAGCAGCATCGCCAGCGCCGTCTGCACGACCATGAACATGGTCGCAGAGCCCTGCCGCGCCACGTCCACCAGGTCGGCGTGCGCCTGCGCGCCGAGCTCGACCGGGACCGACCCGCCCTGGAACGACGGCACCGCGCTCCGGCCGCGGTCCACCGGGAGCGTCAGTTCCTCGGGGAGTCCGCTCAGCGCCTCGCGCCAGTAGCCGAGCTGGGCGCTGATCAGACTGTCGGGGTCGGCCGGGGCGCCGAGCATCTCGTGCTGCCACAGGGCGTAGTCGGCGTACTGGACGGGCAGCGCCGGCCACGCGGCGGGGCCGCCGTGCCGACGGGCCTCGTAGGCGGTGCGCAGGTCCCGGGCGAGCACGCCCATCGACCAGCCGTCCACAGCGATGTGGTGGGCGACCAGGGACAGCACGGACTCCGTGCCGGGCAGCACCAGCAGTTCGGTCCGCCAGGGCAGGTCGCGGGCCAGGTCGAAGCGCCGGCCGGCGGCCTCGGCGAGCGCGGCGGGCAGTTCGTCCTCGGCGAGTTCGCGGACGTGGAGCTTGGGGCGGCTCTCGGGGCCCTCCAGGATGTGCTGGCGGGGCACGCCTCCCGTCTCGGGGAAGCGGGTGCGCAGTGTCTCGTGCCGGTCGGCGAGGTCGCCGAGGGCCGCTTCGAGCGCGGCCACGTCGAGTTCGCCGGACATCCGCAGGGCGAGGGGCACGTTGTACGCCGCGCCCGCGCCGGCCTCCTCCAGCCCGTTCAGGAACCACATCCGCTGCTGGCCGAACGACAGCGGCAGCACCTCGGGCCGCTCCCGCGCGACCGCTCCGGTCCGGACGGCGCCGCGGTCGTTCTGCACCAGTCCGGCGATGGCCGCGGCCGAGGAGGCGGCGAACAGCTGCCGGATGTTGATCTCGGCGCCGAGGACCTTCCGGATCCGTCCGATCAGCCGCATCGCGAGCAGGGAGTCGCCGCCGAGTTCGAAGAACGAGTCCTCGGCGCCGACGCGTTCCAGCCCCAGGAGTTCGCCGAACAGGCCGCACAGCACTTCTTCCAGCGGCGTCGCCGGGCCCCGGCCGACGGCGTCGCCCAGGGCCGGCGCCGGCAGCGCGGCCTGGTCCAGCTTCCCGTTGACCGTGACCGGCAGGGACGGCATCGCGACGACGGCGGACGGCACCATGTAGTCCGGCAGCGACCTGGCGGCGTGCTCGCGCAGCGCGCCGCCGTCGAAGTGCTGCCCGGCGTCATGCGCGGTGTCCCGCTCGGCGGGTACGACATAGGCGACCAGGCGCTTCACGCCCGGCTGGTCCTCGCGGGCGATCACCGCGACCTGGCCGACGCTCCCGTGTCCGGCGAGCACGGCTTCGATCTCGCCCAGCTCGATCCGGAAGCCGCGGATCTTCACCTGGTCGTCGACCCGGCCGACGAACCGCAGCTCGCCCCCGGGGGTCCAGCGCGCCAGGTCGCCGGTCCGGTACATCCGCTCCCCGGATTCCGAGAACGGAGAGGCCACGAACCGCTCCGCCGTCAGACCCGCGCGCCGGACGTAGCCGCGCGCCAGTCCGGCTCCGGCGACGTACAGGTCGCCGACCACGCCCGGCGGGACCGGACGCAGGAACTCGTCCAGGACGTACACCCGGACATTGGTCAGGGGACCGCCCAGCGACACCGCGTCCGGCGCCTCGTCCGGCGCCGTCCACGAGGTGGCCGCGACCGTGGCCTCGGTCGGCCCGTACTCGTTGTGGAACGTGCGGCCCGCCGCCCACCGGCGGACCAGCTCGGAGCCGTACTCCTCGCCGCCGAGGACGACGTGCTCGATGTCGCCCAGCACCGTCGCGGCCCGGTCGCCGTCCCCGACGATCGACTCCAGGACGCTCGGAGTGAACGTGACGGCGTTGACGGCCAGCCTCTCCAGCTCCAGCAGCGCGTCGCCGTCGCGCCGCGCGACGCACAGCGTCGCCCCGCCCGCCAGCGCGGGGAAGATCTCGGCGACGGACACGTCGAACGACACGGAGGCGAACTGCAGGACCCGGTCGCCCGGCCCCCATCCGTAGTCCGCCACCCGCCAGGACACGAAGTTGGCCAGGCCCCCGTGCGCGACCGCCACGCCCTTCGGCGTCCCGGTCGACCCGGACGTGTAGATCACGTACGCCGGATGGGCCGGACGCAGCGGTACGACACGGTCGGCGTCGGTCGGCGCGGTCGCCGGCCGGGCCGCGAGTTCCGCCGCCGTCGACGGGTCGTCCAGGAGCAGTCGCGGGAACCCGGCGGCGGCTTCCGCGGTCCCGCTGGTGCACAGCACCAGGGCCAAACTCGTGTCGGCCAGCATGAAGCCGACCCGCTCGGCCGGGTAGCCGGGATCGATCGGCACGTAGGCCGCGCCCGACTTCAGCACGCCGAGCAGCACCGCGACCACGTCGGCCGACCGCTCCATCAGCACGCCGACGACGTCCTCCGGACCCACGCCCCGGCCGATCAGCGCGTGCGCCACCTGGTTGGCCCGCGTCTCCAGTTCCGCGTACGTCAGCGTGACGTCACCGCCGACCACCGCGACCGCGTCGGGGGCACGCACCACCTGGGCCTCGAAGAGTTCGGGCAGAGTGGCGGCCGGGATCTCCCGGGCGGTGTCGTTCCATTCGACCAGGGCGCGGGACCGCTCGCCCTCGACCAGTACGTCGACCTCGCTGAGCCGGAGCGCCGGATCCGCCGCGACCTGCTCCAGCACCCGCACCAGCCGGTCGGCCAGCGCGCGGGCCGTCGGCCCGTCGAACAGATCGACGGCGTACTGGAGGTCGCCGGCGATCCCCGCGGGCGCACCCTGGTCGTCGCGGTGCTCGGCCAGGCTGACCGTCAGGTCGACCCGCGCGGGAACGGCCTCGTCGGGCAGATCCCTCTCGTCCAGGGCCTGAACGGTCAGGCCCGGCAGATCCCAGTCCGCGGGCGGGACGTTCTGCAGGACCAGCATGACCTGGAACAGCGGATGCCGGGCGAGGGACCGGGCCGGGTTGAGATCCTCCACCAGCCGCTCGAACGGCAGATCCTGGTGGGCGTAGGCCGCCAAGTCCGTCTCGCGGACGCGGGCCAGCAGCTCGGCGAACGTGGGGTCGCCGCCGACGTCCGTCCGCAGCACCAGCGTGTTGACGAAGAAGCCCGCCAGGTCCTCCAGCGTGCCGTCCCCGCGTCCCGCGACGGCGGTCCCGATGGGCAGGTCGGCGCCCGCCCCCAGCCGGGCCAGTAGCATCGCCAGCGCGGCCTGCACGGCCATGAACACGGTCGCCGAGCCCTGCCGCGCCACCTGCACCAGGCCCGCGTGCGCCTCCGGTCCGAGCTCGACCGGGACCGACCCGCCCCGGAACGACGAGACCGCGGGCCGCGGCCGGTCCGTCGGCAGGGTCAACTGGTCCGGCAGGTCGGCCAGCGCCTCGCGCCAGCGGGCGAGTTGGGCGCTGACGAGGCTGTCCGGGTCCGTGACCTCGCCGAGCACCTCGCGCTGCCAGAGCGCGTAGTCGGCGTACTGGACGGGCAGCGGCGGCCACCCGGGCGTTCCGCCCGCGAGCCGGGCCGCGTAGGCGGTCCGCAGGTCCCGGGCCAGGACGCCCATCGTCCAGCCGTCGACCGCGATGTGATGCGCAACCACGATCAGCACATGCTCGGCGTCGGACAACGTCAGCAGCTCGACCCGCCAGGGCAGCTCGCGGGCCAGGTCGAAGCCCTGGCCCAGCGCGGCGGCCAGCGCGACGTGCAGACCGGACTCCCCGACCGTACGCAGGCGAAACTCGGGGCGGCCGGCCGCGCCCTCCAGGAGGCTCTGCCGCGGAACGCCGTCGACCTCCGGGAAGACGGTACGGAGGCTCTCGTGCCGGTCGGCCACGTCGTCCAGGGCCGCCTTCAGCGCGGCCAGGTCCAGCGCGCCGGACAGACGCAGGACCAGCGGCACGTTGTAGGCCGCGCCCGCGCCGGCCTCCACCAGCTGGTTGAGGAACCACATCCGCTGCTGGCCGAACGACAGCGGCAGCACCTCGGGCCGCTCCCGCGCGACCAGGGGCGCCCGCGCCCCGGCGGTCCGCAACCCGTCGACCAGCCGGGCCAGTTCCGCGGCGGTGGGCCCCTGGAACACGTCCCGGATGCCGATCTCGGCGCCGAGCACCGAGCGGACGCGCACGATCAGACGCGTCGCCAGCAGGGAGTCGCCGCCGAGCTCGAAGAACGAGTCCTCCGCGCCGACCAGCTCCAGGCCCAGCACCTCGCCGAACAGCCCGCACAGGACTTCCTCGACGGG
>NZ_JBIAXG010000096.1:0-9029 GCF_042896465.1 Streptomyces sp. NPDC001292
GCGTACGCCCAGTACGCGGACGACCCTCCGCCTTGCGATGCACCGCACCAGACGCCGCGGGGCCCGCCCTCCGGGCGGACGGCGCTACTTTCGAAGCACGCCCTAGCTCCCAGCGAGCCGTCCGCTAGGCGGCCACCGTGCTGGTCGCGGCCCTCAACGAATGGCTGTGACCAGCAGCGGAATCGTCCTCGTCGCTCACCTTGTAGCCAGGGACGGAGGGCCAGCGGACCGTCAGTACCACGGACTCCTCCTCCGCGAACCAGGAGTGATCGACGCCTCGGCCCCACACGACGTAGTCCCCCTGCCGGGCCAGAAGAACACTGCGCCCGGGCAGTTCCACCCGGAAGCGCCCGCTGATGAGGACCAGCAGGGCGGTGCGCTCTTCGCCTGTCACCCACTGAGCCCGCTCATCGCCCTGCGGGTGGACGCCCCATTTGATCTCCACGTCCTCGCTATGTCGAGGATCGGAGGGGTCCTTGAAATGCCCCAGCAGCCATCCCCGGTCCAGTGCGGCGTCCCTGCCCGCATTGCCCACATACACGCTGTCGGTCATGGCTCCGGAAGGTAGCAGCCGCCCGCATCAACACTCACAGGAGCAGCTAACGCCACTCTCACGACAGGCCCTAGCCCCGTCGCGCCCGGCCTCGAATTCGGCGCTCGGCCACCGGTCTGCCAGGCGTTGTCGACCCGGAGATGCCTGCCGAACGCCCATGGCAAAATCAGCGGGTGCAGATCGGGATGCTGGGTCCATTGGAGGTTCGCACGGACGACGGCCTCCTGGTCGACGTGCCGGGCGCGCGGTTGCGCGGACTGCTGATCGCCCTCGCGCTCAAGCCCGGTCACGTGGTCCCGAAGACATCGCTCATCGACTGGATCTGGGGTGAGCACCCGCCCGCCGATGCGACGAACGCCCTGCAGCGCCTGGTTTCCCGGCTGCGGAAGGCACTGCCGGACGGAATGATCGAGGGGCAGAGGGACGGCTACCGGTTGACGGTGGAACCCGACGCCGTCGACACCGTGCGGTTCGAACGCCTCGTCATCGCGGGCCAGGCCCGCACCGAGGACGCCTCCCGGCGGGTGCGGCTGCTGCGCGAGGCCCTCGAGCTGTGGCGCGGTGCGGCCATGCAGGACGTCGGTCTGCAGGACAGCGCCGCGTTGGACGCCGCGGTCGTCCGGTTCGAGGGGTTGCGCCTGACCGCCACGGAGGAGCGGGTCGACGCGGAGGTCGCCCTCGGGCGCGGTGCGGAGATGGTCACGGAGCTGACCGATCTGGTGACCGCGCACCCGGTGCGCGAACGGCTCGTCGCCGCGCTGATGCGCGCCCTCGTCGCGACCGGTCGCGACAGCGAGGCGCTGCTGGTGTACCAGCGTGCGAAGGAGACCCTGGCCGACGCGCTGGGCGTCGACCCTTCGCCGGAGCTGTCCGCGTTGCACGTCGCGCTGTTGCGGGGCGAGTTGGGGCGGCGGGAGGCGAGCCGCAAGACCAACCTGCGCGCCGAGCTGACCACCTTCGTCGGCAGGGGCGCCGATGTCGCCGCGGTCCGTGAGCTCATAGCCGAGCACCGGCTCACCACCGTGGTCGGGCCGGGTGGCTCGGGGAAGACCAGGCTGGCCACGGAGACCGCGCGCACGCTGCTCGGCGACCTGCCGGACGGGGCCTGGCTGGTGGAGCTCGCCGCCATCGGCGCGGACGGCGACGTGGCGCAGTCGGCGCTCGCCGGGCTGGGCCTGCGGGACGCCCTGCTCGGCGCGGCCTCGAACGCGGAGCTGACGGACCGGCTCATCGCCGCGATCCGGGAGCGGGAGACGCTGCTGATCCTGGACAACTGCGAGCACGTGATCGAGTCGGCGGCCGTGTTCGCCCACCGGGTGCTCGGGGAATGCCGACGGCTGCGGATCCTGGCGACGAGCCGGGAACCGCTCGGCATCACCGGGGAGGCGCTGTGGCTGGTCGAGCCCCTGGCCCTGCCGGAGGAGGACGCGGGCCCGGGTCGGATCGAGTCCTCGCCCGCCGTCCAGCTGCTGCGGGACCGGGCCGGGGCGGTGCGCCGGGATCTCGCGGTCGACGCCCACACGCTGGCGACGACGGTGCGCGTCTGCCGGGCGCTGGACGGGATGCCGCTGGCGATCGAACTGGCCGCGGCCCGGTTGCGCACCATGTCCATCGATCAGCTCGCCAACCGGCTCGACGACCGGTTCCGCCTGCTGACCGGCGGCAGCCGTACCGCGTTGCCGCGGCACAAGACGCTGCGCGCTGTGGTCGACTGGAGCTGGGAACTGCTCACCGAGGCCGAGCGGACGGTCCTGCGCAGGCTCTCGGTGTTCTCCGGCGGGGCGAGTCTGGAAGCGGCCGAGCGGGTCTGCGCGGGCGACGCGGTCGAGCGGGAGCAGGTGCTCGATCTGCTCACCGCGCTGACCGAGAAGTCGCTGCTGCTCGCCGAGGGGGACAGCGCCCCCCGCTACCGCATGCTGGGCACGATCAAGGAGTACGCCGGTCACCGGCTCGCGGAGGCGGGGGAATCGGACCGGGCCCGCCGTGCGCATCTGGCCTACTTCACCGAGCTCACCGAGACCGCGGAGCCGCACCTGCGCCGCGGCGAGCAGCTGGAGTGGCTCGCCACGCTCGGGGCCGAGCACGACAACCTCGGTTCCGCGATGCGCGGCGCGCTCACGGCCGGCGAGGCACAGGCGGCGATGCGGCTGGCGGCGGGCATGGGCTGGTACTGGTGGCTCGGCGGGCACAGGACCGAGGGCATCGAGCTGATCACCGCGGCCGCCAGGACGCCCGGTGAGGTGCCCGATGGGGTGCGGGCCACGGTGTACGCGCTGATCGTGCTGTTCGTGAGTTCCGGGCGGAACGACGAGCGCCAGGCCGCGGAGTGGATCCACGAGGCGCACCGGCTCAGCCGGCTCAGCGGGCGCCGCCATCCGCACATGGGGCTCGTCGACGCGTTGGAGCGCATGCTGCAGGCGCCCGACGCGTCCCTGTCCGCGTTCGAACCGCTGCTGGACGACGAGGACCCCTGGGTGCGCGCACTGGCCCGGTGGCACCTGGGCAAGATGCGGATCGTGCTCGGCCGGGACGCGCGAAACGCGGACGTGTACCTGGAGACGGCGCTCGCCGAGTTCCGGGCGCTCGGCGAGCGGTTCGGGATCTCGCTCGCCCTGACCGAGCTGGCGGAGCGGACCGCCGTGCGCGGGGGGTTCGCCGGTGCGTGCGAGCACTACGAGCAGGCGATCGCGGTCGTCACCGAGGTCGGTGCCATCGAGGACGTCATCCACATGCGGTCGCGGCAGGCGCAGCTGTACTGGCTGCTGGGCGACGAGGCCGCCAGTGCGGCCGCCATCGCCGAGGCCGAGCGGTGCGCGGAGCGTGTCACCTGGCCGGACGCGCTGGCCGAGCTGGCCCTCGCGAAGGCGGCACTCGCCCGGTGGGGCGGTGACGCCGCGGAGGCGCGCAGGCAACTCGGCGTCGCGACGGCCATGCTGGGCGACGACGCGGAGAGGGCGAACATCCGCGCGGGGACTCACGACCTGCTCGGTTACCTCGCCGACGAACTCGGCGAGGCCCGCGCGCACCGCGCGGCGGCCTGCGCGGCGGCGTCCGAGGCGGGGTACGCGCCCCTGCTCGCGCAGGTGCTCGTCGGGGTCGCGGACCTGGCACTGCGCCGCGGCGAGCACGAGCAGGCCGCGCGGCTGCTCGCGGCGAGCGTCGGCGTGCGCGGGCTCGAGGACCGCTCGCACCCGGACACCGCCCGGATCGAGCAGGCCGCGCGGAGCCGCCTCGGCGACGCGAAGTTCGCCGAGGCGGCTCGGGAGGGGACACGGACAAACTGGTCTCAGCTGGTCGCGGTCACGCTCGCTTCCTGAACGCGGAGACCGCCCACACGTACCCGAGGAGGGCGAGCCCGACGCACCAGGCGAGGGCCGCGATCGCGTCGCCGCTCGACGGGTTGCCCGCCAGCAGCCCGCGCAGCGTCTCGATGATCGGGGTGAAGGGCTGGTACTCCGCGAACTGCCGCACGCCGGTCCCCATCGTGTCGGCGGGTACGAACGCGCTGCTCAGGAACGGCAGCATGATCAGCGGCACGGTGGCCAGGCCTGCCGACTCCGCGGTCTTCGCACCGAGGCCCATGGCGACCGTGAGCCAGCTGGTCGCGAAAGCGAGCAACAGCATGATGCCGATCGCGGCGAGCCACTGGAGGAAGCTCGCATGCGGACGGAATCCCATCGCGAAGCCGACGCCGATGATGGCCGCGTCGGCGATCAGACTGCGCACCGTCGTGGAGACGACATGACCGGCCAGCACGGCGCCGTGAGAGACGTCCATGGCCTTGAACCGGTTGATGATGCCCTTCGTCATGTCGCCGTTCACGGCCGCCGCGGTCGGCCCCAACCCGTAGGTGATGGCCATCACGATCAGGCCCGGCACCGCGTAATCGACGTATTCGCCCTCGACTTTGAAGGCGCCGCCGAACACGTAGACGAACATGAGCATCATCACGATGGGAAACAAGACCGCCTGGAACACCGTGACCGGGTTCCGGGCCGTGTGCCTGAAGTTGCGGCGCAGCATGATCGCCGCGTCGCCGAACGACGTCGAGACACTGCTCATTTCGCGATCGCCTCCGTGCTCGTGCTCGTGCGCCCGGTCAGGGCGAGAAAGACGTCATCGAGGTCCGGCGTGTGCACGGAGAACTCTTCTGCGTTGATCGTGTGTGCGTCGAGCTTGTCCAGCAGGGCCCGCAACGACTTCGACCCGCCGTCACTGGGAACGCGCAGGGTCAGTTCCTGGTCGTCCCGTGCGGAGCCGGTCAGGAGCCCCGCCGCCGCGTCGAGTTCATGGAGGTCGGTGAACCGGAGCCGGACGTGGCTGCCGGGGGCCTGGCGCTTGAGCTCCTCGGGGGTGCCCTGGGCGACCAGGTGGCCCTGGTCGAGCACCGCGATCCGGTCGGCGAGCTGATCGGCTTCCTCGAGGTACTGGGTGGTGAGGAAGATGGTGGTGCCGTCGGCCACCAACTCGCGGACGATCCCCCACATCGTGCGCCGGCTGCGCGGGTCCAGACCCGTCGTCGGCTCGTCCAGGAAGATGATCCGCGGGTTGCCGACCAGCGTCATCGCCAGGTCCAGCTTCCGGCGCATACCGCCGGAGTAGGCCGACGCCAACTTGTCCGCCGACTCGACCAGGTCGAACCGCTCCAGCAGTCCCGTGACCACCCGGTCACCGGAGCGCACCCGCTTCAGGTCCGCCATCAGTTGCAGGTTCTCCCGGCCCGAAAGCAGCTCGTCCACCGCGGCGAACTGACCGGTGACGCCGATGACCGCGCGAACCTCCTTGGTCGCGGTCACCACGTCGTGCCCGGCGACGCGCACCGTCCCGGCGTCGGCTGCCATCAACGTCGTCAGGACGTTCACCGTCGTCGTCTTGCCCGCCCCGTTCGGGCCGAGCAGGGAGAAAACCGATCCCGCGGCGACATCGAAGTCGATGCCGTCGAGCACGACTTTGTCGCCATATGCCTTCCGCAGCCCTGAAACTGCGATCGCCGAACCATTCATGCCCCCACCGTCGCCATCGGGCCTGTCACCCATCTGTCACGCCCCTGACACAGCCGCTGACACGACCACTGACATGACGTTCCAACGCCTCGCAGGCGCCGGAACGGCGCATCCTCCGGGCAGCCTTCCGGGGGAACTCATGTGCGATCGCTTCCCTCATGGACCCCGCTCCTGGTAGATGAAGGGCGCATGACACGTCTACTTCGTGCCGCACGTGGCCTCATCGCCGCCGCTGCCGCCCTGCTCACCGTGACCGCCACCTCCGCCACCGCCCGGGCCGTCCCCGAACCCACGGCTCCCAAAGACTTCGTCGCCCTGAGCGCCGTGGATCCGACGATCATCCAGGAGATCCGCTACTTCACCCCGCACAACTTCGTCGGGCAGCGCGTCGACGGCTACCGGCAGCCGCTCTGCATCCTCACCCGCCCGGCCGCCCAGGCCCTTCATACGGCCCAGAAACAGTTGCTGCGCAAGGGCTACAGCCTCAAGGTCTACGACTGCTACCGGCCGCAGCGCGCCGTCGACCACTTCGTCCGCTGGGCCCAGGACCTCGACGACCAGGCCATGAAGGGCGAGTTCTACCCACAGGTCGACAAGACCCGGCTGTTCGAGGACGGATACATCGCCGCGAAGTCCGGCCACAGCCGCGGCTCGACCATGGACCTGACCATCGTCAGGCTCCCGGCCGGCCCGACCCGCCCCTACGTTCCCAGCAAGCCCCTGGTGCCCTGCTACGCGCCCAAGGCCGAACGCTTCCCGGACAACTCCGTCGACATGGGCACGGGCTACGACTGCTTCGACACCCTCGCCCACACTCTCGACCCCAGGATCCAGGGGCAACAGCGCGCCAACCGGCTGCTCCTGAAGAGCACGCTGGAGAACCTGGGGTTCGTGAACCTCGCCGAGGAATGGTGGCACTACACCTACAAGCCCGAGTCCTACCCGGACACCTACTTCGACTTCCCCGTCGCCCGGCAGTCCCTCACGGCGAGGCGCTGAACCACCCGGCGGAATGCGGCCCTTCCGTACCGTCGGCCAAGGCCGTGGCCACGACCACGGCCTCGACGCCCTTGTGTGCGGCTCGGGGTCGATGTGGCCGGCTGAGGCCGTCGGGTCGGACGACGGACGGAAACGTCAGGTGGCGGACGGCGACGTCGTCCGCCGGGCCTCGCTACCAGCCGGCCTTGACCCCGTTGTAGGCCTTGCTGCAGTCGGCGTCGGTGGCCTCGACAGAGAGCTTCTGCATGGTGTTCTGCCAGACCTTCTTTGCCACCTTCTCCAACTCCCGTGTCTGAGCGGGGACGCTCGGGGCGTACTTCTTGATCGTCCCGATGGCGGAGGTGGTGAACTTGTTGCACACGGGTCCGGCGGCGTTGCGGTAGCGGGTGTCCAGGTCCGTGGCCACCGCCTGGCCGTTCTTGGTGGCCCAGTTGTTCCAGGCCGCGCACGCCTCCTGGGTGATGGCCTGCTGGTCGGCCTCGCTCAGGTTCATGACCTCGACCACCATGGCGTTCTGGACCTTGTCGGGGACCGTGAAGTCCGTGACGGGGAACTTGTCGAGGGTGGTGAGCAGCGCCTCCTGACACGCGGGCGGCAGCGGGGCCGCCTGCGCGGAGGAGGGGAAGGCCAGGGCGGAGGCGGACAGGAGGGCCGCGGCGAGGACCGTGTGCTGGACGGTACGCGACAGGGTCATGGGGGTGTGCTCCTTGCGTGACGAATGTGATGGTCCTGGGGCGGATCAACGCCCGGTTACAGAACGATCATTGGCCCTCGCAGGTCACGGCGGCCCGTTCCGGCGGGAGCGCGTCGCGGGTACGCCGGCGGAAGACCATGAACCCGGCCAACGCCGCCCCCACGAGCCAGAGCAACTGGATCGCGAGGCCCTGGGCCGCCGGCGCCGCGGAGAACGCCGCCGACATGCTGGCCTGCACGGCTCCGTACGACGGCAGGAAGCGCACGACGGCGCTGTCGGACCCGGAGCTCGACAGGGGGTTCTGCAGGGCGACGTCGATGACGCTGATCATCAGGATGGCGAACATGCCCTCCACCTCACGGCGGAGCACCGAGCCGAAGACCACTCCGAGCGCGCCGTAGGTCAGGGCGGCGCAGAACAGCGCGGCAGCGAGCATGAGGGGCTGCCGGGGGGACCAGGCGAAGCCGGCGGCGGCCGTGGCGTATGCGGCGACGGCGGCGCAGACCAGGGTGAGCGCGGAGAGCTTGGCGAGGACCAGGTGGTGACGCGGGTACCCCGCCATGGCCAGCCGCCGGTCGAAGGCACCGCCCGTGAAGGTGGCGGCGAACATCATGAACCCGGCGATCAGGGTGACCGCGTTCAACGCGCCCGTGATCTGGGTGAGGTGATTGCCGGGCGGGGTCAGGACCTCGCCCGTGGCCCGCAGCCGGAAAGGCGCCGGCCGGTCGGGAATGGTCAGGTAGGCCAGGGCGATCCATACGGGGATGTAGAGCACCACCAGCAGCATCGCGAAACGGTTGCGGGCATGACCGATCAACGCGTACCGGGAGGCCGTGGTGAACAGGGACCAGTGCCGCCTCATGCCGCCACCTCCGCGCACCGGTCCTGGCCGTGGAGGCGCCCGTTCTCCAGGCGCCACAGCTGGTCCAGCCGGTCGATGTCGTACGCCAGGTGCGAGACGACCAGCACCGAGCGCCCGGCGTCGCGCAGCCTGGTCGCCAGCTCCCAGAAGCGCAGATACGTCTCCCAGTCGAAGCCCTGGTAGGGCTCGTCCAGCAGCAGCACGTCCGGGTCGTGCATGAGCGCGAGGGTCAGGTTCAGCTTCTGCCGTGAGCCCCCGCTGAGCAGGGCCGCGCGCTGATCGAGGTACTCGGTGAAGTCCAGGGTCTCCATCACTTCCTCGGCTCGCCGCAGGTCCGCGAGCCCGAAGGCGTGCCGGAAGAAGTCCAGGTGCTGGCGGACGGTGAAGGAGTCGTCCAGGACCACGGACTGCGGGCAGTAGCCGAACCTGCCGCTGTGGTGCACCGAGCCCCGGTCCGGCCTGAGTTCACCGGAGAGGATCCTCAGCAGCGTCGTCTTGCCGGCGCCGTTCTCCCCGACGATCCCGGCGAGGACCCCGGGCCGCAGCCGGAGGTCGACGCCCCGTAGTACGGCGTGCTGCCGGTAGGAGTGGTGCACATCTGTGACGTCCATCGCGCTGCTCCGTCGTGCCAGGTGTTCCGGATGGCCACGGCACCGGTCCGCGTCTTCCGAGTCGGCGGCGGAACCGGCCCGCTCGTGCCCAACGAGCGGGCAGCGCATGGGAAACGGAGCCGCGAGCGGGTCCGGCCCACGGCGTCAATCCGGCGCGCAGCGCGTCACGCCTGCGACGGTTTCGCCGGCGGAAGCGGGTTTCGGGCCAAGTGGGACGGCTAGGAGCGTGGGTCAGTAACGGGCAATTGGCCGGTCGGTCGTGATCGGTGTGATTGATTGCGGTCGGGCGGCGGGCCCGGGGTCCCGA
>NZ_JBIAXG010000097.1:0-8455 GCF_042896465.1 Streptomyces sp. NPDC001292
GGCACTCCGGACCCACACCCCGACCGGCCAGCCAACTCGCCACCCGCCCCGCCCGGGCATCCAACTCCGCATACGTCAGCGTGACTTCCCCAGCGTCGATCACCGCCACGGCATCCGGCGTCCGCGCCGCCTGCTCCTCGAACAACCCCGCCAACGACACCCCCGGCACCGACCACGCCGTGTCGTTCCATCCCTCCACGACCTGCCGGCGTTCGTCGTCCTCGAGGATGTCGAGCCGACTCAGCGGGAGGTCCGGGTTCGCCGCCACCTGCCGCAGTACCTTGGCCAGCCGGTCGGCCAGGGCCTTCGCGGTGGCCTCGTCGAACAGGTCGGTGGCGTACAGGAGATCGCCGACGATCCCGGCGGGGGCGCCGTCCTCGTCGCGGCGTTCCGCCAGGGTGAGGGAGAGGTCGAACCGCGCGGCGGCGGTGTCGTCCGCCGGCATTGGCCGGACGTCGAGCCCGGGCAGGTCCCAGCCGGACCCGCCCTGGGGCAGGTTCTGCAGGACCAGCATGACCTGGAACAGAGGGTGCCGGGACAGCGAACGGGCCGGGTTCAGCTCCTCCACCAGCCGCTCGAACGGCACGTCCTGATGCGCGTACGCCGACAGGTCGGCCTCCCGCACCCGCTCCAGCAGCTCCGCGAACGTGGGATTGCCGCTGACATCGGTGCGCAGCACCAGGCTGTTCACGAAGAACCCGGCCAGATCGTCGAGCACGCTGTCGCCGCGCCCGGCGATCGCGGTGCCGATGGGAATGTCGGCGCCCGCACCGAGCCGGCTCAGCAGCATCGCCAGCGCCGCCTGGACCGCCATGAACATCGTCGCCGAGCCCTGCTGGGCGGCCTCCACCAGCCCCGAGTGGGCCTCGGGCTCGATCTCCACCCGGACCGAGCCGCCCTCGTAGGACGAGACCGCGGGCCGCGTCCGGTCCGCCGGAAGGGCCAGCTCCTCGGGCAGTTCGGCCAGGGCCTCTCGCCAGTACGCGACCTGGGAGCTGACCAGGCTGTCCGGGTCGTCGAGCTCGCCGAGGACCTCGCGCTGCCAGAGCGCGTAGTCGGCGTACTGGACCGGCAGCGGCGACCAGCCGAGTTCCGTGCCGTGCAGACGGGCCTCGAAGGCCGTCCGCAGATCCCGGGCCAGGACGCCCATCGACCAGCCGTCCACCGCGATGTGATGCGCCACCAGCACCAGCACCGCCTCGGTGTCGGACAGGACCAGCAGTTCGGTCCGCCACGGCAGATCGCGCGTCAGGTCGAAGCTTCCGCGCGCCGCCTCGGCCAGGGTCGCGGGGAGTTCGTCGTGCGCGACCCGGCGGATCCGCAGGGCCGTCCGGCCGGCGGCGCCCTCCAGGACCTGCTGCCGGGGAACGCCCTCGGTCTCCGGGAACGTCGTGCGCAGGATCTCGTGCCGGTCTGCCACATCGTGGAGAGCCGCTTCGAGCGCTTCGACGTTCAGTTCGCCGGACAGGCGCAGCGCCAGCGGCACGTTGTACCCGGCGCCCGCCCCGGCCTCCTCCATCCGGCTCAGGAACCACATCCGCTGCTGCCCGAACGACAGCGGCAGCACCTCGGGGCGCTCCCGGACGACGACACCGGCCCGGACTTCGGCCTGATCGCCCCCGACCAGCCGGGCCAGTTTGGCGACGGTCGGCGTGGCGAACAGTTCCCGGATGTTGATCTCGACGTCGAGCGCCGAGCGGATCTTGGCGATCAGCCGCATCGCCAGCAGCGAGTCACCGCCGAGCTCGAAGAACGAGCCGTCGGCACTCACCTGCTCCCGCTCCAGGCCCAGCACCTCGGCGAACAGCTCGCACAGCGCCACCTCAGCGGGCGTCGCCGGCGCACGGACCTCGCCGCCGGCGAGGTCCGGGGCGGGCAGCAGGGCCCGGTCCAGCTTCCCGTTCACGGTCATGGGCAGGGAGCCGAGGGCGACCACGGCGGCCGGGACCATGTAGTCGGGGAGCACCCCCGCCGCGTACTCCCGCAGCGCGTCGCCGTCGACCTCCTGCCCGGCCGGGACGACGTAGGCGACGAGCCGCTTGGCCCCCGGCTGGTCCTCGCGCACGATCACCGCGACCTGAGCGACGCTCTCGTGCGCGGCCAGCACCGCCTCTATCTCTCCCGGTTCGATCCGGAAACCTCGCAGCTTCACCTGGTCGTCGGCACGCCCCGCGAAGACCAGCTGACCGTCCGGCGTCCAGCGCGCCAGGTCCCCGGTCCGGTACATCCGCTCCGCCGAGCCACCACCGTACGGGCAGGCGACGAACCTCTCCGCCGTCAGGCTGGCCCGACCCGCGTAACCCCGCGCCAGACCGGCCCCGGCCACGTACAGCTCCCCGACGACTCCCGGCGCGACCGGACGCAGGAACTCGTCCAGCACGAACACCCGGCTGTTCCACACGGGGCCGCCGATGGGCACGGTCGCCCGGCCCGGCTCGGGGGTCAGCGCGCCGGACATCGTCGCGCAGACCGTCGTCTCGGTCGGCCCGTAGGCGTTGATCAGGTTCAGCCGTTCCGACCACGCGGTCACCAGGGACGGCGGGCAGGCCTCGCCCGCCACGACGACCGTCCCGACGGACGCGGGAATTTCCGCGGCGCCGGCCAGCACCGAGGGCGGCAGGGTCACGTGCGTGATTCCGTAGTCGCCGAGGACGTCTTCGAGCGGCCCGAAGGGCGGCATCCGGTCGGCCGGGGCGGTGACGAGGGCGGCCCCGGACGTCAGCGCCATGACCAGTTCCCATACCGAGGCGTCGAAGCCGAGCGCCGCGAACTGCAGCACCCGCGACCCCGGCCCGACCCCGAACCGGTCGATCTGGCTGCCGGACAGGCTGGCGAGACCGGCGTGGGTGACGACCACGCCCTTCGGAGTGCCGGTCGACCCGGACGTGTAGATGACATAGGCCGGATGTTCCGGGCGCAGCGGCGTCACCGGCGCGTTCACCGGACGGTCCGCGAGCTCCGCCACCGTGGCCGGGTCGTCCCACACCACCCGCTCGACGCCCTCGGCGACCAGGCCGTCGGTCCCGCTCGTACACAGCACCAGCGCGGGCGAGGCGTCGGCGAGCACGAACCCGATCCGCTCGGACGGGTAGTTCGGGTCCACCGGGATGAAGGCCGCGCCCGCCATCGACACGCCGAGCTGGGCCACGACCAGGTCGGCCGAGCGCTCCATCAGCACGCCGACCCGGTCCTCCGGGCCGACCCCCCGGCCGATCAGCCAGTGCGCCACCTGGTTGGCCCGGCGCTCCAGCTCCGCGTAGTCGAACGACTGCTCGCCGATCAGCGCCGGCGCGTCGGGGGTCCGCGCGGCCTGCGCCCGGAACAGCTCCGGGAGAGTAGCGGCGGGAATCGGCCGGGCGGAGTCGTTCCATTCCTCCAGGACCGTCCGCCGCTCGGTCCCGTCGAGCACGTCGACCTGGCTGATCCGGACCTCCGGGTCGGCCGCGATCTGCTCCAGGACTCGGGTCAGGCGGGCCGCCAGGGCCACGGCGGTCGACTCGTCGAACAGGTCCGTGGCGTACTGGAGGCTGCCGACGATCCCCGTGGGGGCTCCCTGCTCGTCGCGCAGCTCGGAGAGGTTGACCGAGAGGTCGAATCGGGCCGCCACGTTCTCGTCGGCGGGCATCGGTTCGATGCTCAGGCCCGGCACGTCCCACGGCGCCTCGCTCTGGGGCACGTTCTGCAGAATCAGCATGACCTGGAACAGAGGGTGCCGGGACAGCGAACGGGCCGGGTTCAGCTCCTCCACCAGCCGCTCGAACGGCACGTCCTGATGCGCGTACGCCGACAGGTCGGTCTCCCGTACCCGGGCCAGCAGCTCGGCGAAGGTCGGGTCGCCGCCCGCGTCCGTGCGCAGCACGAGGGTGTTGACGAAGAACCCGGCCAGATCGTCGAGCGCGCTGTCGCCGCGCCCGGCGATCGCGGTGCCGATGGGAATGTCGGCGCCCGCGCCGAGCCGGCTCAGCAGCACGGCCAGCGCCGCTTGGACGACCATGAACATGGTCGCCGAGTTCCGCTCGGCGACGTCCGTGAGCCCGGCATGCGCCCCGGTGTCCACCTGGACCCGGACCGACCGGCCCTGGAAGGAGGCGGCCGCGGGCCGCGCCCGGTCCGCCGGGAGCGGAGTCTCCTCCGGCAGGCCCGCCAGGGCCTCCCGCCAGTACCCGAGCTGGCCGCTGATCAGGCTCTCGGGGTCGTCCGGGTCGCCGAGGACCTCGTGCTGCCAGAGCGCGTAGTCGGCGTACTGGACCGGCAGCGGCGCCCAGTGCGGGGCCTCGCCGGCGTGGCGGGCCGTGTAGGCGGCCCAGAGGTCGCGGGCGAGGACGCCCATCGACCAGCCGTCGACGGCGATGTGATGGGCCACCAGGACGAGCACGTGCTCGGTGGCGGAGAGGGCGATGAGCTCGACGCGCCACGGAAGATCGGCGGACAGGTCGAATCCGCGGTTGCCGGCGGCGGCCATCAGGCCGGGCAGCTCGGTACGGGTCGCCTCGCGGACGCGGAGGGACGGGCGGGACTCGGGGCCGTCCAGGATGCGCTGCCGGGGAACGCCGCCGGTCTCGGTGAAGACCGTACGGAGCGTCTCGTGCCGGTCGGCGACGTCGTGCAGGGCCGCCTCGAAGGCCGGGACGTCCAGCTCGCCGGTCAGCCCCACGGACAGCGACACGTTGTAGGCCGCGCCCACTCCGGCTTCCTCAAGCCGGCTGAGGAACCACATCCGCTGCTGCCCGAACGACAGCGGCAGCACCTCGGGACGTTCCCGTACGACCACACCGGCCCTGACCTGGGCGCCCCGGTCGCTCTCCACCAGCCGGGCCATCGCGGCGACCGTCGGCGCACCGAACAGCTCCCGGATGTTGACCTCGGCGTTCAGCTCGGACCGGATCTTGGCGATGAGACGCATCGCGAGCAGCGAGTCGCCGCCGAGTTCGAAGAACGAGCCTTCGGCGCTCACCTGCTCCAGGCCGAGCACGTCGGCGAACAGCGCGCACAGCGCCTCCTCCGCGGGGGTCGCCGGCGCCCGTCCTTCCGTGGCGCCGAACTCGGGGACGGGGAGGGCGGCCCGGTCGAGCTTGCCGTTGACGGTGACGGGGAGGGTCTGCAGGGGGACGATCCCGGCGGGGACCATGTAGTCGGGGAGCTTGGCGGCGACGTAGGCCCCGAGCTGTTCGACGTCGGCGTCTTCGGCGGTCGGGACGACGTACGCGACGAGGCGCTTGGCGCCGGGCGGGCCCTCCCGGACGATCACGGCGACCTGAGCGACGCTCTCGTGCGCGGCCAGTACGGATTCGACTTCGGCGGGCTCGATGCGGAAGCCACGGATCTTCACCTGATCGTCGGCGCGGCCGCTGAAGCGAAGCTGGCCGTCCGGCGTCCAGCGGGCCAGGTCGCCGGTCCGGTACATCCGGTCTGCCGAGCCGCCGTACGGGCAGGCGACGAACCGCTCCGCCGTCAGCCCCGGCCGACCGTCGTAACCACGGGCCAGACCCGAACCGGCGACGTACAGCTCACCTACGACTCCCGGCGGCACGGGACGGAGGAACTCGTCCAGCACGTACGTGCGGGCGTTGTCCATCGGCCGGCCGATCGGCACACTCGCCGGTACGGCATCGCCGGCCGCGTACGGGATCTGCGTGGTGAACGCCGTCGTCTCGGTCGGCCCGTAGGTCGACCTGACAGTCAGCTCCGGGTGGGTCTCCAGCAGGCTGCGAATGGCCGACGCGGACACCACGTCACCACCGGTCGACACCTCACGCACACCGGCGAAGATCTCCGGCGACTCCTCCGCCAGCACACGGAACAGACCGGCCGTCGCGTGAACGTTGGTGATCGCATGCTCGGCGATCAGCCGACCCCGTTCGGCCGCGTCCTTCTCACCGTGCGGCAGCAGCACCAGCTGTCCGCCCCGGGTGAGCGGCACCCAGATCTCGTACGTCGAGGCGTCGAAAGCATGGTTCGCCTGGACCAGAACCCGCTCCACCACGTCATCACGCCAGCACCGGTCCGCGACGAAACTCGCCACGTTCCCATGCGTCACCGCCACGCCCTTCGGCCTGCCGGTCGACCCCGACGTGTACATCACATACGCCAAGCTCTCCGGCGACAGCGTCACGTCCAGCTCCGCCGGATCCGAGGACGCCTCGAACAGCTCTGCAACCGCCGTCGTCGCAACCCCCTCCAGCTCACGATCGGCCAGCACCAGCGACACACCGGCCTCAGCCACCACCGCACGCAACCGCTCCACCGGATGCTCACCGTCCAGCGGCACATACACCGCACCGACCTTCACCACACCCAGCAACACCGCCACCAGATCCGCAGACCGGTCCATCACCACACCGACCCGGCACTCCGAACCGAAGCCCTGCCCCGCCAGCCAGCCCGCCACCCGGTCCGCACGCTCGTCCAACTCCGCGTACGACAACGTGACGTCCCCCGACACCACCGCCACCGCACCCGGCGTCCGCGCCGCCTGCGCACCGAACAACTCAGGAAGTGTCCCCGCCGGAACCGGCCGAGCAGTGTCGTTCCACTCCCCGACGACCCTCCACTCCTCGTCCGGATCCAGCACGTGGAGCCCGCTGATCCGTACCCGCGGGTCCGCGGCCACCTGCTCCAGGACGTGTCGAAGGCGGTCGGCGAGGGCGCGGACGGTGTGCTGGTCGAACAGGTCGGTGGCGTACTGGACGGTGCCGCGGAGTCCTGCGGCGGCGCCCTGCGCGTCACGGAGTTCGTTCATGCCGATGGACAGGTCGAAGCGGCTCACGACCCGCTCGTCCGCCGGCATCGGCCGCACCCGCAGCCCGGGCAGGCCCCATGAAGCGTCCGTCTGGGCGTCGTTCTGCACCGCCAGCATGATCTGGAACAGCGGGTGCCGGGACAGTGAGCGGACGGGGTTGAGGTCCTCCACGAGGCGTTCGAACGGCACGTCCTGGTGGGCGTACGCGGCCAGGTCCGTTTCGCGGACCCGGGCGAGCAGCTCCTCGAACGTGGGGTCGCCGCCCGCGTCGGTGCGCAATACCAGGGTGTTGATGAAGAACCCGGCCAGCTCCTCAAGGGAGCTGTCGGCACGGCCGGCGATCGCCGTGCCCACGGGAATGTCGGTTCCCGCGCCGAGCCGGGCGAGCAGCATCGCCAGCGCCGCCTGGACCACCATGAACATCGTCGCCGAACCCTGCTGGGCGGCCTGCACCAGCCCCGCGTGGGCGTCCGCACCGACCTCGACCGTGACCTCCCCGCCGACGAACGAGGACTCCGCGGGCCGCGTCCGGTCGACCGGCAGGGCCAGCTCCTCGGGCAGTTCGGCCAGGGCCTCTCGCCAGTAGGCGACCTGGGCACTGATCAGGCTGTCGGGATCGTCCAGCTCGCCGAGGACCTCGCGCTGCCAGAGCGCGTAATCGGCGTACTGGACCGGCAGCGGCGACCAGCCGGGCTCCGTGCCGTCCAGACGGGCCTCGAAGGCCGTCCGCAGATCCCGGGCCAGGACGCCCATCGACCAGCCGTCCACCGCGATGTGATGCGCCACCAGCACCAACACGGACTCCGTGTCGGACTGCACCAACAGCTCGGTGCGCCAGGGCAGTTCGCGCGTCAGGTCGAACGACCTGCGCGCCACCTCGGCCACCACCGACGGCAGCTCCGCCGCAGCGACCTGCTGGACGTGCAGGACCGTCCGGCCGTCCGCGCCCTCAAGGACGTGCTGCCGGGGCACGCCCTCGGTCTCGGGGAACACCGTGCGCAGCGTCTCGTGCCGGTCGGCCACATCGTGCAGGGCCGCCTCAAGGGCCGCGACGTCCGGCTCACCTGTCAGTCCGAGCGCCAGCGCCACGTTGTACCAGGCGCCCGCCCCGGCCTCCTCCATCCGGTTCAGGAACCACATGCGCTGCTGCCCGAACGACAGCGGCAGCACCTCGGGACGTTCCCGTACGACCACGCCGGCCCTGACCTGGGCGCCCCGGTCGTCCTCCATGAGCCGTGCGATCCCCGCGACGGTCGGGGCGGCGAAGAACTCGGAGATGCTGATCTCCGCGTCGAGGGCGGCGCGGATCCTGGCGATCAGGCGCATCGCCAGCAGCGAGTCACCGCCGAGTTCGAAGAACGAATCCTCCGCGCCCGCCCGCTCCAGGCCCAGCACCTCCGCGAACAGGCCGCACAACGCCTCTTCCAGCTCCGTCTCCGGGCCCCGGCTCACCACCTCGCCCAACTCCGGCGCGGGCAGGGCGGCGCGATCGAGCTTGCCGTTGACGGTGACGGGCAGGGTCTCCAGCCGCGTGATCGCGGCGGGGACCATGTAGTCCGGCAGCTTGCCGGCGGCGTACTCCCGCAGCGACGCCGTGTCCAGCTCGCCGGTGGCCGGTACGACGTAGGCGACGAGGCGTTTGGTCCCCGGCTGGTCCTCGCGGACGATCACCGCGACCTGCCCGACGCTGTCGTGGCCCGCGAGCACCGCCTCGAT
>NZ_JBIAXG010000098.1:0-8428 GCF_042896465.1 Streptomyces sp. NPDC001292
TACGCAGCCCCCGCCTTCAACACACCCCACAACGCCACCACCAGATCCACACCGCGCTCCAACGCGACCCCCACCACCGACTCCGGCCCCACACCCCGGCCGATCAGCAACCGGGCCAACCGATTCGCCCGCGCGTCGAGTTGCGCGTACGACACCTCAACCCCGTCCGCGACCACCGCCACCGCATCCGGCGTCCGCGCCACCTGCGCCCCGAACAACCCCACCAACGACACATCCGGCACCTCAGCAGCCGTGTCGTTCCACTCCACCAACACCCGACGCCGCTCGACCTCACTCAGCACATCCAGCGCCGAGACCCGCACCGACGGATCGGCAACAAGCGCCTCCAGCGCCCCCACCCACCGCGCCGCCAACTCCTCAGCCGTACCCGCGTCGAACAGATCCGCCGCCGCGATCACCAGACCCCGAATGCCCGCCGGCGCACCGTCGTCGAAGGCTTCGTCGACCATCACGTCCAGGTCGAACTTCGCCGCCGCCGGACCCGCCTCAACTCGCTCGTGCGCAAGGTCGGCCAGGTCGAGTACGGCCCTGTCGGTGTTCTGGAGGGTGAGCATGACCTGGAACAGCGGGTGCCGGGCCAGCGAGCGCGTCGGGGCCAGCTCCTCCACCAGCCGCTCGAACGGCACATCCTGGTGCGCGAACGCCGACAGGCCGCTCTCCCGCACCCGACCCAGCAGCTCACGGAACGTCGGATCACCCGACAGGTCCGTCCGCAGCACCAGCGTGTTGACGAAGAAGCCGACCAGGTCGTCCAGCGCCTCGTCCGTACGCCCCGCCACCGCCGAACCGACCGGAATGTCGGTGCCCGCACCCAACCTGGACAGCAGCACCGCCAGCGCGGCCTGCACCACCATGAACACCGTCACACCCTCGGCCCGCGCGACCTCCACCAACCGCGCATGCACCTCAGCCGGAATCCGCACCGGCACACTGTGTCCACGATGGCTGGCCACGGCCGGACGGGGCCGGTCGTAGGGCAGCTCCAGTTCCTCCGGAGCACCCGCCAGCGCGGCCCGCCAGTAGTTCACCTGACGGGATATCACACTCTCCGGGTCGCTCTCCTCACCCAGCAGGCCGCGCTGCCACAGCGCATAGTCCGCGTACTGCACCGCCAGCGGCTGCCACTCCGGTGCCCGGCCCGCACACCGCGCCTCGTACGCCGCCGACACGTCCCGGGCCAGCGGCCCCATGGACCAGCCGTCCCCGGCGATGTGATGCGTCACGACGACGAGGACTCTTCCACCTTCCCCCGCATCGAAGAGCCAAGCCTTGAACGGGACTTCGGCCGAGAGGTCGAAGGCGTACGTCTGTGCCGCGGCGACCGCACCGGCCAGCTCCTCCGGCGCCACGTCCACGACCTGGAGCTCCCACTCCAGCTCCTGAAGACCCACAACACGCTGGTACGGCTCTCCGTCCGCGACGGCGAACACCGTGCGCAGCACCTCGTGCCGCCCCATGACGTCCCGCAGCGCCGCACCCAGTGCGTCCCGGTCCACATCGCCGGCCAGACGCACGGCGACAGGAATGTTGTACGTCGCGCTCGGCCCCTCCAACTGTCCCATGAACCACAGGCGTTGCTGTGCGAACGACAGCGGCACCCGCTCCGGACGCTCCCCGGCCGCCGTCAGCGCCGGCCGGGCGCTTGCCGCGTCGGCCAGGCGTGTGGCCAGGCCCGCCACTGTGGGGGTCTCGAACAGCGTGCGTATCTCGATCTCGGCGCCGAGCACCGAGCGGATCCGGCTGACCACCCGCAGGGCGAGCAGTGAGTGGCCGCCGAGGGCGAAGAAGTCGTCGTCGACCCCGACACTCTCCAGGCCGAGGACCTGCGCGAAGACTCCGCACAGGAGTTCCTCCTGCACAGTGGCCGGTTCCCGGCCGGTCGCGCCCGCGTGTTCGGGGGCGGGCAGTGCCTTGCGGTCCACCTTCCCGTTCACGGTCAACGGCAGCGCGTCCAGGACGACCACGGCCGAGGGCACCATGTAGTCCGGCAGCCGGCTCGCGGCGAACTCCCTCACCCTCCGGGCAAGACGCGGGGTGTCGCCGCTCCCGTCGGAGTCCGCGTCCGCTTCCGTGTCCGCGGGCACGACATAGGCGACCAGCCGCCGGTCTCCCGGCACGTCCTCCCGGGCGATCACCGCCGCCTGACCCACCAGCGGATGCGAGGCCACGACCGCCTGGACCTCACCCGGCTCGATCCGGAAACCACGGATCTTCACCTGGTCGTCCGCCCGGCCCAGATACTCCAGCTCACCGGACGCGCTCCACCGCACCCGGTCCCCGGTCCGGTACATACGCCCACCGGACCCGTCCGCGAAGGGACAGGCCACGAACCGCTCAGCCGTCAGACCGGCTCGCCGCACATACCCCCGCGCCACCTGCGCACCGGCGATGTACAACTCGCCCGCGACGCCCACCGGCACCGGCGACAGGCTCTCGTCCAGCACGTACAACCGGGTATTGGCCACCGGGCGACCGATCGGCACCAACTCCCCCACCGCGTCACCCGCACGCACCTCGAAGACACAGCAGCCCACCACCGTCTCCGTCGGCCCGTACTCGTTGACCAGCGCCGACCGGGGCACCCGCTCCAGCCAGCCGCGCACCGCGTCACCGGTCAGCGCCTCACCGCCCACCACCAACCGCCCTGCAGCCCCCGCCATCTCCTGCGCCGACAAAAGCTCCCCCAACAGCGGGAGATGCGCCGGCACCACCTTCAACAGCTCGAAACCAGTGCTCTCCCGCACCGCATCCGCCAGCCCCTCGGCACCGCCCTCGGGGCTCACCACCACGCTCGACCCCGACACCAGCGGCAGTAGCACACTCGTCACCGTCAGGTCGAACGCCAGCGACGAATGCAGCACCGCGCCACCCCGACCGCTGCCCGACCCCGCCCCGTACGCCTCCGCCGCCCACACCACGTAGTTCGCCAGCCCCGCCTGCGACACGGCCACGCCCTTGGGCCGCCCCGTCGACCCCGACGTATAGATCACATACGCCAGCCCGTCCCCCACCACCGGCACCCCGGGCCGCACACCCTCCAGAGACACCAACTGCTCTGCCACCTGCGGATCGTCCAGTGCCACCATCCGCACCGGAGTTCCGTCCCAAGCCCACTCAGTCCTCTCAGTCCTCTCCTCGGTCACCTGACCCGAGCGGAGCCCCTCCCGGATCTCCTGCGTGGTCAGCAACAACGAGGCACCGCAGTCACCCAGTACGAAGGAGATCCGCTCCGCCGGATACTCCGGATCCACCGGCACATAACCCGCCCCGGCCTTCCACACCCCCAAGAGCGCCGCGACCAGGTCCACACCCCGCGGCAGACACAGCCCCACCACCGACTCCGGGCCCACACCCCGACCCACCAGATACCGCGCCAGACGATTCGCCCGCGCATCCAGCTCCCCGTACGACACGGCATCGGCACCGCACCGCACCGCCACGGCATCCGGCGTGCGCTCCGCCCACCCCTCGAACAGCTCCACCACCGACACGGCCGGCATCTCCACCGCCGTGTCGTTCCACTCCACCAGCACCCGCTGCCGCTCCTCGCGACTCAGCACGTCCACCCCGCCGAGCCGAAGGTCGGGGTCGGCCGCGAGTAATGCCAGGAGCCGCGTCAACCGTTCGGCGATCCGCTCCGCCGTGTCCGCGTCGAAGAGGTCGGCCGCGGCGATCAGGCCGCCCCGGAGGCCCGCGGGGCGGCCCTGCGCGTCGTAGGACTCCGACACGCTCAGATCCAGGTCGAACTTCGCCCACCGGTCGCCCGTCGGCAGGCCTCCGCTGCTTGCTCCCGGCAGGTCCACCGCCACCTCGCCGGTGTTCTGCACGGTGAGCATCACCTGGAACAGGGGATGCCTGGACAGCGACCGAGCGGGGGCCAGTTCCTCCACCAGGCGCTCGAACGGCACGTCCTGGTGGGCAAACGCCGACAGCGCGAAGTCCCGCACCCGCGCGATCGCCTGGCGGAACGTCGGATCGCCCGACAGGTCGGTCCGCATCACCACGGTGTTGACGAAGAACCCGACAAGGTCGTCCAGGGCCTCCTCGGTGCGCCCGGCCACCGCCGAACCGATCGGGATGTCCGTGCCCGCGCCGAGGCGCGACAGCAGCATCGCGAAGGCGGCCTGCATCACCATGAACAGGGTCACGCCTTCGGCCTGCGCCAGCTCTTCGAGCCGGGCGTGCACCTCGGCCGGTACCACCAGCGGGACGCTGTGCCCACGACGGCTGACCACGGCCGGACGCGTTCGGTCGTACGGCAGCCGCAGTTCCTCCGGCACGCCGGCCAGGGCCTCGCGCCAGTGACCGACCTGGCGGGAGAAGACACTGTCCGGGTCGCGGGCGTCGCCGAGCAGCTCACGCTGCCAGAGCGTGTAGTCGGCGTACTGCACCGGCAGCGGCTCCCAGTCGGGGGCCCGTCCCTCGCACCGCGCCGCGTAGGCGGACGAGATGTCCCGGGCCAGCGGCCGCATGGACCAGCCGTCGCCCGCGATGTGATGGACGACGACCGCCAGCACGTGCTCGTCCTGTCCGGCGGCGAAGAGCCAGGCCCGGATCGGTGCTTCCGCGGCGAGGTCGAAGACGTGTCCCGCCGCCTCGGCGACCGCGTCCTGCACATCGGTGCGGGTGGCGGTGGTGGGCAGGTCGACCACCTGCAGTTCCCAGTTCAGTTCGTCGAGGCCGAGGATGCGCTGGTACGGCTCGCCGTCCGCGACGGGGATGACGGTGCGCAGCGCCTCGTGCCGGCCGATCACGTCTCGCAGGGCCTCGGCGAGCGCCGAACGGTTCACGCCCCCGGACAGGCGCAGTGCGACCGGGATGTTGTACGTGGCGCTGGGGCCCTCGAGCTGCTCGATGAACCACAGCCGGCGCTGGGCGAACGACAACGGAAGCATCAGGACTCCTCCTGCCTGCGCATCGGCCGCAGCACCGGCCTAGCTGATGTCTGGTTTGCGACTTGCTCGACGACCTGGTGTGCGACCTTCAGAGCGAGCTTCTCGACCGTCCGCGCCTCGAACAGCGCCCTCATCTCGACCTCGACGCCCAGCAGCGTGCGGACACGGCTCATCAGCCGTATCGCGAGCAGGGAGTTTCCGCCCATCCGGAAGAAGTCGTCATCGACGCCGACGTGCTCCAGGCCGAGGACTTCCGCGAAGGCGGTGCACAGGGCCTTCTCCTGTGCGGTGGCCGGTTCTCTGCCCGGGGCCGCCGTGTAGTCGGGGGCGGGCAGTGCCTTGCGGTCCAGCTTTCCGTTCACGGTCAGCGGCAGCGCGTCGAGGACGACGAACGCGGCCGGGACCATGTACCCGGGGAGCCGGGCCCCTGCGAAGTCGCGGAGTGCGGCCGTGTCGACGCCTGTCGCGGCCGGGACGACGTAGCCGCACAGGCGTCTGTCCCCCGGGCGGTCCTCGCGGACGATCACCGCGGCCTGGGCGACGCCCTCATGGGCGGCGACGACCGCTTCGACCTCGCCCGGCTCCACCCGGAAGCCGCGGATCTTGACCTGTTCGTCCGCACGGCCGGCGAACAGGAGCTGTCCGTCCGGTGTCCAGCGGGCCAGGTCACCCGAGCGGTACATCCGCCCGCCCGGGACGAACGGGGACGCCACGAAACGCTCCGCGGTGAGGTCGGGCCGGCCGACATAACCGCGGGCCAGGCCGGGCCCGGCCATGTACAGCTCACCGGTGGCGCCCACGGGGACGGGCCGGAGGAATCCGTCCAGGACGTAGACCTCGGCGTTGCCGATCGGACGGCCGATCGCCGGCGGCTGGTCCTCCGGTGCGATGGCCGGGTCGACCGGATCGGCCGTGGTGATGACCGTCGCCTCGGTGGGGCCGTAGGTGTTCCAGACCTTGGCCCTGCCGGTCCACCGGCTCGCGAGGTCCGCGTTCAACCGCTCGGCGCCCAGCACCCAGTTGCGCACACCCGGCACGGACGCGGGCTCCAGCACACCCAGCAGCGACGGCACCACACTGGCGACGTCCACCCCGGCCGAACGGATCATCTCGGCCAGCGCACCGGGCTCCGCGCGCTCCGCGCTCGTCGCCACCGCCAGCGTTCCGCCGGCCGCCAGGGTGACGGCCACGTCGAGGACGGCCGCGTCGAAGCTGAACGACGCGAACTGCAGCGTCACGACGCCCTCGGCGGCTCCCAGGACCGGCCGCATGACCTCGGCGAGGTTCACCACACCGCGGTGAGCGACCGCCACGCCCTTCGGGCGGCCCGTGGAACCCGACGTGTAGATGACATACGCCAGTTGGTCCGGGGTGACGGCCGTGCCCAGCCGCTCGGCGGACTCCCGCGACACCAGGTCCCGGAGTTCGTCGAGGGACATGTGGACCACGTCCCCCGGCAGCCCCACACGTGTCTGCGCCGACCCGAGGACGACGGCCGCGCCGCTGTCCAGCACCATGTAGGCGAGCCGCTCCGCCGGGTACTCCGGGTCCAGCGGCACATACGCGCCGCCCGCCTTCCACACCGCCAGGATCGACACCACCATGTCGACACCCCGCGGCAGACACAGGCCCACCCGGCTCTCGCGTCCCACGCCCAGCCCGGCAAGATACCGGGCCAGTCGGTTCGCCCGCGCCTCCAGCTCCGCGTACGTCACGGCTTCGGCACCGCACCGCACCGCCACGGCATCCGGCGTGCGCGCCGCCCAGCCCTCGAACTGTTCCACCAGCGAGGCGTCCGGCACCTGGGCGGCCGTGTCGTTCCACTCGGCCAGCACCCGGCGCCGCTCGTCCTCACCCAGCACGTCGACCGTGCTCAGCGGCACGTCGTCGCCTTCGTCGAGCGCATCCTCCAGCGCGGTCACCAGGTTTCCGAGTGCCGTGTGGAGCAGGGCGACCACGGTCGCCGGGTCCACCGGGGCGACCGCGTCGACGCTCAGCGCGAGCCGGTGCCCGTCGTCGTCGACCGCGACGGCGAACGGATAGTTGGTGCGCGACCGTGTGTAGACGGTCCGTATCCCGTCGCCGTCCGTACCTTCGTCGCCCGTACCGTCGTCCTCGCCCGCGTCGACGGGCTCCTCGGAGTGACCGGCCGTGTTGTGGCGGTAGTTGAAGATCGAGGTGAACAGCGGTACGTCCCCTGGAACCCCGCTCGCCTTCTGCGCCAGGGCCAGCGGAGCGTGCTCGTGTTCGAGGAGCCCCGCCAGCTGTGCGCGCATGCCGGCCACCGCGGCCAGCACGCCGGTCCCGGCCACCCGCAGCCGGGCCGGGAGCGTGTTGATGAACGGGCCGACGTGCTCCGCGCCGGCGCCCGCGCTCATGCGCCCGAACAGCACCGTGCCGAACACGACGTCGTCCCGGCCACTGACCGCCGCGAGCACCCGGGCCCAGGCCACGTGCAGCACGGTCGCGGGGCTGGCGCCCAGCCGCCGCGAGACCTCCCGCAGCCGGCCGGCCACCCGGTCCACGACGTACGAGTCGGCGCGTGCCGTGTCCGTGCCGTCCCGACGCGCGTCCACGAGGCCGAACGGCGCGGTCGGTTCGGTGACGTCGCCGAGCAGCTCGGTGAAGAACCGCTCGTGCTCGGACCTCCGGACCCCGGCGCCCGCCCGGGCCACGACATCACGGAACGGCAGCGGCTCGGCGAGTTCGTCACCCCTGCCCGCGAGGAAGGCCTCGACCTCTTCCAGGACCACTTCCATGCCCATGTGGTCCTGCACCACGTGGTGCGCCCGCACCAGGGCCAGCCAGCGACCGCCGGCCGGCGACCGGGCCACCTGTACGTCCAGCAGCGGAGCGCGCCCGATGTCCATGGACGAACCACCGAGCGCCACCAGCTCGCGCACCGGGTCGTCCCCGTCCGGGTTCAGCACCACCTCTTGTACGGGCAGTACGGCCCGGCGCCACACGACCTGCACCGGCTCGCTCAGTCCCTCCCACACCACGCCGGTGCGGTAGATGTCGTGCCGGTCCACCACGTGCTGCAGCGCGTCGAGGAAGCCGTCAAGCCGGGCACGGGTGTCGAACTCCACCACTGTCGGGGTGACGTACGCGTCCTCGCCGCCGGAGGCGGCCAGCAGGTGGTGGAAGAGCATCCCCTCCTGCAGCGGAGCGAGGGGGTACACGTCCGCGACATTGGCCGCACCACCCTCGACCGCCGCAACAACCCGCTCGATCTCTTCGGCCGACAGCTCGACCAGCGGCAGCATCTCCGGGGTGATCTCCACGGCGTCGGCGGGGATGACGTTCGCAGGTACGGGCGCCTGCTCCGAGGCGGAGGCCACGGCCAGTTCCGCGACGGTGGGCGTTTCGAACAGCGCCCGCACCGAGACCGCCACACCGTCCGCCCGAAGCCGCTCCACCAGTCGTACGGCGAGGAGTGAGTGTCCGCCCAGGGCGAAGAAGTCGTCGTGGACGCCGACCTCCTCCACTCCGAGGACCTGCGCGAAGGCGGC
>NZ_JBIAXG010000099.1:0-7509 GCF_042896465.1 Streptomyces sp. NPDC001292
CCGCGTACTGGGCGTACGCGGGCGATCCCGACAACGCGGCGAGGCGCCGTGCCAGGCGTCGCGGGGCAGGCGGGACTTTCGAAACACGCCCTAGGCCTTCCGGGCCAGCCCGGCGGCGATGAGACGTTCCCAGACGGTGAGCTCCCGTTCGCCGTTGCCGCTCCATGGGCCGTCAACCACGTCGGGACGCCACAGGGGTGCGGGGACGATCCCGGGTTCGAGGATCTCCAGGCCGTCCAGCAGGGATTCGATCTCCTCGTCGGTGCGCCACAGGCCGCGGCCGAAGGTCTGCTGGAGGATTCCCTCGGCCTCCGCTGTCTCCGGGTTGTTGCCGGAACGGAAGTGGCTGACGAAGAAGTAGCTCCCCGAGGGCACCTGGTCGCGCCAGTAGCGGACGATTCCAGCCGGGTCCTCCTTGTCGTTGACGTGGTGAAGGATGGCGCTGAACACGACGGCGGCGGGGCGATCGAAGTCGATCAGTTCCCGCGTGTCCGGGTGGGTACGGATGTCTTCGGGGTTCCGTACATCGACCGGGACGACCCGGGTCCGGTCGTTCTCCTCCAGCAGTGCCCGGCCGTGGACCAGCACTTGGGGGTCGGTGTCGACGTACACGACCCGGGACTCGGGAGCGTGCCGTTGCGCGACCTGGTGGACGTTGTCGGCGGTCGGAAGACCACTGCCCAGGTCGATGAACTGCCGTACGTCGGTGGTCGTCACGATCTCCTCGACCGCCCGGGTCAGAGCTGCGCGGTTGGCGAAGGCGATGGCCACCGAACCAGGAAGGTCACGTTTGAACACGTCGCCGATCTCCCGGTCCACGGCGTAGTTGTCCTTGCCACCGAGCAGGTAGTCGTAGACGCGGGCGATGCTGGGCTCGGTGGAGTCGATGGAGGAGCCTTCAACCGTCATGGCGTCCATCCTGCCCGCAACGTCGACTGCTCACCATCACTTTCGGTGAGCCCACAGCCGATCGCGGGAGATCTCGAGGGCCAGCTGGAAGTCGAGGCGGTCCCGCCATTGGGACAGGTCGCGGCTGGTGAGCTCCTCCAATCTGTGGATGCGCTAGAGGCAGGAGTCCGGCGGAGGGGTCGCGGCCCGGTCCTCGTGGCCGGTCCTCGACAGGTGAGCCTGCTGACCATGAGCCCAGGCAGAGCCGAGCAGACGCGGCCCCGGTGTGTGGGGCGGCGTCGGACGGGATGGGGGCTGGGGAGGGTGGTGGGTCGAGCACGGGGAGAGACGGTGATGTCTAGGCCGTCTTGCCAAAGTGCGTGCGGCGGCGGACGGGCCGTAGTACTCCTGGACAGTCCTGGATCCGTGCGTGTTCGACCTCAGGAGTCGTCGATGGCCGTTCGCCGTGTCATGCCCATCATCCAGTCGGAGGCTGCGAAGGAGAGCCGGGAGTTCTATGGCCTGCTGGGCTTTGAAGAAGTCATGAATCTCGGCTGGATCACGACGCTTGCCTCGCCGTCCAGCCCGGCGGCCCAGGTCAGCGTTATGACCGGCGACAAAACCGCCCCGGTTACCCCCGACATGAGCGTCGAGGTCGACGACGTGGAGGCGGCTTACGCGATCATGCGGGACAGCGGCGCGGAGATCGTTCACCCCCTGCAGGACGAGGAGTGGGGCGTACGGCGGTTCTTCGTCCGCGACCCCAACGGCCGAGTGGTCAATGTTCTGAGCCACCGCTGAACTTCCGGTGCCAGGAGGACGGTGCCGGCTCACAGCCACTCGTTGAGTCGAACTTCGGTGGCCGGCCGGGCCGGGTGGGGTCGACGCGGCGCTCGCCCTCCCGAACCAGGTACAGGTCAGCTCGGTTGCCGGCAGCCAGTGGGAGCGGTCCTACGCGCTTCGGAACGACGATGGGACCCTGCGGAACATCGCAGGGACAACGTTCGAGTTCGCCGTCCGGCCGAACATGTCGGACCGCACCGTGTCGGCCATGGTGGATCGCCCCAGCACGATGACCGCACCCGACAGGCAGCCCCCGCACGCCCTCGCGGAAGACAAGCTCGTCTCGGCGAGTCCCGATCTGCTGGTGTGCCCGAGGTGCGGCAGAGGAGTGCCCGAGGGTCGGCCGTGGGCCTCCAGGCCTCTCAGGACGCCCGCAGGAACGCCGACCGCGCCGCCTTGCCGAGGAAGGTGAAGCGCGTGTCGCCCGCGAGGTGCTTGTCGAGAGCGTCTTTGATGCCCGGCCACTTCGGGTCGCGGTAGTCGTCGAGGACGACGATCCCGCCGGGTGCCGCGATCTCCTCCGCCCACTCCAGGTCCTTGGCGACGCCCTCGGCCGAGTGGTCGCCGTCCACGATGATCACACCGTAGCGGCGGTCGGAGACGGCCGCGCGGGTCTCGGGGTCCTCGGAGAAGCCCTGCTGGATCCGGGCAGCGACGCCCGCGGAGCCGGCCAGCGCCAGATTCGTCCGGACGGCGTGCTCGTCGACCGGCGTGCCCGTGGGGTCGGACCGGTGCTCGGTGCCGGGCTGCAACTGCACGCCGGCGAAGGGGTCGACGATGGTCAGGCTCGGGCTGCGGCCGTCGCGCTCCAGCATCCGGATGAGTCCGGCGGAGAACATGCCGTAAAGCGTGCCGATCTCCAGGATCTCGTCGTTCGGCGGGTCGAGCAGCGGTATCGAGCCGAGCTTGCCGCAGATGTTCATGGTGCCGCCCGCGATCCGGCCCACGCCCAGCGACTCCAGCGCGACCAGCAGCCGGAAGGCCGCCGCGACGTTGCGCTCGGCCGCCTGGCGGTCGCCGCCGCCCAGTGCCGCGACCTCGGCCTGGAGACGGTCCATGGCGCTCGGCACGACAATCCGTGAGATGCCGCGGGCACGGGGGCCGACCAGCAGGTCGAAGGTGTACTGATGCTGTCTCAGCACCTGGATGTCGCGCTTGAGCTCTTCGTTCTCCGACTGTGACCGGGCGACCGCGGAGCGGACCTGCCGCTCGATGCGCTTGTCGAGAAGCTCGGCGACGGGACGGAGCAGGCGCCGGGAGGCCGAACTGCGAAGCAGGGAGCGGCTTTTCATGGAACCGATGACCTCAATCGTCTCGCGAAGAGTTGACCGGTGTCAGCACGGAACAGGAGTAAGAAAAAAGACTAGGCGTGCACCTGTCGGACGGAAGGCCACGGAATTGTCCGGTAGGAGAACTTCTGCCGAACTCCGAATGACGGCGATGCGGGGACGGGGTCTAAAGGACATTCACCCGCCCGATGACGCCACCCGTCGAGGGAGACGACCTGCCGGTAGACCATGACCGTGCCCGTCGCACTGACCAGCCGCTGGACACGGACCGACTTCATACGAGGCCGTGGCGGCGGGCGATGTTCCGGCCACGGAGGTTGGTGACGGACCTCTTGGCTCAGGGATCTTGAGATGGGTGAGGAGGGCCTGGCTCGGTGCGGATTGCCACATCCGCACCGGCGACCGGAAAGGCCCTCGTGCCGCACCGCTGACGAGAGATCCGGGGAGCCGCCCCCTGTGGCGCCCCCGGCCGGGTGGCGCTACGGCACCCGTGCGCGGCAGAGGTCCAACACCTCGTGCAGGTCAGGCGCTTGGGCGGCCAGCACGCCGATGCCCTCATGGAGGTAGCGGTAGCCGGTGGCCTGCGAGATCCCGGCGTCCCGGGCCAGGCAGTGCACGCAGCTGTGTTCTCGGAACCAGCGCAGCACCAGTACCGCCTGGCGGAACGGGCTCAGGGCACGAAAGCCCTTCGGCGTGCCGATCCCGCACCGGTGGGCGGCCAGCAGCCGGGCGAGGAACTCCACGATGTGGCGTGGGACGTCGAGCGCGGCAGCATAGGTGACCAACGTGAAGCCTCTGGTTCGAGCGGACATTCCCAGTACGCCGAGGTCCCCGCCTACGAACCCGCCCCGGAACGGATGTGGACCGAAGGCCGGCACCCGTGGCTCGCGCTCTGCAGCCGCAGCCTGCCGATCTCTGGAAAGTGCTGGGCTCCTTGCTCGACGACTGGGAAGCCACTCGCTAACGGCCCTTCCAGCGTGATGGGTTACGTGTCCTGCGACGCAGCGAGGGCCGACTCGGGAGGTTGTGAGGAGTCCCTTCCGCGCTTATGGTCGTCTTGACGATAAGCAGGGGAAGGGGCTTCCAACATGACCACGACGACGGTGAGCAAACGCGCCGCGACCGGAGCGCTGATCGGGCTCGCCCTCGGGGACGCCCTCGGCTTCCCGACCGAGTTCAACGACGTGCCCTCGATCCTCGCCAAGTGCGGTCCCTGGCGGGAAATGGAACTGCCGAAGCGCGCGTTCGTCTCCGACGACACCCAGATGACCCTCGCCCTCGGACGTGCACTCAGGACCGCCATGGACCGAGGCATGCTCACCCCGAAGCGGCTGGAGCGGCCGCTGCGCGAGGAGTTCGTCGACTGGTACCAGTCGCCGGAGAACAACCGGGCCCCGGGCAACACCTGCCTGACCGCCTGCCATCTGCTGAAGGCGGACGGACGGGTCTGGCAGGAGGCCAGCCAGATCGGCTCCAAGGGCTGTGGCGCCAACATGCGCGTGGCCCCCATCGGGCTCGCCCCCGGGCTCACCGAAGCACAGCGCGCCGGCGCCGCCCAGTTGCAATCGGCGCTCACCCACGGCCACCCGACGGCCCTGGCGGCCTCGGACCTCACCGCCCACGCCGTGCACCTGCTCGCCCAGGGCGCCGACCCCGCCGGACTCGTCGGCCGACTGCGGTCGTACGCCTACGACAACCGCACCCGCTACCACCACACTTGGCTCGGCGACCTGTGGACCCGCTCCCAGGACCCCACCCCCGAGCACTTCATCGCGCGCGGCTGGGACGAGTGCCTGGAGATTCTCGGCCGGCTCCAGGAGACCGTGCGCACCGTCTCACCGGAGACCGACCCGTGCCTGGCCACCGGTCCGGGCTGGGTCGCCGAAGAGGCCTTCGCCACCGGCCTGTTGTGCTTCCTGCTCTTCCCCGATGAGCCCGTCACCGCCCTGCGCCGAGCCGCCTGTTCCTCCGGCGACTCGGACTCGATCGCCTGCCTCACCGGCGCCTTCGCGGGCGCCTGGCTGGGCGCGGACGCCTGGCCCGCTCAGTGGGCGGACCGGATCGAGCACCGGGCCGAACTGCTGGCGCTGGGAGGGCTTTGGGACGCATAGGCTGCTCGGAGTAGGCGACGGCGCGGAAGAAGGCGTCGATCGTGCCGGACCGGATGGTGTCGATGGCCGCGTCGGCGCCGAGAAGGTCACGACGTCCAACTCGACCTCGCCGATGCCCGCGATGGAAGCCACGCAGCAAGGCAGCCGGGGCGAGCCGTCGGCCGATCACATCGACGCGCGGCATGCGGCCGTCGGGACGGACGGAGGCCACTGCTCGCTCTTCGGCCCGTAGGCGATCGTGGGCGTGGGGCAGGAACGCCTGTCCGTCGATGGTGAGCCTCGCTCCCCGTGCGGTGCGGGTGAACAACCGCACACCCGGGATTTTCTCCAGAGTGGCGATGCGTTTGCAGACGCCTGCTGGCTGATCGTCAGTTCGGCAGCGGCGTCCTGGAAACGCCCCGCGTCCACGGCGGCCACGAAGGTGCGCACAGCATCGAGATCCACGCCGACATGCCATGGGTACAACGAACGGTTGTGGTTTCCTCGTCGATCGGTTGTTTGATCTCACCATCTGCCGCTCGCTTTGATGCCGATGGTCAGCGTGTGGTTGTTCAGGCCGGCGAGAGGTGCTTCGGGTATGACAGGTAGGCGGGCGCTGGGGCGGCGGTTCGGGTGGTTGTGGGCGGCGTATGCGGTCAGCTCGTACGGCACCGGGCTCGGGTTCGGTGCGTTTCCCTTGATCGCGGTCCTCGTGTTGGACTCCGGTCCGGCCCAGGTGGCGGCGCTGTCTGCCGCGGGGCGGGCAGTGGGGGCGGTGGTGGCGGTGCCGCTCGGTCCGTGGGTGGAGTTCCGCCGCAAGCGGCCTGTCATGGTTGCGATGGACCTGGTCCGGTTCGCGGCTCTGATGAGCGTTCCTGCCACCTTCGCGCTCGGCTGGCTCAGCTTCGCCCAGCTCATCGTCGTCTCCGTAGTCGCCGCCGCGGCCAACATCGCGTTCACCGCGGCCAGCGGTGCGTATGTGAAGGCGCTCCTGCCGCCGCAGGATCTGCTCGTCGCGAACAGCCGGTTCGAGTCCACGACGTGGACCGCAACCATGGTGGGACCACCGCTCGGCGGGGCCGCGATCGGGCTGTTCGGCCCGGTGACGACCGTGATGGCCGATGCGGTCAGCTACCTGCTCTCGGCCCTGGGCATCCGCGCCATCGGAGGGACGGAACCGCGCCCCGCGCGGACCGGTGCACCGCGGCTGCGAGCGGGCGATCTGCTCGAAGGATGGCGCCACATTCTCGCTCACCCCGCGCTGCGCCCGCTGTTCTTCAACACGATCACGGTCAACGGACTGATCATGGCCTCCGAGCCGCTGCTCGCCGTACTTCTTCTGGGCCGCCTCGGGTTCGCACCCTGGCAGTACGGTCTCGTGTTCGCGGCCCCTTGCGTCGGTGGCCTCGTCGGCTCACGCCTGGCGCGCCGACTCGTGGCGCGGTCCGGACAGCACAGGGTGATGTTCGCCTTTGGGGTACTGCGCGCGTGCTGGCCTGTCGGATTGGCGTTCGTCCAACCCGGAGTCTCCGGGATGGTGCTCGTCATCGTCGTCCAACTCGGCCTTGTGACCTGCTGCGGCGTGTTCAACCCAGTGCTGGCCACCTACCGGCTCAACCACACCGACGCCGACCGGGTCGCCCGCACCCTGGCCGCGTGGTCGGTCAGCAGCAGTGCCGGCATCGCGGTCCTGACCGCCGTGTGGGGTCTGCTGGCCACCGTCACCAGCCCCCGCATCGCGATCGCCGCCGCCGGAGTGCTCCTCCTGGCGACTCCGCTGCTGCTCCCGCGCCGCGAGAACGCGCCCCAGGACACAGGGAACCAGGCCGCGAGTCTCACCTGACAGGCCGCAGCTCGACAGTCGCCTGCACACCGGCCGCCGCCGTCGAACACCCTGCCGACCCGGCCCGGCCTTGCGGGCGGTGGGGGAGAGGGGCAGAAGGTGACCGGCTACCGGACCCCGCCCGCCATCCGCCGCCGCGGCCTGGCAAGGCTGACCGCATGGCTGGCCAACCACGGCGTGCGCGCCGCCGACGCGGTCGCGGCCACCGCGCTGGAAGCGGCCCAGGCCCAGCACAGCGCATTGCCCGGCCAGGACGTCGCCGCTCAGATCGTCGCCGTCCTTGCCGCGCAGATCCCGGTCCTGGACGATCGCCTCAAGCACATCGACAGGCAGGATCCATGCAGGTCACAGTGGCAGCTACGGTGAGCCGCCGCACCTGGGAGACTCGGGCCATCACTTCCGGAAGAACTGATCGCGAGCTCCACGAGCCCTCGGCTCGGTCATTGAGTAATCCGACCTGCGTTACTGGGACTCTTGCAGAAAGCCCCGGCGTTCACGCCGGGGATGAATGCATCTCAAGACTGCTCTGGCGTGCACCTTAGAGCGGGCGTTTTTG
>NZ_JBIAXG010000100.1:0-5948 GCF_042896465.1 Streptomyces sp. NPDC001292
GGCCAGGGCGCTGGCGACCTCGCTCCCGATCCAGTGGGCGCCCACCTTGCCGGGGTACGGGATGCCCCGCTTTGTCGGGAGTTCGGAGATCCTTAGGAGCTCGAGCAACACAGCGGCGGCTACGGCTTCGGCGGGGAGTTGCATGTGCGTAGTCTGCCCGCGCCCAGTGTCGGGCGGTGCACTGCCTTTGATGAAGGTGTTGTCTGCGGCGCCGACCAAGTGTGGACGCGCCGGTTGTCGCACGTCACCGCCATCAGTGACAGAACCCGTGCCCGATTGAGGGCCGGCTCTCGCGCTCACGGGCCAGCTGAAGCGCTCCGTCACATCTGGGGCCAGCGGGTTTGTCCGATGTCGGTGTCGAGGAGGTCGAGGAGTTGGAGTTGGACGCCGCGGGTGATCTGGACGGTGGGAGGGTCGGTGACGTTGCCGATCCGCAGGGTGAGTTCGCCGAGGTGGTAGAAGATCATGCGGCCGGTGGGGCGAACCGGGCGGTTGTCGGGGTGGAGGCCGCTCATGGTCTGCCCGGGGCCGAGCGCCCGTCTGACCTGCCGCTCGATCAGGCAGAAGACCAGCAGGGCCAGGCAGTTGACCTGGATCAAGGCGGCGACGCGCCGGTTGTGCTGGACGAAGACGGGTGCGACCGCGAGGGGGCCCTTGAAGTCGTGGTAGCGGCGCTCGACCGCGCCCTGGCCCTTGTAGTGGATCAGGGCCTGCCCGGCGTCTGCCTGGTCGGCGGGGACGGACGTCAGCAGTGCGTACCAGCCGTCGACAGTGGCTTCGGCGTTCAGCACGCCTGTGTCGAAGTGCCAGGTCAGGACCGGTGCCGTCCTCGTTATCGGTGACGGTCCAGCGCAGACAAGAGGTGACACGGCGCTTGGCGGCGATGACACCGATCCGGGCGACGATCTTCTCCCGGGTCTTGTAGTGGCGTCCGCCGGCCGCAGCGGTGAGCTTCTTCAGGTCTTCGGTGGCCTTGCCAGGCGTGTGTCCCGGGCGGCTTGCTGGCCGGCGGCGTTCGCGGTGGAGTGGACCAGGATCCGTCGCACGGTGATGGGCGGATCGCTCTTGCGGGGCCCGGTCAGGGTGTGGGTGTCTTCCAGCACGCGGTAGGTCTCGCGCCGCTCGGTGGGCTTGCCCGCTTCCCGGTCCGGTGTCCAGTCCACGACGGTGGCCTGTGCGAGGTCGAGAGCGGCATAGACCTCGTCTTTGACCTGCGCGGCCGGGGCCGGGGCGATGAAGTGAACCCCGGCCGCCAGCAGTGCGCAGATGTTGGAGTAGGACACCAGCTTGGAGTCGGCGACCGTCAGGAAGTCGCGCTCACCGGCCATGGCCCGCAGGTCCTTCATCGCGCCGACGACCTGGCTGACCTCGGCCGCACCACCGCCGAAGACCCGGGCATGGAGCGGGATGCCGCCGTCGGCCGACACCGCGAGTCCGGCCTGGACCTGCTTCAGATCGAAGCGCCGGTCCTTGGGATGCCCGTAGCCGATGACGGGGAAGTCCTCGTCCTGGCCCTCAACCGGGAAGGCCCCGTGCACGAACATGCTGGTCATGTCCCAGTGCATCTGGGCCACATCGATCCCGAACTCACCGATCGCCCGCGCCCCGACCGTGCCCGCGATGTGCTCCAGGTGCGGAGCGATCGCATCCAGTGCCCGGGCCAGACGATCATCGTTGAGCAGACCGGGCTCGATCCCGAAGACCTCCTCCACCGCCCAGCACCTGGCCCAGTCCTCTATCCGCACCAGCGGCGCGGGCGACGTCAGCCGGTTGGCCACCAACGCCTCGATCGCCTGCCCGTGCGTCACCAGCGCACTCGCGCCACCAGGACACACCTCGTCGATGATTCCCGCGACATCCAGCCGGCGCAGAAACTCGGCAGCGACAGGTAGAGCACCCAGACGCTTCTCCACCACGGAGGTCACCGCCACTTCAAAACGCTGACGCTGAGACCGTGGCCGCGGAGACCGGGAAGTCATCGACACACCCCACCCAACGCCACACCCCCCGCCCAGGACACCCCCAGACCGGTCACACCATACGAACCAACGACCCGCGAAGTACGGGACTAGCCGCTGATCGGCAACAGCGAAGCCCCGTTGATGACATCTCATCAACGGGGCTACCTGCGAGAACGAGTTCGAACCAAGATCAAACCGCTGATACCTTCAGGGAGGGGAGGATGTCAAAGGCCCAGGGAGACGGCCAGGCGCGTGAGCTCGGCGGTGCTGCTGATGCCGAGCTTGGCCCGGATCCGGCGCAGATACGCATCGACGGTGTGTTTCGAGAGCCCCATGCGCCGGGCCGTCTGCACGTAGGTGTGCCCGGCGGCGATGTGCTGCAGCGCTTCCCGCTCACGCGGGGCCAGCGCAGCCGGCCCGCATGCGAAGGTGGGGGCGGGGGCGGGGGCTTTGGTGTACAGGGCGGGTGCGAGGCTCATGACGGCTTTCCTTCGGCGCATTGGTCCGGTCGTCCCGGCCCACATCTTCGGAGCAGACACGGAGTCCTAAATGTGGGCATTTGTCCCTAACGGACACAGGCAGGGCCAGGCCGGTTCCACGCCCTCGCACATTTCCTGAAATTTCCGTCATCTGCCATGTCGGTGGCGTCTCTGCAACGGGTGAAACGAGGGCCACGTTCGGCGGAAGAAAAGTGAGCCACTGCGCGATCTCTTGATCATCCTGACTTCACTGTCTGGGGTCAGGAGGCAGCGAGGTGATCGACGTGGAGGACTGGGCTGAGATCCGCCGGATGCACCGGGTTGAGGGGCTGTCGGCACGGGCGGTGGCCCGGCAGTTGGGGATCTCCAGGAACACGGTGTTGCGGGCTTTGGCCTCGGACCGGCCGCCGCAGTACCGGCGGGGGCCGAAGGGATCGGCGGTGGACGCGGTGGAGCCGGTCGTGCGGGAGCTTTTGAAGCAGACGCCGACGATGCCGGTGACGGTGATCGCGGAGCGGATCGGCTGGGAACGCGGGCTGACGATCCTGCGCGAGCGGGTGCGCGAGTTGCGGCCGGCCTATCTTCCGGAGGACCCGGTCTCGCGGACGGCCTACGAGCCGGGCGAGGTGGCGCAGTGCGACCTGTGGTTCCCGGCGGTCGATATCCCGCTCGGTTACGGTCAGTCCGGGCGCCCACCGGTGCTGGTCATCGTTTCCGGCTACTCCAGGTGATCACCGCCCGGATGCTTCCCTCACGGCAGACCGGCGACCTGATCGACGGGCACTGGCGCCTGCTGACCGGCTGGCAGGCCGTGCCGAAGACGCTGGTCTGGGACAACGAGCCAGGTATCGGCAAAGGGCGCTTGACGAGCGAGTTCGCAGCATTCGCGGGTCTGCTCGCCGTTCGGGTCCACCTCTGCCGGCCCCGGGATCCGGAGGCGAAGGGCCTGGTCGAGCGAGCCAACGGCTATCTGGAGACCAGCTTCCTGCCCGGGCGTGTCTTCACCGGCCCGGACGACTTCAACGCCCAGCTTGCGGCGTGGCTGCAGATCGCCAACCGGCGCCATCACCGCGGCATCGACGCTCGGCCGCAGGACCGCTGGGAGGCGGACCGCGCGGCGATGCTCACGATCCCGTCGGTCGGTCCGCCCAACTGGTGGCCGCTTCGCACCCGCCTGGGCCGCGACCACTACATCCGCCTCGACACCAACGACTACTCCGTGCACCCGCGCGCGATCGGTCACCTCGTCACGGTCCGCAGCGACACCGAGGAGATCACCGTGACCTGCGGCGACGACCTGGTGGCCCGCCATGCCCGCTGCTGGGCCAGACACCAGTCGATCACCGACCCCGAGCACGCGAGTGCGGCTCGGCAGCTGCGCGAGGAGGTCTGGCAGCAGCAGGCCGCCCGCACGCACGCCGCCCGATCCGCACTCCTGGCCCCGGACAGCCTCGGCATCGAGGTCGAACAGCGCGAGCTGGGCAGCTACGACCGCATGTTCACCCTCATCGAGGGCGGAGGCGGAAAGGAGGACACCTGATGGCCCGCACCACCACCCCTACCGGCCAGAACACCACCACGTCCGCCCGAGCGCCCGACGGCCAGACAGCCCGCACCGGCCGGCAGACCGCCGCCGACCTGGCCTTCCTCGCCCGCGCCATGAAGGCCCCGGCCCTGCTGGACGCCGCCGAACGCCTCGCCGAACGCGCCCAGGCCGAGTCCTGGACACCACCCTCGGCGCCCGGCCCCGCATGCAGCGGACCGCCCACCGGGGGCGGTCCGCGCCCTCGCCTGGCCCGGGCACCTCGCCGGGCACCGTGCTGGTGCTTCCTGCCTCGCAGGATCATGCTTGTCAGTAGGGCCCTGGCCGCGGAGGTTCCCCCCGGGAGCAGCGGTCGAGGAACGAGCGAGGGGAGATGAGCGCCGATGGAGCACCTTCCCACTCCTCCTGGTGAACGGCCGGGCGAGGCGGACGTCCCGCTCGAGCCGCCCCGCACCGCCACCGTCACGGCCACGGCCACCGTCGACGAACACGGCATCGTGACGGGGTGGGGGGAGGGCGCCCGGCGCCTGCTCGGCTACGAGCCCGCACAGGTCATCGGCCGCCCTGCCACCGGCCTGCTCGCCGGCGACACCGGCGAGGCCGCCCGCCGGGCGGCCGGGCACCAGGCGGCCGGCAAGGACCGGTGGAACGGCACCGTGGTGCTGCGCCACCAGGACGGCCGCCGCCTCGAACAGCACCTGCTCGCCCACCGCCGCACCGCCACCGGCGGTGCGGCCACCGAGTGGCTCCTTCTCTGCGCCGTGACCAGCCCGCCGCCGCACCCCGAAAACCGCCCGCAAGGCACACCGGGCGCACCGGGCCAGCGGGGGCAGGAGGAGGAGCCGGGCGGGCTGAGGGAGCTGAAGGAGTGGGCGTTCGCCCAGTCCCCCTGCATCCTGGCCGTCTTCGGCACGGATCTGCGGCTCGTCGCGGCGAACACCGGCATGGAGCGCGTCCTCTCGCTCACCGAGGCCGAGATGCGCGGGCTGCGCCTGGTGGACATCGCGCCGCACCCCGCGAGCGAGGAGATCCAGGCGCGGATGCGCCGGGTGCTTCAGGACGGCGAGCCGCAGTGGACCAAGGCCTTCCTCCCCGCCGCCCACGCCGGAAGCGCTGACAGCCCAGGAAGTGGCCGGCCGGTGTCGCTGACCGCGCTGCGCGACGGAGCGGGCCGGCTGCGGGGCGTGTGCCTGACCGCGCACCAGGGGCACGAGGAGCACACCGAGAGGGAGCGGATGCTGCTGAACGAGGCCGGCGCCCGTATCGGCACCACCCTGGACATCGCCCGTACAGCCCAGGAACTCACCGACGTCGCCGTCCCCCGCCTCGCGGACTTCGCCGCCGTCGACCTGCTCCCTGCGCGCGGTGAGGAGGCGGGCGCCACCGCTTTGGCCGGGCCGGTCACCATGCGCCGCGCCGCCGTGCGCTCGGTCCTGGAAGGAAGCCCCGAGTCCCCGGTCGCCGTCGGCGAGTCCAGCACCTACCCGGCGCTGTCCCCGGTGGCCGAATGCCTGGCAACGGACCGCGGGGCGCTCTACGAGATGACCGGCCCCACCCTTGCCCGGTGGGCCGGCGAGGACCCAGGAGCGGCCCGGATCCGCGAGTGGGGCACACACTCGCTCATGGTGGTGCCGCTGCGCGCCCGAGGCACCACCCTGGGCGCCGCCCTCTTCAGCCGCCACCACAACCCCGCCCCCTTCACCCCCCAGGACCTGCAGCTGGCCGATGAGCTCACCGCCCGGGCCGCCCTGAGCATCCACAACGCCCGGCGCCACACCCGCCAACGCACCACCGCCATGACCCTGCAGCGCAGCCTGCTCCCGCGGACCCTGCCCGAGCAGGCCGCCCTCGAGATCGCCTCCCGCTACTTGCCCGCCGACCCCCTGGCCGGCGTCAGCGGCGACTGGTTCGACGTGATCCCGCTGTCCGGCGCACGCGTCGCCCTCGTCGTCGGCGACGTCGTCG
>NZ_JBIAXG010000100.1:6044-7147 GCF_042896465.1 Streptomyces sp. NPDC001292
ACCTGCCCGCCGACCCCCTGGCCGGCGTCAGCGGCGACTGGTTCGACGTGATCCCGCTGTCCGGCGCACGCGTCGCCCTCGTCGTCGGCGACGTCGTCGGCCACGGCATCCGCGCCTCGGCCACCATGGGCCGGCTGCGCACCGCGGTATGCACCCTGGCCGACGTCGACCTGCCGCCCGACGAACTGCTCACCCACCTCGACGACCTCGTCATCCGCCTCTCCACCGACGAAGCCACCCCCAAAGGCGCCCCCGAAGGCGCCGGCGGCATCGGCGTCACTTGCCTCTACGCCGTCTACGACCCCGTCACCCGCCGCTGCACCCTCGCCCGGGCCGGCCACCCCCCGCCCGCCGTCGTCACTCCCGACGCCGCCGCCTACCTCCTCGACGTCCCCGCCGGCCCCCCGCTCGGCCTGGGCGGCCTGCCGTTCGAGGCCACCGAGACCGAACTACCCGAAGGCAGCCTGCTCGCCCTCTACACCGACGGCCTCCTCGAACCCCGAGACCACGACATCGACGAAGCCCTCGACAAAATGTTCGCCGCCCTCGTCCGCCCCGCCCGCACCCTCGACACCGTCTGCGACCACGTCCTCACCGCCACCCTCACCCACCGCCCCGACGACGACATCGTCCTGCTCATCGCCCGCACCCGCGCCCTCAGCGCCGACCGCGTCGCCGCCTGGGACCTGCAACCCCACCCCGCCGTCGTCGCCCACGCCCGCCAAAATGCCACCGCCCAGCTCACCACGTGGGGACTGACCCACTCCGCCTTCATCACCGAACTCATCGTCAGCGAACTCGTCACCAACGCCATCCGCTACGGCAAACCCCCCGTCCAGCTCCGCATGATCCACCACAACACCACCCTCATCTGCGAAGTCTCCGACACCAGCAGCACCACCCCCCACATGCGCCGCGCCCGCGTCTACGACGAAGGCGGTCGCGGCCTCCTCCTCGTCGCCCAACTCGCCGACCGCTGGGGCACCCGCCATACCTCCCTCGGCAAGACCATCTGGGCCGAACAAACCGTCACACCTGACAGCGAGGATGTGACGTGGTGACGCTGCGGGCGGGTCTGACCGGGTCTGGTCCGAAAACAACGT
>NZ_JBIAXG010000101.1:0-7146 GCF_042896465.1 Streptomyces sp. NPDC001292
CCCACGGAGACGACGGCGTTCACCACGCAGATCCCGTACGTGGCCGGCGATGCCGTACCGGCGAGTGTGCCGATCGGCCGGCCGATGGACAACGCGCGGACCTACGTGCTGGACGAGTTCCTGCGTCCCGTGCCGCCGGGCGTGACGGGTGAGCTGTACGTGGCTGGTTCGGGTCTGGCCCGTGGTTACGACGGTCGGCCGGGGCTGACGGCGGAGCGGTTCGTGGCCTGCCCGTATGGCGGCGGGCGGATGTACCGGACGGGCGACCTGGCCCGCTGGTCGAAGGACGGCCAGCTCCTCTTCTCCGGTCGTGCCGACGATCAGGTGAAGATCCGTGGCTTCCGCATCGAGCCCGCCGAGGTGGAATCCGCACTGGCCGCGCACGAGAGCGTCGCTCAGGTCGCCGTGATCGTCCGGGAGGACCAGCCGGGGACCAAGCGCCTCGTCGCGTATGTCGTCCCAGCGGGCGAGGAAGTCGACGGCGACGCCCTGCGGGAGTTCGCCGCACGGTCCCTGCCGGACTACATGGTCCCCGCCGCGGTCATGGGGCTGGAGTCTCTGCCCGTCACGGTGAACGGCAAGCTCGACCGGGCGGCGCTGCCCGCGCCGGAGTTCACCGCCTCTGTCGGCCGTGGTCCCGAGACTCCGGCGGAGGAACTGCTCTGCGGGCTGTTCGCCGAGGTGCTCGGTCTGGAGCGGGTCGGGGCCGAGGACTCGTTCTTCGAACTCGGCGGCGACTCGATCATGTCGATGCTGGTCGTGTCCCGGGCCCGGCGGGCCGGCGTGGTGATCACGGCCCGGCAGGTCTTCGAGCACAAGTCGCCCGCGGGCCTCGCCGCCGTCGCCGTGAGCACCGGCGCCGGGCATGCGCGGACGGAACCGGCGGAGGAGGACACGGGCGTCGGACGGGCTCCGCTGACCCCCGTCATGCTCGACATGGTCGAGCGGTCGGGCCAGAAGGCGCTGACCGGCGTGCTCTCCCAGTCGATGCTGGTCGAGACCCCTGCGTGCCTGGACCTGGCCTGCCTTGTGGCGGCTGTCCAGGTGCTGCTGGACCACCACGACATCCTGCGCGCCCGGCTCGAACTCTCCGACGGCACGCCCCATCTCGTGGTGCCGGAGCCGGGTTCGGCGGCGGCCGGGGACCGGGTGGTCCGGGTCGACACGGCGGGCCTGACCGCCGAGGGCTTGGCCGGCGCGATCCAGGAGGAGGGACGCCGCGCGGTGGACCGGCTGGACCCACGGGCCGGGGTGATGGTCCAGCTCGTGTGGTTCGACGCCGGACCGGACGCTCCGGGACGGCTGCTGGTGGCGGCTCATCACCTCGTCGTCGACGGCGTCTCGTGGCGGGTGCTCGTCCCGGACCTGGCCGCCACGTCCGCGGCCCTGCGGGAAGGGAGCGATCCCGGCCTGGAGCGCGGGACGTCCTACCGGCGCTGGGCCGGGACGCTGGAGAGCCAGGCCCTCAGCGCCGAGCGCACGGCCGAACTGCGGGCGTGGACCCGGCTGATCGGCGGCCCGAACCCGCTGCTCGGGAAGAGGGCGCTCGATGCGGCCGTCGACACCGTCGCCGGGGGTCTGCACCGGGTGGAGGTCACGGTTCCGGTCCCGGTGACGACGGAGCTGCTGACCCGCGTCCCGGCGGCGTTCGACGCCGGCATCGACGACGTGCTGCTGGCCGGGCTGGTCGCCGCGGTCGGCGAGTGGCGGCGCCGTCAGGGCCGTAACCTCGCGGGCGGCGTGCTGATCGAGGTGGAGAGCCACGGCCGTACTCCGCTCACCGACGACATGGACCTCACCCGCACCGTCGGCTGGTTCACCGGCTCCTACCCGGTGCGGCTGGAGCCGGGCACGACCGAGTACGCGCGGATCCGCTCCGGCGGTCCGGCGGCCGGCCGCCTGCTCCGGCGGGTCAGGGAGCAGCTGCGGGCGGTGCCCGGCGACGGGCTCGGCTTCGGGCTGCTGCGCCATCTGAACCCGAAGACGGCCGAGGCCCTCGCCGCCCTGCCTGCCCCCCAGATCGGCTTCAACTACCTCGGCCGCTTCACCGCCGGTCCGGCGACCTCGGCGACCTCGGCGGCTCCGGCGGCCGGGGGCGCCTGGCAGCCGGTGGGGGACACGGTCCTGGGCGGTACGGCCGACGCCGACACGCCCGCCTCCCATCTGCTGGAGGCCGGGGGCCTCGTACGGGACCTGCCCGAGGGGCCCGAGCTGACGGTGTCCCTGGTCTGCCCGGTCGGCCCCTTCGAGGAGAAGGCGCTCCGCGAACTCGCCGACGGCTGGGCCGCCATGCTCTCCGGACTGGCCTCCCACGTCCCCGACGCGGACGGCGCCCAGCCCGCCCCGTCCGACTTCCCGCTCGTTGCGCTGGCTCAGAGCCAGATCGATGCGCTTCAGATCAAGCTCTCCGGTGAAGAGGAGTGACCGCAGTGTCCCAGGTGCGTATCGAAGATGTGTGGCCGCTGTCGCCGCTCCAGGAAGGGCTGCTGTTCCACGCCCAGTACGACGAGCAGGCCCGTGATGTCTACGTGGAGCAGCGCGTCACCGATCTGGCGGCGCCGTTGGACACGCAGGTGCTGCGGGCGTCCTGGGAGGCGCTGCTCGACCGGCACGCCAGCCTGCGCGCCAGTTTCCAGCAGCCCGCGGGGATGCAGCAGGTCGTGCAGGTGGTGCTCCGGGGGGTGACCCTGCCGTGGCGTGAGGTCGACCTCTCGGGGCTGCCGGCCGCAGAGGCCGAGGCGGAGGCCGCGCGGCTCATCGCGGCCGAGCACGAGCGCCGCTTCGATCTGGCGGTTCCGCCGCTGCTGCGGTTGCTGCTGGTGCGGCTGGACGAGTCGCGTTATCAGCTTGTTCTGACGATGCATCACATTTTGCTGGACGGTTGGTCGCTGCCGGTTCTGTTCGGTGAGTTGTCGCAGTTGTATGCGGCGGGCGGTGATGTGTCGGTGCTGCCGCCGGTCACGCCGTATCGGGAGTATCTGGCGTGGCTGGGCCGTCAGGACAAGGAGGCGGCGCGGGAGGCGTGGCGCGAGGCGCTGGCGGGGACCGTGGACCCGACGCTCGTCCGCTCGGTCGACCGCTCGGCCGATCTGGCGCTGCCCGAGCAGGCGACGGCATGGGTCGACGACCGGCTGACGGAGGCGTTGGGTGAGGTCGCCCGTCGGCACGGTCTGACGCTGAACACCGTCATCCAGGGTGTGTGGGGTGTGCTGGTCGGGATGCTGACCGGCCGGAGCGACGTCGTCTTCGGCGCCGTGGTGGCAGGCCGGCCGGCGGATCTGCCGGGTGTCGAGCAGATGCTCGGGTTGTTCATCAACACGGTGCCGGTGCGGGTACGCCTGGACCCGCAACGTACGGTCGCGGAACTGCTCACCGAACTCCAGGTCCAGCAGGCCGAGCTCTTCGACCACCAGCACGTTGGGCTGGCGGAGATCCAGCGGATCGCGGGCCCCGGCGCGACTTTCGACTCCCTCGTGGTCTACCAGAACTACCCGGTGCCCGCCGAAGGCGGGCTCGTCCCGTCCGGCGGACTGCAGATCACCGGAGCGGCCAGCTCGGACACCGCCCACTACCCGCTGATCCTGGGCGTCGCCCCCGGCGACCGGCTGAGGCTCAGCTTCGACTACCAGTCCGACCTCTTCGAACCGGTCACCATCCAGGCCCTGGCCGGCCGGCTGATCCGGCTCCTGGAGCAGATCGCCGCCGACCCCGCGCTGCCGGTCGGCCGGCTCGCGCTTCTGGACCCGGTCGAGCGCGGCACTGTTCTCGAGGAGTGGAACGACACCGCTCAGCCGCTGTCCGCACGTACTCTGCCGGAGCTGTTCGAGGCGCAGGCGGCCCGGACGCCGGACGCCGTCGCGGTGGCCGGTGCGGGCGTGACGACGCTGACGTACGCGGAGCTGGACGCCCGGGCGGACCGGGTGGCGAGCTGGCTGGCCGGCCGGGGCGTGGGCCCGGAGAGCCGGGTCGGTGTGGTGATGGAACGGTCGGCCGAGCTGATCGTGCTGCTGCTGGGCGTGGTGAAGGCGGGCGCGGCGTATGTGCCGGTGGACCCGGAGTACCCGGCCGAGCGCATCGCGTTCATCCTGGGCGAGGCGAAGCCCTCGCTCGTGCTGACGACGGCCGCGCACGCGGGCAAGGCCGTCAGGGCCGTGCTCTGGGACGACCCGGCGGTGGCCGAGGAGGTCTCGGCGGCGGACGGCGCCGTTCCCGCGGGCGCCGTGTCGCCGGAGAGCCTGGCGTACGTGATGTACACGTCGGGGTCGACCGGCAGGCCGAAGGGCGTGGCCGTGACGCACGGGAACGTGGCGAGCTTCGTCGCGGACCGGTGCTGGCGTGATGACGTGCTGGAGCGGGTCCTTGTCCAGGCGAACCACGCTTTCGACGCTTCCACGTACGAGATCTGGGCGCCGCTCACGCGCGGCGGCCGACTGGTCGTCATGCGCCCCGGCGACGTCGACGCGGCCGAGCGCGGCCGGCTGATCGCCGAGCACGGTGTGACGAACGTGCACGCCACGGCGGGCCTGTTCGGCGTGCTGGCGGAGGAATCGCCGGAGATCTTCGCGGGCGTGCGCGAGGTGTCGACCGGCGGTGACGTGGTGTCGGCCTCGGCGATCCGGGCGCTGCTGGAGGCGTACCCGGAGCTGACGGTCAGGTCGACGTACGGGCCGACGGAGACGACGGCGTTCACCACGCAGATCCCGTACGTCGCTGGCGATGTCGTTCCGGCGAGCGTGCCGATCGGCCGGCCGATGGACAACGCGCGGATGTACGTACTGGACGACTGCCTCCGTCCCGTGCCGCCGGGCATGACAGGTGAGTTGTACGTGGCCGGGGCCGGTCTGGCGCGGGGGTACGACGGCCGGGCGGGGCTGACGGCGGAGCGGTTCGTGGCCTGCCCGTACGGCGGCTCGGCGGAGCGGATGTACCGGACTGGGGACCTGGCGCGCTGGACGCCGGACGGTCAGCTGGTCTTCGCGGGGCGTGCCGATGACCAGGTGAAGATCCGTGGCTTCCGGATCGAACCGGCCGAAGTCGAAGCGGTGCTGGCCGCGCACGAGAGCGTCGGCCAGGTCGCGGTGATCGTCCGGGAGGATCAGCCGGGCGCCAAGCGGCTGGTCGCGTACGTGGTCCCCGAAGGCGCGGGCGCGGACGCCAACGCACTGCTCGGCCATGTCGCCGACAAGCTGCCGGACTACATGGTCCCCGCCGCCGTGGTCCTCGTGGAGTCGCTCCCGGTGACCGTCAACGGAAAGCTGGACCGGGCCGCGCTGCCCGCCCCGGACCTCGCCGGCACGGCCGGACGGGCCCCCGCGACGCCGCTCGAAGAGGTGCTCTGCGGGCTGTTCGGCGAGGTGCTGGGCCTGGACTGGGTCGGCGCCGAGGACTCCTTCTTCGAACTCGGCGGCGACTCGCTCCTCGCGATGCGGCTGATCGCGCGGATCCGCGCGGTGCTCAACGCCGAGGTCACCGTCCGCGAATTGTTCGGCGCACCGTCCGCGGCCGGAATGGCCCGGCTGGTGGAGCACAACGACGAGGACGGCGTACGGACCGGTCTCGTCGCACGCGAACGGCCCGAGGTGCTGCCGCTGTCGTTCGGCCAGCAGCGCATGTGGTTCCTCAACCAGCTGGAGGAACAGGGGTCGGGCGCCGGATACAACGTGCCGCTGACCCTGAGACTCACCGGTGAGCTGGACGTCCCCGCGCTGGAAGCGGCGCTCGCGGACGTCGCCGACCGGCACGAATCGCTGCGCACCGTCTACTCGGAGACCGACGGCATCCCCCGGCAGGACATCCTGCACGGCCCCGCCGCACACCCGTCCATCAGGATCCGTGAGGTCACCGCCGAGAACCTGGCCGGTGTCCTGGAGGAGAGCGTCGCGCGCCGGTTCGACCTGTCGCGGGACCTGCCGTGGCGGACCGAGCTGCTGGTGCTGTCCGACACTGAAGCGGTGCTGGTGCTGGTGGCGCATCACATAGCCGTGGACGGCTGGTCGATGGGCGTCCTGTCCCGGGACCTCCAGACCGCGTACGCGGCTCGGCGGGCCGGCTCGGCTCCCGCCTGGCCGCCGCTGCCGGTCCAGTACGCCGACTACGCCCTGTGGCAGCGCGAGGTGCTGGGCGAATTGTCCGATCCGGACAGCCTGATCAGCGCCCAGCTCGGCTACTGGCGCGACGCGCTGGCCGAGCTGCCCGAGGAACTGACGCTCCCTGTGGACCGTCCCCGGCCCGCGATGTCCTCGTTCCAGGGCGAGTCGCTTCCGCTGCGGCTCGACGCGCACACGCACGCCGAGCTGGTGAAACTGGCCCAGCAGGGTTCGGCGACGATGTTCATGGTGGTCCAGGCGGCGCTGGCGATGCTGCTCGCCCGGCTCGGCGCCGGCGCCGACATCCCGCTGGGCACCACGGTCGCCGGCCGAGGGGACAGCGCCCTGGAGGACCTCGCCGGGTTCTTCGTCAACACCCTCGTGCTGCGCACGGACGCGAGCGGCGACCCGACGTTCGAGGACCTGCTGGCACGGGTCCGGGAGACCGACCTGGCCGCGTACACGCACCAGGATGTGCCGTTCGAGCGCCTCGTGGACGACCTGAACCCGGTGCGCTCGCTGTCCCGGAACCCGCTGTTCCAGATCATGCTCGTCCTGCAGAACCTCCCCCAGACGCAGGGGCCGTGGGAGCTGCCTGGCCTCCGGATCGAGCCGATGCCGGCCGGCGACACGGTCGCGGCCCGCGTCGACCTGTCCGTCAACCTGGCGGAACGCCGCGACGAGGACGGCGCCCCCGCCGGGATCGTCGGCGATCTCCAGTACGCCACCGACCTGTTCGACAGAGCGACGGCCGAGGCCCTGGCCGTTCGGCTGGTGCGGGTGTTGGAGCAGGTGGCGGCCGATCCGTCGCTGCGGATCAGCCGGCTCGACGTGCTCGACGCCATGGAGGAGCACGCGGTCGTGGAGGGATGGAACGACACGGCGTGGTCGGTGCCGGGGGTGTCGTTGGGGGGGTTGTTCGAGGAGCAGGCGGCGCGGACGCCGGATGCCGTGGCGGTGATCGGCGCTGGGGAAGTCACGCTGACGTATGCGGAGTTGGATGCCCGGGCGGGGCGGGTGGCGAGTTGGCTGGCCGGTCGGGGTGTGGGTCCGGAGTGCC
>NZ_JBIAXG010000102.1:0-7024 GCF_042896465.1 Streptomyces sp. NPDC001292
TGACGGCGATTCGGCTTTCCCTGCCCTGCTCCGCAGGAGTCCGTTTCCTCCCCGGCCTGAAGTCCGGGGTATCCACGGAGGAATCCCGATGAACACACTGCTGTGACCGATCCGCTCCCCACACGGACTCGCGCCCCGCGAGCCGGGATCCTGGTCCGGCAACGGCCCCGCCAACCCTGGCGGTCGGCAGGAACCAGGAGAACGCCATGACTCCCACCCGTGTGCGCCGAGGCTCGGTACATCGGTCGTCGAGGCCGGCGCCCCGAGTGGTCCCGAGACTTTGGTATCCAGTGCCGTGACCGGCAACGTTGACCGGTTCGCCATGGATGAACGGAGAGCCAGGCAGGGCGGAACCGATGTCTGGACTACTGCGCTGAGGGAGCGCGCTGTGCGGTGAGTACGGGCTGGTAGTACCCGCTTGAGGCCGGACTGTGCCAGGTGATGTTGGTGAAGCCGGCTTCAGCCACGAACTCTGTCAGCTGCGGGGTCGTCAGCGCCCAGTAGGTGCTCCGGCGGACTCGGACCTGCCAGGTGTTCTGCGCGGGGATGAGCTGGAAGTGCTCCAGGTCGTAGCGCTCGCCGTCTTCATGCCAGTGCCACAGCTGGAAGGTGATCACTTGGCCGTCGCGTGTTTTCGAGACCTGGGGAGGTGTCGCCGTGGGTCTGGTCTGGCGCGTCTCGTCATAGGCCCGGACAGTGACCACCAACAGTCCGTCGTCTCGGAGCACCCGTCTCATGCCGAGGAGTGCCGCCCGGAGATCTTGCCCGGAGAGCAGGTGCGGGAGCGAGTTGTCCGCGCAGAGCACGACGTCGAATGACGTCTCTCTGAACGGCAGTTGGCGCATGTCAGCCGCAGCGGCCGGAAGCCGGCTGCCCCGGGCCGCCGCCTCGGCGGCGGCCCGCGCGGCAGCGACCGGGCTCAGGTCGCTGCCGACGACCCGGTGCCCGGCCAGGGCCAGCCCGATGGCCTGGGTGCCGATCCCGCAGGAGCAGTCCAGGACGGTGTGCGGTCCCGCGCCGAGAGATTGGCGGACGAGTCCGCCCAATACCTCGGCCTGGTAGGCCAAGCTCGCGTCCCAGTCCCGGAACATCAGGTGGTAGTCGTGGGCCAAATCGTCGTAGAAATCCCGCACGGAGAGTTCGGACATGTTTCCCACCGTAGTGCGTGGCCGCCAGGGAGGACGGGCAGTTCAGGCAGCGGCTGCCTGACTTCGGCCGCCCCAGCGGATGCCCTTCTCGCTGCGGATACGGGCGCGTTCGCGGCGTTGGGCGGCCAGCACGTCGGGGTGGCGGGTGTTCGCGTTCCGCCGGCGGAGGTGGGCGTGGAGGGCTCGGGTCTGTGCGGTGTGGTTGCGGTGGTTGGAGTTGGCGATGGTGAACTGTCGCAATGGTCGAAGTGGGCCTCGATCGGGTTGGCCCAGGACGCGTACGTCGAGGTGAAGCACAGCTCGACCCGGTTCTTCTTCGCCCAGCTCCGGATGGTCTCGCCCTTGTGAGCGGAGAGGTTGTCCAGGATGACGCAGATCGGGGCGCCGTCCGGGCGGGCCGCGCGGATCGACTTCAACGGCACGGGAGCCTTGTCCATTGCGGGCACCGCCGCCCTCACCCGATCAGTGGCCACGCTGAGAGAGCTCACCGACCCAGCATCCAGATCAACTTCGACGCGTCCACCGACTGGTTCGCGGACGGGGTGGCCGAGGGGACCGGCTTGTCGTAGTCCACGAGGTAGATCCAGTCGATGTCTTTGCCTTTCGCGGTGAGCTTGATCGGATAGGGTTTGCCCCGCGTCGCGACGTACTCCGCGAGCGCGGTGCCGTGCGCGTCCCGGCCGGTGAGCCGTACGGCCCTCATGCCGTCGACGGTCGTCGTGCCGTCCTTCCGCTCGCCGAGCACACGCTGGTGGCTGGAGATGTGCTGATGGGCCTTCAGGTCGCACAGCCGGGACGCGTTGCCGAACAGCTCCCTGAGTACCCGGTCGTCGTTCTTACCGTGGACGTACCGGTTCTTCATCTGGTTCGCCGCCCTGGTTCCCTTGCCGCCCGGGAACTGGGACTTCCAGTAGGCCACGTCGGGCTTGACCCACACCTCGTCGCCCCGCTTGACCAGCTGTGCGCTGCCCTTGTCGCCGAGCGTGAAGGAGCCGGTACAGTTGACCTCCCGGTCGAGCTGGAGGTCCAGGGCACTGGCGGCGTCGCCCCTCGAAGCGGCCGGTCCCGAGTCCCTGAATCTCAGGTGTACGGATTGGGCGGAGCGGAAGGCGCGGTCCGCAAGGTGCCCGATCTCCCCCGGGGACTTCCTCTCGATGCCGTTGTCGCCGTCACCACCCGAGGCCCAGGTTGACATAGCGCACAGCACCACGGCGCTCGATCCCACCACGGTTACGAAGAGTGTTCTGGTCATCACACCACCTCCACAAACCGGAGATCCCACCATCACGCTATCTCCCGGGCTTCCTTCTCGCGCGCAGTGTCAGAGCAGGGTCCCGCTACAGCGAACGGTCAACCGCTCGCTCTCCGCGGCCCGGGCCCCGGTGGAGCGTGGAGTGGCCCGTCTGAAGTCCTGGTGGGTCTTCCGCAAAGCCTGGTGCCGCCCGAATCGAATCTCGTCAATCGCCGCAGCGGTCCTCACCCTGGAGCGGCAACGCCGAAAGAGCTCCATGATTCGCTGGCCGCGCCTGCCTCGCCGCTAAGTGGCGGGCCTCAGCGTCCACACGTGCCGACGTACCCGCCGCCCGACCTTCGCGATCTTCGCCAGGGTCGTGCCATCCAGCCCGGTCAGCAGCCGGCGCACCGTCGAGTCCTAGGCCGGAGTACCGAACACGCCCTGGTGGCGCTGGAGTTGCTCGGCCTCCAACACATTCCTGGCCCCGAGCACGATCGCCACGTCGAGCTGGACCAGCACCCCGGCCCGCTCCCGCCAGCCGCTCGCTCTGCTGGAGGGCAGTACACCCGCGAGCCCTCGCGTCAGCCCGATCCGGTCCGCCGGTCGGCGCAGCAGCACCGCCCCCGCATGCCCCACCAGCCCCTTCCCGTCGGCCGTCAAGGACAGCCTCCGGTCCGACCCTGTACGCTCGACCACCAGAAAGGTGTCCTGACTCCTGCACCGGATACGAACTCGACACTCGCATCCTTGCAGCTCGGCGGCACCTTTTTGCTGTCAGGGCGTCAGCTCACCCAATTCCACCGAATAGCCGGGGCCTGATCCTCGCGTTCTTCTCGTGTGCCGAGGCGCGCACGCAAGCGCCGCGGGAGGTTTTCTCCGTGGTCCCGGATGGCTCAACTCCCTGCGATTCCCGGCGAGTCCGCCCCTGCACCACCAATGGGTCCTACGGTGACACCCTGCGCCTGAACCGTACTCGCCGGCCTCGCCGCTGGACTGACGGCGGCCGCCTGTGTGAGCACCGCCGGGCCGTCCGCCGGGCCGTCCGCCGGGCCGTCCGCCGGGCCGCCGGTACGGCCGTTGTCGCCGGTGCCGTTCGGGGGCGTACCGCCCGTCTTGCCGTTGCCCTGCCGGCCGCCGGAGAAGCCGCCGCCACCGCCGCCTCCGTCGTTGCCCTTGCCGCCGAAGACCCGGCCGAGGCCGTTGTAGCCCGTGATCAGGTCTCAGGCGGTGCCGTCCGTGGAGCCGCCGATGTACGGCCGTTCCGAGGCGGGCACCAGTGGACGCGGCCGCCGTCCACCAGGAGCTTGAGATCGCCAGGGCCACGCCCGCGAGCACCAGGTTCATGATCCGCTTCACGAGCTTCGGTCTGGCCGCGTACGGGTAGACCGCGAAGACGCCGGGGCCGGCGCGGAGGGCGGGGTCGCGGTGACCGTCCGGCTGGTCTACGGGGCCGGCGCCTCAAGGGGCCCGTCCCAGGACCGGCAGGGCTGTCACGGGGCTGGGCACCGGGCTGGCCTGGGCGGGACGCGGACTCATATCAAGATCATTTACGGGTGTCAAGTCACGGCATTCAGTGGCGTGACGACGCATGACCCGTTCGGGCTTACTCGAAACACGACCTCACCGATCCGGAGTGAGGCTCATCCACCGAAAGGAAGGACAGGTCGTGTTTCGAACGCGTAAGAGGATCGCCAAGGTCGCGGCCATCACCGTAACCGCCGCAGGGGCCCTCCTGGGCGGCGGCGCCGCCGCCCAGGCCGCACCCGCCACGACGCACGCCACCACCGTGGCAAGCGCCAGCAGCTGGGACGGCTGGGGCCACCACGGAGGCTGGGGTCACCATGGAGGCTGGGGTCACCACGGATGCTGGGGTAGCTGGGGCGGCTGGTGGTAGCCGACCCCGGGCAGGCGGCACCGACGCTGCCCTGACCCCCGCGGCACCCCGAGGCGGCGCCTGACCGGCCACGAGGAGCCCCCGGTCAGATCGCCAAGGCCCGGGCGCGGGTGCGGCAGACACACCTCAGGTGTGAGCCGCACCCGCGCGCCCGGTGCCGGGCACAGGCCCAGCCCCCTTCTGTGCCCTCGGGCGCGCACCGACCCACAGGCACCAAGACCCAACCCACCGAGTCAACCCACCGAGTCACCCCAGAGACTCAACCCAGGGAAGAGGAACCCATGCGACCACTAGTCCAAGGACCCGACCGGCAGGGGACGCCGGCCGGGACCGCCCTTCCGCCGCTGGGCGGCCCCAGCCCGACACCGACCGCGCACCAGGGTGCCGCAGCCGCGATGCGGCCGCCCGGCCGTGCAGCCAGAACGGGAGACGCCATGAAGATCGTGTGCGTCGGCGGTGGACCGGGCGCGTTGTACTTCGCGATCGCGGCCAAGCGCCGCGATGCCGGCCATGACATCACCGTCATCGAACGCGACCCGCCGGGGGCCACCTACGGCTGGGGCGTGGGGTATGGGGACGACCTGCTCGACCACCTCTACCGCAACGACCCCGACAGCGCCCAGGCGGTGCGTGCGGCCTCGGCCCTGTGGCAAGACCAGGAGGTCCGCCGCGGGGAACAGACCGCGTATCTGGGCCGGTACGGCTACAGCATCGCCCGCGCCACCCTGCTCGACATCCTCACCCGACGCGCAACCGAGCTGGGGGTGGATGTCCAGCACCGCCGCAAGGTCGACGACCTGGCCGAGCTCGCCGACGCCGACTTGATCGTCGCCTGTGACGGGGCCAACAGCCGGGTGCGCCAGTTGCACGGCGACCACTTCGGCACCCGCCTGGAAGTCGGCCGCAACCCCTACATATGGCTGGGCACCGAAAAGGTGTTCCCCCGCTTCACCTTCGCCTTCGAACGGACCCCGGCCGGGTGGATCTGGTTTTACGCCTACCCCTCGAGCGCGGAAATCAGCACCTGCGTCGTCGAGTGCGCCCCAGAGACCTGGCGGGGGCTGGGGCTCGATACGCTCGACACCGCCGACGGTGTGCGGTTGTTGCAACAGATCTTCGCCTCCGCTCTGGACGGCCACGCGCTGCTTGGCCAGTCCCGGGGGGAACCGGCACGCTGGCAGCACTTCACCGAGGTACGCAACGCCACCTGGTGCCACGACAACGTGGTGCTGCTGGGGGATGCCGCCCACACCACCCACTACACCCTGGGCTCGGGCACCCGGCTGGCGCTGCTGGATGCGATCGAGCTCGCGCACAGCCTGTATATGGAGGCAGAGCTGCCTGCCGCTTTGCAGGCCTACGACAAGCGCCGCCGGGCCGCGCTCCATCCCGTGCAGGCCTCGGCCCGCACGAGCATGGCCTGGTTCGAGCATCTCGACCATTACCTTGAGCAGGATCTGGTGGACTTCGCCTACGCGATGTCGGTACGGCAGGGGGCCCTGGCGCCGTGGTACTACCAGCTGCACAGGGCCACCCAGGTCCCGGTGCTGCGCCGGGTACGACGGGAAGCCAACAGGGGCCTGCGGAGGTATCTGGCGCTGCGGCGCGGGGAGACGGCCCTCGGCACGGGCAGCGCCACCAGGAGGGCCACGACCACGGCGGCCCTGGCGGCACCGGCGGGGCACCAGCAGTGACGGCACCGGACAGGGCAGCCCGGCAACCTGGACCACCGAACTTGTCGAGCCGTGATTCCTCATTCCCCTGGCGATTTTTCGGCCGGGCCGACTCGTGGCAAAACCCCGAAGGACACGAACCCCACCGCAGTGCTTTTCCTCATCCCTCGCGATGCGGCCGCCCCGGCGCACGACGAAAATTCACCAACCCGTGTGCCGGGCCGAAAACCCTGCACCCGGAAAGAAAAAACCCATGAGCACTCACCCATGCACACATCACCCGGTGCCCGCGGCGGCCGCACCTGCCCAGGGCTTGCCACCGAGACAGCCCAGGCCGGCACTCCGTTCCCGGTTCTTGTACACCGCCCTCGCTGCCACCGCCGTCGTCCTGACCCTGGCCCCCGCAACGGCACTAGCCGCGCCCCCTCCGGGGGGCTTGCCCCCTCCGTACGGTCCCGGGCCCGGTCTGAGCGTTGCGACGATCGGGGCGCTGCCTGGCTCCTCCCGGGCCGGTGTGCCCAGTCCCAGCGCGATCGCGCGGGTGATGACCACGACCGTCGAGACAGGCGACCCCTCGGAACATTTCGCGCCGTCCAGCGCCCCGGTCACGGTAGCGGACGGGTCCGGCGGTTATCTGACCGCGGTGATCGGCACCCGTTCTCCGAGCGTAGACGGGTACGGGCAACTGGTCTTTTTCTGGCACGGCACGACGTTTGTCGGCTGGGACAGCAGCAGCGAAAGCCTGGCCATTCAAGCCATAACTCCCGGAAAACCGGGCACCATCCGAGTCGCCTACGCCCATTACGGGCCCGATAATGGATTGTGCTGTCCCTCCCTGCCCACGGTCCCGATCGAATACCGGTGGAATGGGCACGGCTTCACCCCCTCAGGGATGCCACCAAAACGCGGAGAGGAAGCGGCGGTGAGACTGGAGGGTACCTGAACGGTCAGGGTGGTGTTCCAGCCAGGCGGTGTCAGATTAGGGCGTGTTTCGAAAGTAGCGCCGTCCGCCCGGAGGGCGGGCCCCGCGGCGTCTGGTGCGGTGCATCGCAAGGCGGAGGGTCGTCCGCGTACT
>NZ_JBIAXG010000103.1:0-6972 GCF_042896465.1 Streptomyces sp. NPDC001292
TCCGCCCGTAAGCCCTCCACTTGCCTCATGTCCATCCATCCACCCTGCCGCGGACGAACACAACCGGCAAATAGCACCTAACGGAGTCCTACTAGCGGGATGCTGCGTTCGGGCCACCCCACCGGCAGGCGGGGCGGCCCGAACGACGTCACCGAGAGGTCACCAGCGGGCGGCGTCCACGACGGCGGTGGCGAATCCCCGTGGATCCTCCTGCGGGACGTTGTGGCCGACGTCGAGGACGCGGTGGTCGTACTTGCCGGTGAACATGGCGCGGTACGCAGACCCGTCGCCGGCCGGGGTGAACGGGTCGTAGCGGCCGTCGATCGTGATCGTGGGCACCTCGATGGTGGGGGCCCGCTGCAGTACGCGCTCCAGGTCCGCGTACTCGGGCTCGCTCGGAGCCAGGCTCTGCCGCCATCGATAGTTGCCGATCACGATCGCGACATGGTCGGGGTTGTCGAAGGCCGCAGCTGTGCGGTCGTACGTGTCCTGGGAGAAGTCCCAGTGGGTGAGTTGAACTTCCAGATGAACCGTCCGAGTTCGTGGCGATACTGGGTGAGGCCCGCCACGCCGCGCTCGGTGGCGAAGTAGTACTGGTACCACCAGGCGTTCTCGGCCATCGGCGGCGGCGGCTTGCGGTTCGCCGCCAGATTGGTGATCAGATAGCCGGTTACCGAGACCAGGGCCTGGCAGCGTTGAGGCCACAGGGCCGCGATGATGTCGGCGGTGCGCGATCCCCAGTCGTAGCCCGCGATGACGGCCCGCCGGATCCGCAGCGCGTCCATCAGCGCGATCGTGTCCAGGGCGAAGGCCGCCTGGTCGACGTTGCGCCGGGTGCCGGAGGACAGGAACGTCGTGCTGCCGTGACCACGGAAGTACGGCACGATCACCCGGAAGCCTTCGCCCGCGAGCAGCGGTGCCACTTCCACGTAGCTGTGGATGTCGTACGGGAAGCCGTGCAGCAGCAGGACGGGACGCCCGTGTGCCGGCCCCATCTCGACGTATCCGATGTCCAGTTCCCCGGCCTTGATCTGCTTCACCGGGCCGAACGGCTTGTCCGCAGCGGGCGTGCTCGTCACCGCACCGGACTCGTGTGCAGGGAGGGACTTGCCCGGCAGCCGGGACGGCGGAGCCGAACTGGGCGAACGCCGCGGTGCCGGCGGCGATGCCCAGGAAGCGCCGTCGGTCTGGGGGGAACCCATGAGTGACCTCCTCGGTCAGTTCCGTGGTCGGCGTGCGGGGTCGGATCCGGATCGGTGGCCCGCACCGTGACCACTGTGTGCGCCACGACCTCCTGCCGCGCCCGTGACTCACCCAGGTGTGGACCAGTGAAGTCCCTGGTGCGCCCAGGACCCGCGCCCGGCCAGGCTGGTGAGGTGGCGCCGATGACGGTGAACGGGTCTCTCGCGGTGACCGTCGCTCGGCGTCCGGACCGAGACGACTCCTGGGAGACAGCCGTGAGCCCGATCACCCCGGCCGCCACCGGAAGGCAGCACAGCCACCGGCTCCGTCCCCTTCTGGGCCGCGATCCGAACGAGCGGCACCGGACCGCCACCCCGCTGGAGCTCCTGTACGACCTGACCTTCGTCGTGGCGTTCGGCACCGCCGCCGACCATCTCGCGCACTATCTGACAGCCGGACACACGGGGACCGCCGTCACGGGCTTCCTCATCGCCGTGACCGCGGTGGTCGTCGCCTGGACCGACTACTCGTGGTTCGCCTCGGCGTTCGACAACGACGACTGGGCCTTCCGCGTCGCCACCATGGTGCAGATGGTCGGCGTGGTGATGGTGGCGCTCGGGAGCGAGGAGATGTTCGCCTCGATCGACGCCGGTGGCGGGCTCGACGTCCACGTCATGGTCTTCGGATACGTGGTGATGCGCAGCTCCATGGTCCTGCTGTGGTGGCGGGTCGCCCGCCGGGACGCCGCGCGCACGGCGGCAGCCGCGTCGAGGATCTGGACCATCGGGATCGCCCAGGTCGGATGGGTGGTGCTCGCCTTCTCCGGGCTGAGCCTGACACCGTTCCTGATCGCGGGGGCGGGATTCCTCGCCCTGGACGTCTTCGGGCCGTGGATCTCCCAACGGCACAAGCCGACTCCCTGGCACGCGCACCACATCGCCGAGCGGCACGGACTGCTCGTCATCATCACCCTGGGTGAGGGAGTCCTGGGCACGGTCGCCGCCCTCAACGTGCTCGTGCACACCGATCACGGCTGGACGTTCGACGCGGTCCTGCTGGCGGTGGCGGGTATCGGTATGACGTTCGGGATGTGGTGGATGTACTTCACGGTGCCCTGGGGTGAGGTCCTGAGCCGGCATCGGGAGAGGTCGGCCTTCTGGAGCCTTGGCCACATCGTGCTGTTCGCGTCGATCACCGCGACCGGCGCCGGCCTTCAGGCCGCCGCGGCGTTCCTCGAGGGCGGTAGCGCCCTGAACCGGGTCGGTGCGGTGCTGACCGTAGCCGTCCCCATGACGGCCTACATCGGTTCGTTCTACGGTCTGGGCGCCGTGTTCCTGCGCCACACCAACCGCTTCCACCTCCTGTTGCTGGCGGTCACGGCCGGGATGGTGCTGTCGGCGATCGGGCTCGCCGGTGCGGGGGTCGGAATGGCCTGGTGCCTGGTGGTCCTGATGATGGCCCCGATGGTGACGGTGATCGGCCACGAGACGGTCGGACACCGGCACATGGCCGAGGTCCTGCGGCGCACCTGAGGCGCGGTTTCAGAGCGCGCGGAGCGCAGCTTCGGAGGGAGAGCCGGGTTCGACGGGGTAGAGGCCGAGCGTCTGCCGCGGGGCGCCGGCCGGGGTGAACGCCTCGAACCCCAGGACGAGTTCGCCGGCGGTCGGGTGACGGTAGCGCTTGGCGCCGTAGGTGGGTCGGAAGACGTCTTGGTCGGCCCAGAGACGGCGGAAGTCGGGGTCGGCGGTCAAGTCCTCGACGATGCGCGCCAGTCGCTCGTCCTGCGGGTGCCGGCCGGCATGGAGCCGCAGCATGCCGACGTTCTCGTGGGCGGTCTCGCCCCAGTCGACGTACAGCTGGCGGGCCGCGGGATCGAGGAACATGAAGCGGGCCATGTTCCAGTCCCCGGCCGGGAGTTCGTCGAAGGTCGGGTAGAACGTCCGCGCCAGCCGGTTCATCGCCAGGACGTCGAGGCGGTGGTCGAGGATCAACGCCGGAATGCCGGTGATGTTGTCGAGCGCGTGCAGCAGGCCGGGGCGGACGGACTCGGGTGCCTGGCGAGGCTCCGGTCGGGAGGGCTTGGCCAGGGCGAAGAGGTGGTCGCGCTCGGCGGCGTCCAGCTTCAGGGCGCGGGCCACGGCGTCCAGTACGGCCGCGGAGGCATGCGGATTCCGGCCCCGTTCAAGACGCACGTAGTAGTCGACGCTGACGCCGGCGAGCTGGGCGACCTCCTCGCGGCGCAGACCCGGGACGCGGCGCACGCCGGGAGGCCGGGGCAGGCCCGCCTGCTCCGGGCTGACGCGGGCGCGGCGGGAGCGCAGGAAGTCCCGGAGATCACTCTCGTTCATGGCTGGCGAGAGTAGCCGACCGGGTGTGGAGAGGGGGTAAGCCGTACCCCCCGTACGGCGTGCCACGGGTTCGATTCCCGTCTGCCGTCCCCCTCGCGGCGGTGGTGATCTGGATACGTCGCAACCGACACCCACCTCTTCCGAACACCGGCTCCGGAACCCCGAAGGGAACGAATCATGAGCACGTCCAAGATCGTCCTGATCACCGGTGCCTCCAGCGGAATCGGCGAGGCCACCGCACGCCGGCTGGCCGCGTCCGGTCACCACGTCGTCCTCGGCGCCCGCCGTGTGGACCGCCTCGCCCGGCTGACGGCCGAGCTCAAGGGGGCGGGGCACGACGCCGAGTACGCGGAGCTGGACGTCACCGACCTGGACAGCGTGCGGGGAGTCGTCGACGACGTCATCACCCGCCACGGGCGGATCGACGTCCTGGTCAACAACGCCGGCATCATGCCGCTGTCCATGGTCGAGGAGCTCCGGGTCGACGAGTGGAACCGGATGATCGACGTGAACCTGCGCGGTGTGCTGCACGGGATCGCCGCGGTCCTGCCGTCGATGCGCGAGCGCCGCTCCGGCCAGATCGTCAACGTCGCCTCCACCGCCGCCAACCGGGTCGATCCCACCGGCGTCGTCTACTCCGCGACGAAGTACGCCGTGCGCGCCGTGTCCGAGGGACTGCGCCAGGAGACGCCCGACATCCGCGTCACAGTCGTCTGCCCCGGCCTCACCCGCACCGAACTGACCCACTCCGGCGGCACGGACCAGCTCCAGGACGCCATCCGCGACGCGCTCAGCACGGTCGGCCTCGACGCCTCGGCCATCGCGGACGCCATCGGCTACGCGGTCGACCAGCCCGAGGGCGTCGACGTCAACGAGCTCATCGTCCGTTCCACCGCCTCGCTCCAGGGCTGAGGACCACGCGCGACAACACCGGCACGCCAGAAGGGAAGAGAATCATGACGCAGCAATTCGCAGGGAAGACCGCACTGATCACCGGTGGGGGCAGCGGGATCGGACGGGCCAGCGCTCTGGCGCTGGGTGCCGAAGGGGCCCTCGTGACCGTCACGGGCCGCACCGAGGAGAGCCTGAAGGAGACGGTCCGCCTCGTCGAAGAGGCGGGCGGCACGGCGCGGCTCGTCGTGGCCGACGTGTCGCAGGAAGACGCCGTGGAGCGGGCCGTCGCGGCAGCGGTCGAGGGAGTGGGGCGGCTCGACATCGCGCTCAACAACGCCGGCTACGACGGCGAGTTCCAGAACACGTGGGAGTACGACGTCGACATGCTCGACCGGATGCTCGCCGTCAACACACGTGGTGCGTTCCTGTCGATGAAGCACGAGCTGAAGCACATGGTCGCCCAGGGCTCCGGAGTGATCGTGAACATGGCCTCCGGCGCAGGCCTCGTCGGAGTCACCGGCTTCTCCGGGTACACCGCCTCCAAGGCGGCCGTGATCTCCATGACGAAGAGCACGGCGCTGGAGGCCGCGCCGCACGGAATCCGCGTCAACGCGGTGGCGCCCGGCCTGGTCGAGACCCCGATGATCGCGGTGATGGACCCGGCCACCGAGCCGATGAAGTCGATCGTCGCCGCGCACCCGATGGGCCGGATCGCCAGGGCCGAGGAGATCGCCGACGCCGTGGTCTGGCTCAGCTCGGAGCGCTCGAGCTTCGTGACCGGCGCCGTCATCCCGATCGATGGCGGCTACACCGTCCCGTAGCCGCGATCCCTACGCCCGGCGGCGGGCGGACCCGGGCCCTCGCGCCCCAGGAGGTCCGCCCGCCGCCGGCCCATCCACCGACGGCATCGACCAGCGGAGAACGACATGACCATCGAGACACCTGCCGCCGACACACGGCACGCCACCACGGCGACACCTGGAACCGTCACGATCGGCGGCGACCTCACCGTCAACCGCATTGGCTACGGAGCGATGCGCCTGACCGGGCCGCGAGTCTGGGGCGACTACCCGGACCACGACCGGGCTGTCGGCGTACTGCGCGCCGCCGTCGAAGGCGGCGCCAACTTCATCGACACAGCCGATGTCTACGGACCGCACAGCAACGAGGAGTTGATCCGCGAGGCTCTGCACCCCTACCCGGACGATCTGGTGATCGCGACCAAGGGCGGGTTCGTGCGCGGCGGACCTGAGTACGGCGACCTCGGCGCGGTGGGCAACCGCAACTACCTCCGGCAGGCCGCCTACATGAGCCTGCGCCGACTGGGCCTGGACCACATCGACCTCTACTACCTCCACTCGCCGGCCATGACCGACGTGCCCTTCGAGGACGTCGTGGGCACCCTCGCGGACATGCGGCGCGACGGTCTCATCCGCCACATCGGCCTGTCCAACGTCAGCGCCGGCCAGCTCCGCACCGCCATGGCCATCACGGAGATCGCGGCCGTCACCGTCCACCACAACGTGGCGGTCCGGGAGAACGAAGCTGTGCGCCGGCTGGCGGGGGAGGCCGGAATCGTGTTCTCACCGTGGCATCCGGGAGACATCCCTGGAGAAGGCGAAGGTGACCTCTTTCACGCGGTCATCGCGCCGATCGCCGCCGCGCACCATGCCACGCCGCGGCAGATCGCCCTCGCCTGGCAGTTGCACCTTGGGCCCCGGACACTGCCCATCCCGGGGACGACCAGCGTGGCTCACCTGGAACAGAATCTTTCGGCCGCACGCATCCGGCTCAGCGCGGCCGAGGTGGACGCCATCACCGCGCTTGTTGCTGTCCAGCCCGGTTGACTGGCGAGTGGAAGAACGCGACACCTGCGCACAGCGCCTCGTGGCCTGAAGCTGGTCATGTTGAGATCCGCATGAGGACGATGGCACGTAGGTCCCAGTTGCTGAGCGGAGCAAAGGACATGATCCGGACCCGGATCTCATCGTCATGGTGGTTGGGTAGCCGAAGCCGCCTGATGTCTCCGTCGGAGTGCACCCTTGCTTCGTTCAAGTGCCAGAGCTCGCGAGCCTCCGCACTGCCGTCCAGGACTTCCTCGAGCAGCTGCTGGAGGTCCTCGGACTCGGAGTGGGCGGCGATAGCGAAGCGCAACTGAGCAAGGAAGGGGGCCGCCCCTGCCACGGCAGACACCTCGCCGCGCGGCCGACCCAACCGCCTGGCTGCATCAGTTCAAGCGGCTGCGGACCCGCTACGAGATACGCGCCGACCTCCACCTCGGCTTGCTCCAACTCGCCTGCAGCATCATCTGCTTGAGACGACTCCGAACGTCATTCTGAAACGGTCACTTAGCCAAGCCGACCTTCGCCCGTGCCCAGGCGAGAGCTAAAGCTCGACTCCGCCAGTAGTGCGAGCACAACGCAAAGGCGAGCACAGGAGCCACGCCGCGTGTAGGGTCTCGCCGCTCGTGACATGTCGATCTTGCGTGACCTGGGCGTTCTTGGCTGTCTCACGGCCTTGTCACCCATGATCAGTCTCAAATCCGTGG
>NZ_JBIAXG010000104.1:0-6853 GCF_042896465.1 Streptomyces sp. NPDC001292
CTGTCCGACACCGAGCGGTCCCGGCCGCTGCTGCCCGGGCACCCCGCCTACGTCATCTACACCTCGGGATCCACCGGACGGCCCAAGGGCGTGGTCACACCGCACCGGGCGATCAGGCGGGTCGTGCGGGCGACCAACTACATCGAGCTGTCGGAGCGGGACGTCGTCGCGCAGCTGGCCTCGATGTCCTTCGACGCGGCGACGTTCGAAACATGGGGGGCCCTGCTCAACGGTGCGACCTTGGCCGTGGCTCCTGCAGGCGGGCTGTCCGTCGCCGAGCTCGACGGCTTCCTCACCGCTCACGCGGTCACCACGCTCTGGCTGACGGCCGGGCTCTTCCACGAGGTCGTGGACACGAACGCCAAGGCGCTGCGCGGGCTGCGTCATCTGCTCGCGGGCGGCGACGTGCTGTCGCTGCCGCACTGCCGAACCGTGCTGGAACGCTTCCCGGAGGTCCGGCTGCTCAACGGTTACGGTCCGACCGAGGGCACGACCTTCACGACCGTCCACGCGCTGAACCCGTCGACCCTGGACCAGGGCACGAGTGTGCCCATCGGTGCTCCGATCAGCGACACCCGGGTGTATGTGCTGGACGCCGCGCTCCGGCCGGTGCCCGTAGGCGTCACGGGAGAGCTGTACGTGTCCGGGGCGGGCCTGGCACGTGGTTACGTGGGACGGTCGGACCTGACCGCCGAACGGTTCGTGGCCTGCCCGTTCGGGTCCGCCGGTGAGCGTATGTACCGCACCGGCGACATGGTCCGCCGGCGTGCGGACGGCCGTGTCGAGTTCGTCGGCCGGGCGGACGAGCAGGTGAAGCTCCGTGGTTTCCGTGTCGAGCTCGGTGAGGTCGAGGCCGCCCTGGCCGGTCACGAGCAGGTGGCTCAGGTCGCCGCCGTGGTGCGTGAGGACGTGCCGGGTGACAAGCGGCTGGTGGCCTATGTCATGCCCACCAATGCCGGCGGTGCCACCGATGTCACCGGTGCCACCGGTGCCGACGATGCCGGCGGTGCCGGCGGAACCACCCTGCCCTCGGACCTGCTCGCGTTCGCGGCCCGGCGACTGCCCGCATACATGGTGCCGACGGCCGTGGTCGTCCTCGCGTCCCTCCCACTGACCGTGAACGGCAAGGTGGACCGCAAGGCCCTTCCCGCCCCGGACTACGCCGCTGCGGCGGGGGCGTCGGCCCCGGCGGGCGCCGGCCGCGGACCGGTGACAGTGCAGGAGGAGATCCTGTGCGGTGTGTTCGCGCAGGTGCTCGGACTCGGGAGCGTCGGCGTGCACGACGACTTCTTCGCCCTCGGCGGCCACTCCCTGCTCGCCATGCGCCTGGTGAGCCGCATCCGCGCCGTGCTGGGCGTCGAGCTGCGGCTGCAGACGCTCTTCGACGCACGGACGGTGGCCGGTCTCGCCGCCGGGCTGTCCGGAGCGGACCAGGCGCGCCTGGTGCTGACGGCGGCCGGGGAGCGTCCGGAGCGGGTGCCGTTGTCGTTCGCGCAGCAACGCCTGTGGTTCATCGGCCAGCTCGAAGGCCCCAGCCCGACCTACAACGTCCCCGTCGCCCTGCGGCTGGGCGGAGACGTGGACCGGGACGCGCTGGGTGCGGCGCTGCGGGACGTCATGGGGCGGCACGAGGTGCTGCGTACGGTGTTCGCGGTGGCGGACGGCGAGCCGTACCAACGCGTCATGGATGCCGGGGAGTTGGAGTGGGAGCTCCAGGTCGTCGAGGTGGCGCCGGACGAGCTGGCCGGTGCGGTCGCAGCGGCGCGGACGTATGCCTTCGACCTGTCGGCCGAAGTCCCGTTCATGGCCTGGCTCTTCGATGCGGGGGAGGGCGGAAGAGTCCTCGTCGTCGTGGTGCATCACATCGCGGGGGACGGCTGGTCGATGGGGCCGTTGGCGCGGGATGTGTCGGCGGCGTACGAGGCGCGGTGTGCGGGCCGGGCACCGGAGTGGGAGCCGCTGCCCGTCCAGTACGCGGATTACGCCCTGTGGCAGCGGGAGTTGCTCGGTGAGGAGCGGGATCCGGAGAGTGTGATCGCCCGGCAGGTGGCGTACTGGCGTGAGGCCTTGGCCGGTGTGCCGGAGGAGTTGGAGCTGCCGTTCGACCGTGCGCGGCCTGCAGTGGCGAGCCACCGGGGTCACAGTGTGCCGCTGGAGGTTCCGGCACAAGTGCACGCGCGGCTCGCGGAGTTGGCGCGGGCCGAGGGCGTGACGGTGTTCATGTTGCTGCAGGCCGCGCTGGCGGTGCTGCTGTCGCGGCTGGGCGCGGGCACCGACATTCCGGTCGGTTCGGCGGTCGCCGGCCGTACCGACGAGGCCATGGACGACCTGGTCGGGTTCTTCGTCAACACGCTCGTGATCCGTACCGACCTGTCGGGGAACCCGACCTTCCGTGAACTCCTCGGCCGTCTACGGGAAACGGGACTGTCGGCGCTCGCGCATCAGGATGTGCCGTTCGAGCGGCTCGTGGAGGAGCTGGCACCGGTCCGTTCCCTGTCCCGGCACCCGCTGTTCCAGGTCATGCTCACCCTCCAGAACAACGCCGAAGCGGTCGTGGACCTGCCAGGCCTGGACGCCGAGGGCGTGTTCGCGGAGGCCACCACGGCCAAGTTCGACCTTGAGATCGGTGTGGAGGAGACGCTCGACGGCGAGGGCCGGCCTTCGGGGCTGCGGGGTGTGGTGACCGTGGCGGCGGACCTGTTCGACGCCGGCACCGCTCGGCGCCTCGCCCGGGGATGGGTGCGCCTGCTCGGCGCCCTCGTCACCGCACCGCAAACGCGGCTGGCCGACGTGGACGTGCTCGGTGCCGACGAGCGGCACCGGCTGCTGGTGGAGTGGAACGACACCCGCGCGGACGTCGCGGCCCTGCCGGCTCCGGAACTGTTCGCCGCCCAGGTGGCGCGGAGGCCGGACGCGGTGGCGGTGGTCGCCGACGGGACCGAGGTGTCGTACGCGCAACTCGACGCGCATGCGAACCAGTTGGCCCGGCTCCTCATCGCTCGGGGCGTGGGTCCGGAGAGCGTGGTGGCGCTCGCACTGGAGCGCGGCACCGATCTGGTGGCGTCGCTGCTGGCGGTGCTGAAGGCAGGAGGCGCGTACCTGCCGATCGACATGGGGCTGCCGGCGGACCGGATCGCCTTCATGCTCGCCGACGCGGGAGCGGAGGCAGTCGTCACCACCGAGGCCGGTGTCACGCGCCTGCCGCAGCCGGACGGCGTGCCCGTGCTGACACTCGACGGCCCGGACACCGTCGCCGCGCTGGACGGTCTGCCGATCACCGACGTACGTGACGACGAACGGTCGGCGCCGCTGTCCGTCACGCATCCCGCGTACGTCATCTACACCTCCGGATCCACGGGACGCCCGAAGGGCGTGGCGGTCACGCACACCGGCCTCGCGAGCATGGTGGAGAGCCATGCGCGCCGTCTGGGAGTGGGGCCGCGGGCCAGGGTGGGGCAATTCTCGTCGACCGGTTTCGACGCCTTCGCCTGGGAGTGGTGCATGGCGCTGCTGGCCGGCGCGACGCTGGTGGTCGTCCCGGAGGACCAGCGGCTGGGCCAGGCTCTGTCCGACTGCCTGGCGGAGCAGGCGGTGTCGCATGTGACGCTTCCGCCCGCCGTGCTGCCGACGATGGACGAGGCGTCGGTCGACCCGGGTGTGGTGCTGGTGGTGGCGGGCGAGGCACTCCCGCCGGAGGTGATGGCACGGTGGGCCGTGGGCCGGCGGATGTTCAACGCCTACGGCCCGACCGAGACGACGGTGGACGCCACCCTGTGGCGGTGCGACCCTGACGCCGGTGAGGTGGCGATCGGCACGCCGGTGGTCAACATCCGCCTGTACGTCCTGGACGAGCATCTCTCGCCGGTGCCGGTGGGTGTGACGGGAGAGCTGTATGCGGCGGGTGCCGGTCTGGCGCGTGGGTATGTCGGGCGTGCGGGCCTGACGGCCGAGCGGTTCGTGGCCAATCCGTTCGGTGGGCCGGGTGAGCGGATGTACCGCACGGGTGACCGTGCCCGCTGGACCGCGGCCGGTCAGCTGGTGTTCGGGGGACGTGCGGACGATCAGGTGAAGATCCGCGGCTTCCGTATCGAGCCCGGTGAGGTCGAGGCCGCCGTCGCCGGGCACGAGCGGGTGGCCCAGGTCGCCGTCGTGGCACGTGAGGACGTACCGGGGGAGAAACGCCTGGTCGCCTACGTCGTTCCGGCCGAAGGCGCTGTCGCCGACGGTGCCGCGCTGTCCGCGGACGTACTCGCCCATGCCGCCGGACAGGTGCCGGAGTACATGGTCCCGTCGGCGGTCGTCCTGCTGGACGCACTGCCGTTGACACGGAACGGCAAGCTGGACCGCAAGGCCCTGCCCGCCCCCGACTACGCGGCGGTGCCCGGGCGAGCGCCCTCCGACCCCACCGAGGAGATCCTGTGCGGGGTGTTCGCCCAGGTCCTCGGGCTGGAGAGCGTCGGTGTCGAGGACGACTTCTTCCGGCTGGGCGGGCATTCGCTGCTCGCCGTGCGGCTGGTGAGCCGGATCCGGTCGGTGCTGGGTGTCGAGCTGCCGCTGCGCGTCCTGTTCGAGGCGCCGACGGCGTCGGCCCTGGCAGCCCGGCTGGCGGAGGCCGGCTCGGCCCGGGCGGCGCTGACGGCCGGGGAGCGTCCGGAGCGGGTGCCGCTGTCGTTCGCGCAGAGCCGGCTGTGGTTCCTGGGCCAGTTGGAGGGGCCGAGTGCCACCTACAACATGCCGGTGGCGCTGCGTCTGTCGGGTGAGGTGGACCTTCAGGCGCTGGATCGTGCGCTGCGGGATGTGATGGGGCGGCACGAGGTGCTGCGCACCGTGTTCGGTGTCGTGGACGGTGAGCCGTACCAGCGGATCCTGGACGTCGAGGACCTGGCGTGGGAGCTGTCCGTGGTCGAGGTGGCCGCGGAGGAGCTGAACGCCGCAGTCACCCGGGCCCAGGGGCATGTCTTCGACCTGTCTGCCGAAGTCCTCTTCAGGGCCGAGCTGTTCGAGACCGCTGAGGGCGAGCGGGTGCTGGTCGTGGTGACCCATCACATCGCCGGTGACGGCTGGTCGATGGGTCCGCTGGCCCGTGACCTGTCCGTGGCGTACGAGGCGCGGTCCGCCGGCCGGGCGCCGGACTGGGAGCCGCTGCCCGTCCAGTACGCGGACTACGCCCTCTGGCAGCGCGAGCTGCTCGGTGACGAGCAGGACCCCGACAGCGTGATCTCCCGCCAGATCGAGTACTGGCGCACAGCGCTGGAAGGTGCGCCGGAGGAGTTGGAGCTGCCGTTCGACTTCGCTCGTCCCGCGGTGGCGAGTCACCGTGGCCACAGTGTGCCGCTGGTCATCGGGGCGGAGCTGCACGGCCGGCTGCTGGAGCTGGCGCGGGCGGAGGGCGTGACGCTGTACATGGTGTTGCAGGGCGCGCTGGCGGTGCTGCTGTCGCGGCTGGGCGCGGGTACGGATGTGCCGATCGGTTCGACGATCGCCGGCCGTACGGACGAGGCTCTGGACGACCTGGTCGGCTTCTTCGTCAACACCCTCGTGATGAGGACGGACCTGGCCGGCGACCCGACGTTCCGGGAACTGCTCGGACGGGTACGCGAGACGGGGCTGGAGGCGCACGCGCACCAGGACGTGCCCTTCGAACGCCTGGTGGAGGAGCTGGCGCCGGTCCGTTCACTGGCCCGGCACGCCCTGTTCCAGGTGATCCTCACGCTGCAGAACACGGACGAGGCGGTCCTCGATCTGCCAGGGCTGGGCGCCGAAGGCGTCCACGCCGGCGAGCAGGCGGCGAAGTTCGACCTGGACGTGATCCTCGGGGAGCGGCTGGAGGCCGACGGGACACCGGCCGGGGTGCGGGGTCTGGTGACGGTCGCGGCCGATCTGTTCCGTCCGGAGGCGGCGCGGCAGTTCGCGCAGCGGTGGATCCGGGTGCTGGAGCACCTTGTCGCTGCGCCGCAGACGCGGCTGAGTGCGGTGGACGTGCTGGGTGAGGCCGAGCGGCAGCGGGTGTTGGTGGAGTGGAACGGTACCGGGGTGGAGTTGGGTGTTTCGACGCTGCCCGGGTTGTTCGAGGGGCAGGTGGCGCGGACGCCGGATGCGGTGGCGGTGGTCGCGGAGGGGGTTGAGGTGTCGTACGCGCAACTCGACGCGCGCGCGAACCAGTTGGCCCGGCTGTTGATCGGCCGGGGTGTGGGGCCGGAGTCGGTGGTGGCGGTCGCGCTGGAGCGTGGCGTGGACCTGATGGTGGCGCTGCTGGGTGTGCTGAAGGCGGGCGCTGCGTATCTGCCGGTGGATCCGGCCTATCCGGTGGAGCGGATCGCCTACATGGTGGGCGATTCGGGTGCGGTGGTGGGGGTGACGTCGCGTGCGTCGGCGGCTGTGCTGCCGGAGCCGTTGCCCCGGCTCGTACTGGATGAGCCCGGGACGGCCGAGGCACTGGCGGATCTGGCCTCGGATGCGGTCGTCGAGGGTGAGCGGAGCACGCCGTTGTCGCCGTCGCACCCCGCGTACGTGATCTACACCTCCGGGTCGACGGGGCGCCCGAAGGGTGTGCTGGTGTCGCATGCCGGGTTTGCGAGTTTCCACGAGGGTCATGCCCGGTATCTGGGTGTGGGTGCCGGACATCGGGTGGGGCAGTTCGCCTCGTGCAGTTTTGACACCTTCGGGTGGGACTGGTGCATGGCGTTGCTGTCGGGTGCGGCGCTGGTGGTGATTCCGCGGGAGCGGCGGCTGGGTGGGGCGTTGCCGGAGTTCCTGAAGGAGCGGGCGGTGTCGCATGTGACGCTTCCGCCCGCGGTACTGGCCACCCTGGACGCGGCCTCGATCGACCCCGATGTGGTGTTGGTGGTGGCGG
>NZ_JBIAXG010000105.1:0-6122 GCF_042896465.1 Streptomyces sp. NPDC001292
CGAAAACACCGTCCCGATAAGGGAGTTGATATCCACCACAAGATCATGATCGAGGGCGGCTACTCGGCGTCACCACCGACTACGGGCCAGAGCCTGATTCATGACACTCCCGAGGCGGGGTCACGGTGGCGGAGGTGAGGCGGTGAGATACGGCGCGAGTTGGGCTTCAAGATCTGCGACGCGTTTGTCCAGGAAGCGATTGTTCTGGCGGGCGCTGACCAGACGCTCTTGGAGGCGCTGGTTTTCCTGGGTGAGCTGTCGTACGTGCTGCTTCAGGCTGGTGTTCTCGGTGACGATCCGCTGAAGTGAGCCTTCGGGGAGATCGTGTTCGAGGTCGCGGATCTTGCCCAGGAGTTCTGCGATACGGGTGCGCTGAGTAAGGATTTCGCGCTGGGTCTGGGCGAGTGCCTCTTCGGCGTTGAGGGCGCGCTCCCTCCAGGCGGGCTGTGTGCGGCCGCGGCTGTTGGAGATTCCGGGATGGGGTCTGCTTGTGCGGGTGGCCTGCTCGATCAGGGCTCTGGCCTGCTGGTTCTGGTAGAGGAAGGTGCGTGAGACGCGGGCGGTACGGGCAAGGGCTGCAACGGTGACAGGCGTATGGTCGCGCGCCGCGGTGGGAGCGGGTGTGCGTACGGCATGGGCGGTGGTTGCTGGACGCGGACGCCAACCAGCCGCTGGAGCACCTCGATCTGCGTGGCCTGCCGGAAGTGGTGGCGGCGCAGCGGCGGTGGGCCTGGGTGGAGCGGCGGACGGTGCGGAGCCGGAGCGGGTGTTCGCGATGGCGCGGGCAGTGGTGGCCCGGTGGTGGGAGCAAGCCCTGCAGTGGGAGGAGGAGACCATCTGGCCGCGGCGCCTGCATCAGGTTGCGGGCGGGGATGCCGGTGGTGATCTGGAGCGGTGGCGGATCGTGGGGCGGAACGCGGTCGTCTTCCCGGAGATGGTGGCGGTGGCCGACGCGCTGCTGGACCCGGCCATGGCCGAGCTGGTGTGGGCTGACAGCGGTGCCGGGCGGCCGCGGGCGCTGCCCGCCGACGGATTGTTCTGCCGCAGGCTCGGTGAGCGGCTGGGGCGTACGTGGCTGGGGCCGCTGGCCGCAGCCGACCACGGCGGGCCGCTCCTGGCGTGGATGGACAGCGTCATCCGTCTTCGCCGCAGCACCGGCGGGCCGACCGGGTACGACAACGACCCGTGGTGGCTGCGGCAGGAACACCATGCCGCCACCATGGCCGGCCAGCTGCGGGTGCTGGGCAAGGAGAAGAAGACAACGGCGAAGACCCCCTGGCCCTGCGCATCGCTGTGATCGCGGGCCGCACCGACGAGGCGACCTACTGGGCCCAGGTCACCTACACCTCGCCGGTGCCGCTGCTCGCCCCGGGCCCGCGCGTCATCGCCGAACTGCCCGAACGGTACGGCCCGCAGGACGGCTTCCTGAAGCGGGTGGTCGACGCCGGGGTCGCCGTGCGCCCGCTCAGTGCCTGCACGCACACGCGTACCGGTGATCCCGGCGTCCGGCTGGTGCTCGGGTACGCGCATCTGCCGCCGGCCCGGATCGGTGCGGGGATCCGGGCCGGCGGCGGAGGCGCTCGACGGCTGATCCGGGGGCTGGACCGCCCGTGTTCACTCGCGGTTCGCGTGGTCGCCGCAGCGCACCAGTAGGTGTGGCTGTGCACACAGGCCCGATCCCGTTCCTGGAGGCCCAGCCATGTCACACCGTCCCCTTCCCGGCCGCCGCAGCGTGCTGCGCGGCTCCCTCGCCGCGTCGGCGGCCCTGACCCTGCCCGCGGGCCTCGGCGCGGCTCCGGCGTTCGCCCGCTCCGGGCGCCCCGCTGCCGGCTGGGGCGTGCAGACGGGTGACGTGAGCGCCGACTCCGGCCTGGTGTGGGTGCGTTCGGACCGGCCGGCCCGGATGGTCGTGGAGACGTCGGCCACCGAGTCGTTCCGCAACCCGCGCAGATGGCAGGGCCCGCTGCTGGGCGCCGATACCGACTTCACCGGCACCACCCGGCTGCACGGGCTGCCCTCCGGCGAGCAGATCCACTACCGCGTGCTGCTCGCGGACCCGGACGACCCGCGGCGCACCGGCGAGCCCGTGACCGGCACCTTCCGCACGGTGTCCCGCAGCCGCCGCGACGGGGTGCGGTTCCTGTGGTCGGGTGACCTGGCGGGCCAGGGCTGGGGCATCAACCCCGACCGTGGCGGCTACCGGATCTACGACGCGATGGCGAAGCTGGACCCGGACTTCTTCCTGTGCAGCGGCGACAACGTCTACGCCGACGGTCCGATCGCCGCCACGCAGGCCCTGCCGGACGGCAGCACCTGGCGGAACATCACCACCGAGGAGAAGGCGAAGGTCGCCGAGACCCTCGCGGAGTACCGGGGCAATTTCCGCTACAACCTGCTGGACGAGAACCTGCGCCGGTTCAACGCCCAGGTGCCGTCCGTCATCCAGTGGGACGACCACGAGGTGCGCAACAACTGGTACCCGGGCGAAGTGATCGCCTCCACCGACACCCGGTACACCGAGAAGAGCGTCGACGTGCTGGCGGCGCGCGCCCGGCGGGCGTTCAGCGAGTACTTCCCGATCTCCACGCTGCGCCCGGGCGCGGACGAGGGACGCGTCTACCGCGTGCTGCGCCAGGGCCCCCTGCTGGACGTGTTCGTGCTGGACATGCGCACCTATCGCAACGCCAACTCGCCCGACAACCAGACCGTCGACCCGCAGGGCATCCTGGGCCGCGAGCAGCTGGAGTGGCTCAAGCGGGAGCTGTCGCGCTCGCGGGCGGTGTGGAAGGTCATCGCGGCGGACATGCCGATCGGGCTCGTGGTGCCCGACCCGATGGAGAACAAGCCGAACTTCGAGGCGGTGGCGCAGGGCGACCCGGGCGCCCCGCTCGGCCGGGAGCTGCAGATCGCGGACCTGCTGCGGTACATCAAGCACCAGCGGATCACCGGAACGGTGTGGCTGACGGCCGACGTGCACTACACCTCCGCCCAGCACTACCAGCCCTCGCGGGCCGCGTTCAGCGACTTCGAGCCGTTCTGGGAGTTCGTCTCGGGACCGCTCAACGCCGGTGCGTTTCCGGCAAACGCGCTGGACGGCACGTTCGGTCCGGAGCGGGTGTTCGTGAAGGCGCCGACCGCGTCGAACGTCTCGCCCGCCGGCGGCTACCAGTTCTTCGGCGAGGTCGACATCGACGGCGACAGCGCCGAACTGACGGTCCGGCTGCGGGAGCAGGACGGCACGGTGCTGTTCACCCAGACGCTGCGCCCGGGCCTGGTCGGCCAGTAAGGCACAGGCGGGCCCGGCACGGACGAGGCCGTCCGGGCCCGTACCCTCGAAGCCGTGTCGCGCGCCGACGTCATCCCCCGGCGCGCGGAACGGCTCCGCGCCCCGCCAACTCCCCCGTCCTGCGGGCATTTTCGCAAGTCAGGCCGATTGCCGGTGGTCGCCTCTACGGTTTTTCCATGACGCGATCCCTGCAGGCCGTGGCCTATCGCCGACCCTCCGCGCTGCACCCCGACGCGGATGGCCGCCACCTCGGGCTGGAAACGTCCCGAGGGGCGACACCCACGGGCACCGAGGACCATCCGCGTTTCTTCGCAGGCCTCCTGACCTCGTCTCAGATCACCTCCTCCGCACCGCTCGCGGTGGCCCACGTGGCGGCCGCGCGCTACTACCAGCCGCAGCTGCGCGCCTCGCTCGACCCGGTGGTGACGGGCAACGGCGACCGGCTGCGCTTCGAGTCCTTCTCCGACCAGGGTGGTCAGCGGGGCCGATGCGGGAGAGGGGCTCGCGCAGCGGGTTGTTGACGTCGACATTGGTCGTGCCGTGTCGGACCTCGCCGCCGTCGAGACCCGGGGTCAGGACGTCCAGCCGCGCGTACACCCCTCCGCAGTCCGGCTTGCCAAGCTTCGCTGGCGCATCGAACACGACTATCGCGAGATGAAGCAGGCCCTGGGCCTGGCCCACTTCGAAGGCCGCACCTGGAACGGCTGGCACCACCACGTCACCCTCGTCTCCGTCGCCCCGCTCCTCGTCCAGGGACAGGACGTTGATGTCGATGTACGGGCTGGTCAGCAGCAGCTCGGCGTCGGTGTAGACGGGGAACTGGCCGGGCTCCGGCTCGGGCGGCACGATGAACTTCCAGCTGCGGAAGGGCGCGGGAAGCATGTCGCGCAGCCCGGCGTGCCGGGCGAGGAACACCCCGGGGCGCAGGGCCAGGAGCATGGAGTCGATGTGGTTGTCGGCCATCCGGTACACGGTGTGCACGCGGAAGCGGTCCTCCAGGTGCCGTGTCAGCCAGTCGACCGCGAGCCGGTGGTTGTCCTGGGCGACGTTGACGATCAGGTCCTGGCCCAGGCGCAGCACTTGCGCGCCGTCGAGCATCATCTCCACGCCCACGTCGTACGGGCTGGGCTGTGGGTCGGTGATCGGCTCGGTCGGTCCGCCCAGGGTGGTGGCTGCGGACTGGGCGTAGCTGAGGTCGAAGGAGCGGTCGGTCAGGGTGGGGCGGGGCATGGTCGTCCAGCGGGCGCCGGTGTCGAAGTAGGAGCGGAAGACATTGCTGAGGAGCCGGGTTTCCAGGTAGCGGGAGCGGATGGCCGGCGGCGTCTCGATGATCTCGTCGCCGAGGATGAGGGTGTTGTCCCGCACGTTCAGGGCCGGGATCGGTGCGGCCTGCCAGCCCAGTCCGGCGATCGGCAGGGCGTCTTCGGGCAGCGGCAGCGGCCCTGGACGCCGGCGTTGTTGACGAGCGCGTGCAGCGGGCGTGGGTCGTCGGCGACCCGCGCCGCCAGCGCCTCCACTTGCTCGGGTTTGGTGATGTCGAGGATGACCGGCTCGATGCCGGTCGATCGGATGGTGTCAGCGTCTGTCGCGTCGCACGCCGGCCAAGACATGGAATCCCTCACGAGCCAGTTCGCGGGCGGCTGACGCACCCATCCCCGTGGAAGCTCCGGTTACGACGATCAGCCTCTGCGGCTCAGATGACGTTGTCATCTCAACTATCCTACCAACTCAGGTGACGCTGTCAACTGTATGGTGGGCGCCATGGCCACTCGCGCGGAATCCGCCGCCCTCACCCGCCGCGCCCTGCTCGACGCGGCCGCCGACCTCCTCGACCTCGGCGGCCCCGAAGCCGTCACCCTGCGCGAGGTGGGCGCGCGGGCAGGCGTCACGCGGGGCGCCCCGTACCGGCACTTCACGGGCAAGGACAGCTTGCTGACCGCCGTCGCGATCGAGAGTTGGGAACGGATTGCCGACCAGGTCCACGCCCTGCGGACCAACCCGGACCTGTCGGTCTCCGACAAGCTGCGCGGCGCCCTCCGCACCCTCATCGGTGTCGGCCGGGATCAGCCGCACCTGTACCAGATGCTGTTCAGGCGTCGCGGACACCGTCCTGAGGACCTGAGTGAAGGACTCGATCGCGTCCGGCGCCAGGTGTGCGCACCGGCGGGCGACCCGGCCGCAGACCGCATGCGCGCGGCCGGACGCTTCCAGGACGAGTTCCTGGCGATCGTCACCGATCTCGTCGGACGGCGGAACGCTCGGCACTACGGCGCCCTGCTGCTCGCTGGCGCGCATGGCATCGCGGACATGGAACTCACCGGCCACCTCAGCACAGGCAGATTGCGTACCACCTCCGACGAACTCGTCGACACCCTCGTCCGCATGGTCACGGACGCCGGCGAAACGGCGTAGCAATGCCCACGCCCCGTCGACGGCACACTTGGGCGGTGTTTCCGTCCACACCGGCAGTGCGAGCACCCTTGTTACCCCGCACCCGAGTCCGAGCGACCAGAAGGAACGCGGGATCGGTGACGAGGTTGAACAGATCGTCTAACCTGCGATGAGGATCATCGCTGGCCCACTGGTGCAGTTTGGTCTGAATCCCCAGTACCCGGCGCTCGCCCCAATAAAGGGCCGGCCTCAGCTCGTCGGTATTCACCGGCGACATCCTCCTGGCATTCCAGTTTCCTCCCTGCTGACTTGCTGGTCCCCTTGGCCATGTGCACGCCTCTCGCGGGCTTGGACTACTACGGGACCTCCGCCCCACCCCGCGGCCCTCGGCCGGCGACGGGCCTGCCCTGGACCAGGCTGGCTGCCTGCTCCCGAGGGCGACCGG
>NZ_JBIAXG010000106.1:0-6109 GCF_042896465.1 Streptomyces sp. NPDC001292
GACACCACCGCCACCGCATCCGGCGTCCGCGCCGCCTGCGCACCGAACAACTCAGGAAGCGTCCCCGCCGGAACCGGCCGAGCAGTGTCGTTCCAGCGCTCCACCACCAGCCCGCGCTCGGCCTCGTCGAGCAACGCAAGCCGGCCGACCGGCAGCGTGGGGTCCGCGGCGATCTGCTCCAGGAGCCGGACCAGCCGCTTCCCCAGGGTCTCGACGGCCGCCGCGTCGAAGAGGTCGGGCTGATAGTCGAACCGCAGCTCCAGGTCGTCCAGCGGGGCGACGGCGAGGGCCAGCGGGTAGTGGGCGGCGTCGTCGCTCGCCGAGCCGTCGATCTTCAGGCCGCTTAGCTGCAGCGGCCCGTCGGGGTTGCGCGGATAGTTCTGGTACACGAGGAGCGTGTCGAAGGTAGCGCCGGTACCGGCCAACCGCTGGATCTCCGTCAGCCCCAAGTGCTGATGAGGCATCAATGCCGCCTGTTGCACCTGGAGTTCCGCCAGCAGCTCCACAACCGTCAAATCCGGATCGAGACGCACCCGCACCGGCACCGTGTTGATGAACAACCCGAGCATCTGCTCGACACCCGGCAGATCCGCCGGCCGACCCGCCACCACGGCGCCGAAGACGACATCGCTCCGGCCGGTCAGCATCCCGACCAGCACACCCCACACACCCTGCACCACGGTGTTCAGCGTCAGGCCGTGCCGACGGGCGACCTCGCCCAACGCCTCCGTCAGCCGCGCGCCGGCCCGGACCGTCGCGTGTCCGGGGACGGACGGCTTCGCGACGCCGGGGTCGACCGGGCGTACCAGCGTCGGGTCCACGGTCCCCGCCAGCGCCTCGCGCCACGCCTCCCGCGCCGCCTCCTTGTCCTGACGGCCCAGCCACGCCAGATACTCCCGATACGGCGTGACCGGCGGCAGCACCGACACATCACCGCCCGCCGCATACAACTGCGACAACTCACCGAACAGAACCGGCAGCGACCAACCGTCCAGCAAAATGTGATGCATCGTCAGTACAAGCTGATGACGCGACTCGTCCAGCCGCACCAGCAGCAACCGCAGCAGCGGCGGAACCGCCGGATCGAAGCGGGTCTTCTCGGCGTCCGCGAGGCGTTCGGCCTCCGCCTGCCGCTCGACGACCCCTTCCAGCCCGGTCAGATCCACCTCGCGCCAGGGCAGTTTCACGCCCGAGGCGATCAGCTGGACGGGGTCACCCGTGCCTCGCCGCTGGAAGCTCGCCCGCAGGGTCGCGTGCCGGTCGAGGAGCGCCTGCCAGGAGGCGCGTAACAGACCGACGTCCAGCGCGCCCCGGAGTTCCATCGCGCCCTGGAGCACATAGACGTCATGGGCGTCCTCGTCGTATCCCGCGTGGAACAGGAGGCCTTCCTGGAGCGGTGAGAGCGGCCACACATCTTCGATGCGCACCTGGGTCACTGCAGTCACTCCTTTTCGCTGGCGAGATGTATCTGGAACTCGTCGATCTCGTGCTGGTCAAGGTCGACCAAGGTGAAGTCGGAGGGCGTATGACCGCCGGTGCGGGCAGCGCCGTCCGGGTCGGCCGTGTGGGCCACGAGCCCCGTGAGCATCGCGACCCAGCCCGTCGCCAGCTCGTGGAGCGCGGCCTCGTCGAGCAGCCCCGTCGGGCAGGTCAGAGTCACGGTCAGTTCGGGGCCTTCGGGCAGGTCACGGACCAGCCCACCGGCCTCCAGGACATGCGAAGCGGCCATCCGGGCATCCGCCGTGCCGCCCAGGACCACGTCTCCGACAGGCTGCCATCTCGCCTTTCCGATGTCATGGCCGTCCAACTGCCCAACGGCGGCGGCGAATCGTCCCAGGTAGTTGAAGCCGATCTGCGGGCTCGGCACACCGGACAGGGCCCGCGCCGTCTCCGGGTTCAGGTGGCGCAGGAGCCCGAAGCCGAGCCCGTCGCCGGGCGCCGCCCGCAGCTGCTCCTTCACCTGCTTGACGAGGTCGCCCGCCGCGGTTCCGCCGGCCCGGATGTCCGCGTACTCCGCGGCGCCGGGGTTCAGGCGCACCGGGTACGAGCCGGTGAACCAGCCGACGGTACGAGTGAGGTCCATGTCCTCGGTCAGAGGGGTCCGGCCGTGGCCCTCGACGTCCACGAGCATCCCGGCCCCGGTGTCACGCCCCCTGGCTTCCTGCCACTCGGCGACCGCACCGGCCAGCCCGGCGAGCAGGACGTCGTCGACCCCCGCGTAGAAGGCCGCGGGAACGCGGGTGAGCAGGTCCGTGGTCACGGCGACGGGCACCGGCAGGGAGACCGCGTGCACGCCGGCGGCCACGGTGTCCACGGCCGGGTCGAGCGCCCTGTTCCCGATCAGCGGGTCGGGGCCGTCCAGCAACCCGGCCCACGCCGGCAGTTCGGCCGCCCGCTCGGCGCCGGCCGCCTGCTGCTCCAGGGCCCGCGCCCACCGGCGGAACGACGTGCCGACGGGGTCGAGTTCGATGTCCCGACCGGCTTCCAGGGCCTCGTAGGCGGCGGCCAGATCCGGGAGGAGCACCCGCCAGGAGACCCCGTCGACGACCAGGTGGTGCGCCACCAGCAGCAGCCGTCCTGGCGCGTCGGGGCCCTTGTCGAACCACACGAGTTGGACCATCACGCCGGCCGACGGGTCGAGCCGGGCGACTGCGCGCCGGAACTCGGCCGTCACGTCCGGGGTCGCGGCGCGGACCACGCACTCCTCTCCGGACGGCCCGGCGCCCTTCTCCGGCACCAGCAGCGAGGACGGCCTGTCGTCGACGAGTTCGAGGCGGGCGCGCAGGACGTCGTGGTGATCCAGCAGTGCCCCTACCGCCGCCCTCAGCCGGGCGAGGTCCAGTCCGGCGGGCGCCTCCACCAGCATCGACTGGGTCAGCGATCCGGTCAGGGCGCTCGGCCCCGCGCGCTCGACCAGCTCGCGCATGACCGGCGTCAAGGGCACGCGTCCCACGCCCACATCGGGTTCGCCCACCACGGCGGTGGAGTCGGCGGCGATCGTGGTCGCGACCCGGCCGAGGTTCGCCGCCGACTTGTGCTCGAAGACCTGCCGGGCCGTGATCACCACGCCGGCCCGCCGGGCCCGGGACACGACCAGCATCGACATGATCGAGTCGCCGCCGAGCTCGAAGAACGAGTCCTCGGCGCCGACCTGCTCCAGGCCCAGCACCTCGCCGAACAGCCCGCAGAGCACCTCCTCCACCGGCGTGGCCGGGCCCCGGCCGGCGGGGCGGGCGGCGGGCTCGGGAGCGGGCAGCGCGGCCTGGTCGAGCTTGCCGTTCACCGTGACGGGCAGGGAGTCGAGCGCGACGACGGCGGCCGGGACCATGTGCTCGGGCATCCGCCCGGCCACGTGGTCGCGCAGCTCGTCGGCGTCGACACCGGTGTGCGGGTCGGCGGGCACGACGTAGGCGACCAGGCGCTTCACGGCGCGGGCGTGGGCGCGGCCTTCCTGCTGGTCGGCACGGGCGATCACGGCGACCTGGCCGACGCTGTCGTGCCCGGCGAGCACGGCCTCGATCTCGCCGGGTTCGATCCGGAAGCCGCGGATCTTCACCTGGTGGTCGACGCGGCCGGCGAAGCGGAGTTCGCCCTCAGGGGTCCAGCGGGCCAGGTCGCCGGTCCGGTACATCCGCTCCCCGGAGTCCGAGAAGGGGCAGGCGACGAACCGCTGGGAGCTCAGCTTCGGTCGGCGGACGTAGCCGCGCGCCAGGCCGGTCCCGGCGACGTACAGCTCTCCCGTCACTCCGGGGGGAACCGGGCGCAGCCACTCGTCCAGGACGTACACCCGGACGTTGGCGATCGGGCCGCCGAGCGACACGGCGTCCGGGAGCGCGTCGGGCGCCGTCCAGCAGGTGACGTCCACCGTGGCCTCGGTCGGGCCGTACTCGTTGAAGAACGCCCGTCCCGGGGCCCAGCGGCGCACCGCCTCGGGGCTGCACTCCTCGCCCGCGGTGACGACGTGCTCGATCCCGCTCAGCACCGCCTGCGTCCGCGCGTCGTCCGCCGCGAGCGTCTCCAGGACGCTCGGGGTGAAGGTGACGGCGTTGGGGGCCAGGGTCTCCAGCTCCAGCAGGATGTCACCGTCCCGCCGGGCCACGCACAGGGTCGCGCCGCCGGCCAGCGTCGGGTAGATCTCCGACACGGACGTGTCGAACGACACCGAGGCGAACTGCAGGACCCGGTCGCCGGGCCCCCAGCCGTACGCGCCGATCCGCCAGGTCACGTAGTTGACGAAGCCGCGGTGCGCGACGGCTACGCCCTTGGGCGTGCCGGTCGAGCCGGACGTGTAGATCACGTACGCCGGGTGGGCGGGCCGCAGCGGCGCGACCCGGTCGGCGTCGGTCGGCGCGGTCGTCGGACGGCCCGCCAGGTCGGCGGCCACGTCCGCGGCGTCCCAGACCAACGTCTCGCAGCCGGCCGCGGCTTCCGCGCTCGCACGCGTGCAGACCACCAGCGCCGGGTGCGCGTCGGTGAGCATGAAGCCGATCCGCTCCGCCGGATAGCCGGGGTCGATCGGCACATAGGCCGCGCCCGACTTCAGTACGCCGAGCAGCACCACGAACAGATCGGCCGACCGCTCCATCAGCACGCCGACCAGGTCCTCGGGGCCGGTTCCCCGGTCGATGAGCCAGTGCGCGACCTGGTTGGCCCGGGCGTCCAGCTCCGCGTACGTCAGCGCGGCGTCCGCCGTGACGACGGCCGCCCGACCGGGGGTCCGCGCCGCCTGCGCCTCGAACAGCTCGGTGACCAGCGTGGCCGGCACAGGCCGGGCGGTGTCGTTCCACTCGCCGAGGAGCCGCTGCCGTTCGGCCGGTTCCAGTACGTCGAGGTCGCCGACCCGGACATCCGGGTCGAGGGCGAACTGTTCCAGGAGCCGGGTCAGCCTGGCCACCAGGGCCTGCGCCTCCGGCTCGTCGAACACGTCGGGCCGGTACTCCAGCCGCAGCTCCAGCCCGTCGCCGGGGGTCGCCACAAGGCTGAGCGGATAGTGGGCCACCTCCTCGCCGCCGCCTCCGGCGATCGGAAGTCCGCCGGGCAGACGGGCGGCGTCGGGGTCGTGCGGATAGTTCTCGTAGACGACGAGGGTGTCGAAGGTCGCGCCCGCGCCGGCCGTCCGCTGAATCTCCGTCAGGCCGAGGTGCTGATGGACGATCAGCTCGGCTTGCCGGCCCTGGAGTTCCGACAGCAGATCGGCGAACCGCCGCTCCGGGCGCAGGGGGACCCGCACCGGGATGGTGTTGATGAACAGTCCGAGCATCTGCTCGACGCCGGGGATCTCGGCCGGTCGGCCCGCGACCGTGGCGCCGAACACCACGTCGGTACGGCCGGACAGCATCCCCACGAGTACCGCCCACGCGCCCTGGACCAGCGTGTTCATCGTCAGCCCGTGCTTGCGGGCCGTTCCATGCAGGGCCTGCGTGAGTCGTTCGCCGGTGCGGGCGACGACGTGCCCGATCGGCTCGCCGTCACCGAGGTCGGCGGGCCCCACGAGCGTGGGGTCGTCCGCCCCCGCGAGCAGCTCGCGCCAGGCGTCCCGGGCGGCTTCCTTGTCCTGACGGGCCAGCCAGGCGAGGTAGTCACGGTACGGGGGCACGGGCGGCAGGGCGCTCGCGTCGCCTCCGGCCGCGTAGATCCGGGACAGCTCGCCGAACAGGATGGGCAGCGACCAGCCGTCCATGACGATGTGGTGCGAGGTCACCAGCAGCCGATGGCGCGCGTCGCCCAGCTTCAGCAGCAACAGCCGCAACGCCGGCGGAACCGCGAGATCGAACGGGCTCGCCTGCTCCTCCTCCGCGAGCCGGTGCGCTTCGGCCCCCGCCTCGGCGTCGGACAGACCCGACAGGTCGACCTCCCGCCAGGGCAGCTCCACACCCTCGGCGACCACCTGGATCGGGCTCTGCATCCCGGCCGGCTGACGGAACCCCGTCCGCAGGCTCGCATGCCGGTCCAGCAGCACCTGCCACGACGTACGCAGCAGACCCGCGTCCAGCGCCCCTTCCAGGTCCAGGAACCGCTGCCCCACGTACACATCGCGGGAGCCCTCGTCGTACCGGGCGTGGAAGAGCAGTCCCTCCTGCAACGGCGACAGCGGCCACACATCGACCAG
>NZ_JBIAXG010000107.1:0-6073 GCF_042896465.1 Streptomyces sp. NPDC001292
ACCCTCGGCCCGGCCACCGGACGCCTCCTCGCCGAAACGATCGTCACCGGCGAACGCCCCACGGAACTGGCCCCCTTCGACCCCCTGCGCTGACCAGCCGATGCCACAACTCGGCATCGGCTGGCCCTTCCCGTCCGGTCCCGCTGTCCGGGCGGCAGCGACCACCGCTGGGTGTCCTGACTCAACTGGTGGCCCTGTCTCCCACGTGGGGGTGTCGAAGGGCCCCGACAAGCCTTTCGACAAATGTCGAGTGAACCACGGAGAAGCTCCCGGCATCGGTCGGTGGTGATCGATTTCAGGTCGGCCGTACGGTCTGCGCACCGTCGGATTCCGGCCCCTGCCGCTGACCGCAGTGGAAGCCGGATGCCAGCTGAGATCGGAGCTTTGGATGAGTGCAACAGTCGCCCTTGTCGGGCTGGGGAACATTGGAGGGCGTGTCGTCGCCCATCTGGTGAAGGCCGGCCATGACGTGGCGGTTTTCGACCTGAACACGGCCGCGGTCCAGGCCGCGGTGGAGGTGGGGGCCCGGGCGGCGGCGTCGGCCGCTCAGGCCGCCGAGGGCGCTGAGGCGGTCTTCCTGAGCCTGCCCACTCCGGCGATCGTGGAGTCGGTGGTCGGTGAGGTTCTGCCGCACGCCGAGAAGGGCGCGGTGATCGTCGACCACAGCACGATCGACCCGGAGACCTCCCGCCGGCTGGCCGCGACCGCCGCGGCGGAGGGTGTCAGTTTCCTGGACGCGCCGGTCAGCGGCGGTGTGCAGGGCGCGGAGGCCGGCACCCTCGCGATCATGGTGGGCGGTGACGAGGCCGCCCTGGAGCGGGTGCGCCCGCTGCTGGAGACGTACGCCGGGAGCGTCGTACGTATCGGGGACAGTGGCAGTGGCCAGGTCGTGAAGCTGGCCAACAACCTGATCACGGCGATCAACATCGCGGCGCTGGGCGAGGCGCTGACCACAGCCGTGCGCCAGGGCGTGGACCTGGATGTCGCGGTGAGCGTGCTGACCAAGAGCTCCGCCAACAGCAATGTGCTCTCCAGCTACTTCCCGCGCACGCTGTTCACCGCCGAGCGGCCGACCGGCTTCGCGCTGGACTTCATGCACAAGGACCTGGGCCTGTTCCTGGCCTCCGCCGCCTCGGGTCCGGTGCCGCTGCCGCTGTCGAACGCGGTGCGGGACCTGTTTTCGATCGGCCGTCAACTGGGCCGTGGCAGCAAGGACTTCACCAGCGTCGTCGAGTTCTACGAGGACTTCGCCGGCGTCCGTCTGCAGACCAAGGAGGCCGGCAAGTGAGCACCACCGGCGTTGAGATTCCCGTTGTCCACCAGCTGATCGGCGGGGCGTGGGGACCCGCGGACTCCGGCGAATGGAGCGAGGTGGAGAACCCCGGCCGCCGCGAGGTTATAGGCCGCGTCCCGGCGTCCGGCGCCTCGGACGTGGACCGCGCGGTGGCCGCCGCCAAGGAGGCGTTCCCGGCCTGGCGCGCACGGCCCTCGCGCGAGCGCGGCGCCTTGCTGATCAAGCTCGGCGACAAGATCGCCGAGCACCAGGAGGAGCTTGCCCGGATCATCGCCTCCGAGACTGGCAACGCCCTGCGCACGCAGGCCCGCGGCGAGGCCGCCTCGGCGGTGGACATCTTCCGCTACTACGGGCAGGTCGCCTCCGAACAGAAGGGCGAGACGCTCCCGCTGGGCGACGGCCTGCTCTCGTACACGGTGCGTGAGCCGTTGGGCGTGGTGGGCGGCATCGTGCCGTGGAACGCCCCGGTGCAGCTGTCCGCGCTGAAGATCGCCATGGCGCTGTCCATGGGGAACACGCTGGTGCTGAAGACCGCGGAGCTGGCCCCGCTCGGGGTTCTGCGGATGGCGCAGTGGGCAGCGGAGATCCTGCCCGACGGCGTGCTGAACGTGCTGTCCGGCTCGGGCGCGGTGGCGGGCGCGCGGATCGCCTCGCACCCGGACATCGCCAAGCTGACCTTCACCGGCTCGACCGGGGTCGGGCGCAGCATTCTTGCTGCGGCCGCGGACCGGATCGTACCGGTCACCCTGGAGCTGGGCGGGAAGTCCCCGGTCATCGTCTTCCCCGACTCCGACGACGACGCCACGGTCGACGGTGTGATCATGGGCATGCGCTTCACCCGCCAAGGCCAGTCCTGCACCGCCGGCTCCCGGCTGTACCTGCATGAGGACATCTTCGACTCGTTCCTTCAGAAGCTGACCGCCAAGCTCGCCCAGCTGAAGATCGGTGACCCGCTGGACGAGGACAGCGACATCGGCGCCATCGTCAGCGAGGCCCAGTACGACAAGGTCTGCCGCTACATCCAGTCCGGCCTCGACAAGGGCGGCAAGCTGATCACTGGCGGTGTGCAGAAGCCCGTCGACCAGGACGGCTACTACGTCGCGCCGACCGTCGTCAGCGGCGTCGACGCCGACTGGGAGATCACCCGCGAAGAGGTCTTCGGCCCGGTCCTGGTCGTCATTCCGTGGCACGACGAGGACGAGGTCGTGGCCGCGGCCAACGACTCCACCTATGGGCTGGCCGGCTACGTGTGGTCGAAGAACATCGACCAGGCGCTGCGCACCGCCCACCGGCTGGAGGCGGGCTGGATCCAGATCAACCGCGGCGGCGGGCAGATCCCCGGCATGGCCTACGGCGGCATCAAGCAGTCCGGCCTGGGCCGCGAGTACTCCGTGGACGGCGCGCTGGAGAGCTTCACCCAGCACAAGAGCTTCACCATCGCCTACACGGCCTGACGCATCCCGGCCCTCACGGCCTTCCAGTGCACCACCCCGCGCGCACTCGCGTCATGTACGACGTCTGGCAGGCGTCGCTGAAGTCCGGACCCGCACCGGTCTGTTGTCTTTCCCAACTCCGCTCCGGCGGCGTCTGTCAGCGTGACGGCTCCGCCGTACCCGAAGGAGTCCCTCCATGGGTACCACCACCCCTCCACCACCGGCCCACGGCGTCGAACTCACCGATGACGGGCTCGCGCAGAGCCTGACCAAGCGTCATATCCGGATGATCGCCGTCGGCGGCGCCATCGGCGTCGGCCTCTTCCTCGGGTCCGGCGGCGGCATCGCCAAGGCCGGCCCCGCGCTGATCGGCGTCTACGCGATCACTGGTGTGTTCATCTACATCATCATGCGGGCCCTGGGCGAGCTGCTGATCTACCGGCCGGTCAGTGGCAGCTTCGCCGAGTACGCCCGTGAGTTCATGGGCCCTGCCTACGGCTTCATCACCGGCTGGGGCTACTGGACGACGTGGACGGTGATCGGCATGGCCGAGATCACCGCGGCGGGCATCTACGTCCACTACTGGTTCCCGTTCATCCCGCAGTACGTCACCGCGTTCGTCGTCCTGGTGGCGCTGGTGCTGCTCAATCTCCTGAAGGTGGGGGCGTTCGGCGAAGCGGAGTTCTGGTTCGCGTCCATCAAGATCACCGCCATTCTGGGGCTGATCATCGGCGGCACGCTCGTCGCGGTCTTCAGCATCGGTGACGCCGGCGCCAACAGCACCTTCGCCCACCTGTGGAACCACGGCGGCGCAGCTCCCAACGGCTGGCTGGCCGTCCTGCTCGCCTTCCAGATCGTGGTCTTCTCCTACCAGGGCGTCGAGTTGATCGGCATGACGGCCGCCGAGACGAAGAACCGCGACACCGTCCTGCCCAAGGCGATCAACTCCATCCCCTGGCGGATCGGCATCTTCTACGTCGGCTCGCTGCTGGTCCTGCTGACGTTGTTCCCCTGGACCGAGTTCAGCGCGGGCGAGAGCCCGTTCGTGAAGGCCCTGACCCACATCGGCCTGCCGGCCGCGGGCAGCATCATGAACTTCGTCGTCCTCACCTCCGCCCTGTCTTCCTGTAGTTCCGGCCTGTTCAGCAACGGCCGTCTGCTCAAGCGGCTCGCCGCCGACGGTGTCGCCCCCGCACGGTTCGCCACCGTCAACAAGGGCCACGTTCCCGCCGCGGCCATCCTGGCCTCCGGCACCGCCATGATGATCGGCGTCCTGGTCAACGCGGTCGTGCCCGACCAGGCGTTCGTCTACATCTCCTCCGTCGCCACCCTGGGGGCGATCTGGAGCTGGCTGGTCATCATCGTGTGCCACATGATCTACCGCCGCCGGCTCGCCCGCGGCGAAGTGCACGAGAGCTGGTTCAAGCTGCCCTTCGCCACCCCGCTGAGCTGGCTCGTGATCGCCTTCCTGACCTTCGTCACGGTCATCCTCGGCTTCGACGCCGACAACCGCATCGCCTTGTACGCGCTGCCGGTGTGGGCGGCAGCCCTCATCGGCGGCTACCTGTACGCCAAGCCGAAGATCGTCGCCAGAGAGGCAGCCGCAGCGGCGGCCGCCCACGAGCCGGTCACCAGCCCCTCGGCTGTCGCCGCCGGAGCCGGCGACCAGTCCGCGACGCGCCGCACGGACTGACCCCAACGGGCCGCCGGGCAACCCCCGGCGGCCCGGCTCACCATCTGTCGCCGCCGCACCGGCGACACGCGGGCCCCCTCCCCTTGGCCCGCACTCCGGCGGGCTGCCGAACCACGGCGGCAGCCCGCCCCCGACGTTCGTTTCCCGACCCGCAAGGAGTCCCTCCTCGTGAACGCCCGCCCGTCCTCCACCATCGCCCCCTGGGCCGATGCCCGAAGCCGGCAGCGGCTGCACGAACTGGAGACCCAGCACCGTGAGGAGGGCTCAGTGGCGGTCACCAACGCGGTCAGCCGCACCCTGGACGCGTACCACTACCGCATGGCCACCGAAGGTCTCGTGCTGTACGCCGGGACGAACGTACTGTCCCCGGCCGTGCGCGCCGCCCACGACGGCGCCCTGTCCACCCGTCCCGCGCTCGGCTGGCCCGGCGGAAAACTTCAGACCGGCGTGCAGGAGATCGAAGCCCTCGAAGTCATCGCCAGCACCCAGGTCGCTCACGCCATGCGCGCCACCTACGCCGAGATCCGCTTCCTGACCGCGACCATGGCCAACCTGGCTCTCTACAGCGCTTTCGCCCAGCCCGGCGACACCATCGCCGTGCTCTCTCCCGAGGCCGGCGGCCACGCCAGTCACCATGCGCACGCCACCGCCGGTGTGCGCGGCCTGAACGTCATCTACCTGCCCTACAACGGCGCCGACTTCGACGTCGACGCCCGCGTCCTGGACGTCTTCCTCACCACTCACCGACCCAGGCTGATCCTGGTCGGCGGCAGCGTCACCCTGTTCCCCCACGATCTCGGCGTTCTCCGCGAGGCAGCCGACCGCATCGGCGCGCTGCTCGCCTACGACGCCTCCCACGCCGCCGGTCTCATCGCCGCAGGATACTTCCAGGACCCGCTCGCCGAAGGCGCCCACGTCGTCACCTTCTCCACCTACAAGACCCTCGCCGGGCCCGCCGGAGGCGCCGCCGTCACCAACGACCCGCAGTTGGCCGAGGCGCTCTCGCACACCGCCTACCCGGTCCTCAGCTCCAACTACGACCCCGCCCGGCTCGGCCCACTGGCCATCGCCGCCGCGGAGGCCGCGGAACAGAAGCCGTCCTGGGCCGCACCCACCATCACCGCCGCCCAGCATCTGGCCGCGCACCTGGCCGGTCACGGCTACGCCGTCCTCGGGGCCGACCGCGGGTACACCCGCACCCACCAGGTCGTCGTCGACGCCACCGCCCTAGGCGGCGGAGCCGGCACGGTCGACCGCCTCGCCGCCCACGGTATCTACGCCGGCACCTGCCGCCTGCCCTGGCAGCCGCCCGACGCCCCCGCCCAGGGCATCCGGCTGGGCACCCAGGAAATCATCCGCCGTGGAGCCGACATCGCCACCATGTCCCGCGTCGCCGCCGTCATCCATCACGCCCTGACCAACCGGGGCCCGGCCAACACCGAGGCAGCCGCCGAACTGCGCGCGAGCCTCGGTCCCGACCTGTGGACCGCTCAGGAGCCCGTACAGCCCGTGTGAACCGGGCAGCCCGTGGAGCCGCGCCCGCTCCGACCGCCGCGGATCTAGGGCGTGTTTCGAAAGTAGCGCCGTCCGCCCGGAGGGCGGGCCCCGCGGCGTCTGGTGCGGTGCATCGCAAGGCGGAGGGTCGTCCGCGTA
>NZ_JBIAXG010000108.1:0-5322 GCF_042896465.1 Streptomyces sp. NPDC001292
AACAACCCATCGCCACCACCCATACCAACATCATCCTGCATGAATGATCACGAACCGCAGGCGGGTTGCCGGTTACTGAGACACGCTCCTAGCCAAGCGGAACGCCGGGTTCGCCGACGGCGGAGCATTCGCCAACCTCAAGCTCATGCCCAGTGGCAGTCTGACGGTCATCGGATGCGTCGACCCTCGTGTCGACCCGTCCGACGTGCTCGGGCTCAAGCTCGGCGAGGCAGCGGTGATCCGCAACGTCGGAGGGCGGGTCACGCCCGCCACACTCCGGACGCTGGAGATGCTCTCGAAGGTCGTCCAGGCCCGCATGGGCGGTCCTCGCACGGGCGACGTCCACTATGCGGTCCTGCACCACACCGACTGCGGGATCACGGACCTGGCCGCGTTCCCCGATCTGCTGGCCGATTACTTCGAAGTTCCGGCCGGAGACCTGGACGCCAAGGCCGTCACCGACCCGGTCGCCGCCGTCCGCGTCGACGTCGAAATCCTCAAGCAGAAACTTCCAGCCGGACTCTTCGTCTCAGGGCTCGTGTACGACGTGGCCACCGGGCTCATCGACGTCGTCGTCCCGCCCGCGCGAGTGGAAGCATGACACCGCGCGGCGCCTGCGGCCGGTCCGGCCGGCGCGACCGCCGTGGGCCTGCGGCTTGTACCGGGATCTGCTTCCCTGGCCGGTCCTATCGGCGGGGAGGCGCTTTCTAGCATGTGCGACGATCATGGGCACTCGGCGGCCGAGGCGGCGTGGTCAGCGCCTCGCGTCGCAGAGGGACCGGCCGTTGACCCGGTGACGCTGCCCGAGGTCGACGAGGTCAGGGTCACGACGATGGTCGACAACACCTTCGACGCCCTGCTGGCCTCTGCCGAAGGCGTCACACGGGCGTCGATGGGCGCCGGGCGGACCGCCGCGCGGCAGTTCGCCGGCGGCGAGGCCCTCGCGGGGCTGCGTGCCGAGCACGGCTTCTCCGCACTGGTCACCGTCCAAAGCGGGAACGCTAGCAGCACGCTGCTGTTCGATACCGGCGCGTCGCCGGACGGACTGGCGGTGAACGCCGAGCGTCTTGGCATCGATGTCGGCGGCCTGCAGGGCGTCGTGCTCAGCCACGGACACTTCGACCACGCGGGCGGCTTCGACGGCCTGGCCCGGCTGCGCGGGCGCTCCGGCCTGCAGCTGACCGTCCACCCCGCGGTCTGGACCCGCCGCCTGGAACTACGCCCGGGGACTTGTCATCATCACCGGGTGCGGCCACGCCGGAGTCGTCAACATCATCCGGCACGCCATGAGGCTGACCGGCGTCAGCAAACTGCTGGCCCTCATCGGCGGCTTCCACCTGATCGGCCCCGCCTTCGAGCCGGTCATCGGACCGAAGGTGGCCGCGCTCACCGAACTCGCACCCGAGCTGATCGTCCCCGGTCACTGCACCGGCTGGCGCGCCCAGCACACCCTCGCCGCAGCCTTCCCGGACGCATGGGTGCAGACCAGCGTCGGAACCACCTGCACACTCAGCGCCCCACAGGCGGGTGATGCCTGATCCCGGCTCAACCGGTGCAGCAGGAAGTGCAGCGTTGGCGGTACGCGAACGGGCGCCTGAGCCAGCGTCCAGCAGTTTCGCGTGTCCACCTCCGTCAGCAGCCCGTTGATCATCTCCGCGGCCGTCGCACGTGTCTCACGCCGCGCGAAGCAACCCGCGATCGCATCCATCGCCGCCCGAACAACCGGCCTCAGGCCGCCGGGCTATCGTGGCCTCCACGGCCACCTGGTCCTGAAACGTCGTCACAAGCGTTCATGATCACGGTGGCCGCACCTGTGCCCGCACCCGACCCCGCAAGCCGCCGACCAGCACAGACGCCGGAACTACAACTGCCGTGTCAGTGACCTTGTGTAAGTCCTTGGTGGTCACTCGGCGTTGAGTCGGTCCTCGACATACAGGCCCGATGTCAAGTGAACCGAGCGTCGCTGATGTCGATGGAGACCATTGTCTGGTCCAGGATCGGGCGGTTGTCCGCATTGCTCCGGTAGGCCCGGCGTTTGGTAGGTAGGCGGATCCCGTCCGCCTCCACGGTGTCGTAGACGTACTGTGCCGCGGCGAACCCGCCTGCGATGTCGACGTGATAGTCATGCCGACGCAGCAGATGGTCGGGGCCGAAGTAGAAGTCCTGTCGAGTGCTGTGGCTGGCGATATCGGGCGGGAAGGTGGCGCGCAGTCCGCGCCAGAGTTCGTCTCCTTCCCGCCATGGTTCGATTTCGGTGACGGTGAAGCCGGGCATCGACAGCAGGAAGGGCGTGGTGAGATACGTCCACAGGGCGTACCCGTTGAAGTAGGCACGGTCCAGCGGGTCCCAGGGGGTGTTGAGGTCGTGGCCCATGAACGACTTCCGCGGTTCGTTGCGTTCGGCCACGACGCGTCCGTCGAATTTTTCGATGCTGATCCGGTCGGCCGTGAAGTCGGTCTTCTGGTCGGGCACGCCGAACGGCAGCACGGAGGCGCGCTGCTCATGCAGCCAGACGGTCATCTCGCGGGGCGTGGGGTCCTGTGGCATGCCCTTGATGACGAACATGTCGCCACCGCTGACGACGGTGGCGCGGACCACGGTGAGTGCATTCCAGCGGTCGAGGCCACCATGGGCATCGAGGACCTCTGCGAGCAACGTGTTCATATCGGTCTCCTGCTCGGTCGTGCCGGGCGGCGGTGTCCACGGGCGCATCGATGGGACGGCCCGGCTCGTCGGCGAGCTTCGGTGAACGCCCGCGAGGTTGGCCAAGGTATGAGAGGCCCTGGTTGACCACTCGGCATCGGTACCGGCGTCTGTACTCGACTTTACCGACTGAGGGAACTCGTGAACCGGCTCTGACTGCGGCGATTGATTCATAGACTACAGGTCCGTTACGGCAGTGAGGCCGTCGCTGTAGCAGCGCTCGATGAGGTTGCGGCGTCGGTAGGCCGTCCGGTCGAGTTGGCACCGGCTTTCACCGCGCTGGATGCAGCCGACTGACTGGTATGTGATCGGCTTGATGGCCTCAGAGTATTTGTGCCCCGGCGGTACTGAGCCCCGGGCAGTGGGGTGGCGGCCCGGGGCTGGGGAGTACCTGCGTTCACTCGCCCGGGAAACTCGTAAGGAGGGCGCCGACACGGTCCGCCGGGAGGACGCTGCGGGTCAGTGTGGGTGGTCACGGTGGTCGTGGCCTCGGGGGCGGCGCTGTGCCAGGGCTTGGGTGCGTGTGGTGACCTCGTCCGTGGACACGGCGGACAGGCCGGCGAGTACGTCTTCCAGAGCCGCCAGCCAGAGCCGGTAGTAGTTGTAGGGTTCGCCCTGGGCCGCTCCGGCTTCCCAGGCGGCGATCCGGGCGATCAGTGCGGCCTGGAATTCCGGCCAGGTGAACGTGCCTGCCTCGTACAGGCTGACGGCCATGCCGAAGGCGCGACTCTCCCATGGCTCGGCGAACACCAACTCGCCGTTGGAGCGAGGCGGTGCGGCCGGGCCCTCGATGTCCAGCGGCGCGGTCATGGTGCCACCACCTTGGCCACGCCGACCATCGCGTCCCGGGTCACCAGCGGCACGAGCTCTTCCTCGGTCAGGTGCTCAGTGCCGGCCGGACACTCGGGCAGCACCAGCCAGCGGACCTCGCTGGTGGAGTCGTGGACGGTGATCTGCACATCGTCGGCGAGGTCGAGTCCCATTTCGGACAGCACCATGCGGGGCTCCTTGACTATCCGCGAGCGGTAGGCGGGGTCTTTGTACCAGCTCGGCGGCAGGCCGAGCACCGGCCACGGGTAGCAGGAGCACAGCGTACACACCACCACGTGGTGGGTGGCCGCGGTGTTCTCGACGACCACGATGTGCTCGCCCTGTGGCCCCGAAAAGCCCAACTCCTTGATGGCGGCGGTGCCGTCGTCGAGGAGCCGCTGCCGGTAGTCCGGGTCGGTCCATGCCTTGGCGACGACCTTGGCGCCGTTGAGCGGGCCCACGTTGGTCTCGTAGTCGGTGATGATCCGGTCCATCACCTTCGGGTCGATCAGGCCCCGCTCGGTGAGCAGTTGCTCCAGCGCCTCGGTGCGCAGGGCCACGGGAAGGGCCTCGTCCGGCCCGCCGGTGGTGGTCACGAGATTGTCTCCAGGTAGCTCTCGTACAGCTCTGCGGTGAGTACGAAGGGTTCCGCGTCGACGCCCCACAATTCCCGGGAGTCGAACCGCACCGAGTAGACGTGCTGCGGGTTCTCGCCCTGGAAGTGGGCTTGGTGTCCGGCAGCACGGCGGCGGGCTGGATACGCGCGACAACTCCGGCATGTCCGCGCACATAGCCCGGCAGCCGGGTGTGCCCGGGCACCGACCTGGCCTTGGCACGGACATGCTCGCCGACGGTGAAGGCCGGCGCGGTGTCCACGGTGCGCAGCGAGCCCTCGGCGGTCCGCACGTAGTCGGGCCGGGCAGGCTCCGGAATCGGTGGTTCCTCAACGTCTTCGCCACGCAGGTTGCGGGCACGGGCGTCGATCGCGGACGGCGCCAGGATGGCGCTTTCTGTGAGCATCAGCGCCGCGCCGTTGAGCCAGCGGCCGAAATAGCCGTCGCCCAGGTAGGCGGCGCGGTCCAGGCGCTCCAGTGCGTGCCGGAAGGCGTCCGGGTTGACGCCGCCGCACGCAACGCGGCTGGAGAGGATCGCCAGCGCGAATGCCCGGCCCTGCCAGGGCTCCTCGAAGACCGGTTCGTCCTTTCTCGGCGGATGCATGGGACCCCAGCCCGGGGTGCCCCCCATATCGGCAATACCGTTCACGACATAAACTCTCATATGAGTGCAATAGTTGTCATACCTACTCGAATTTTAAGCAAGCGGTGTCCCATCAGCATCTGCTGGCTGCCGGTCCGGGGTTCGGCCGGATCGATGACGGCCCAGTCGTGGAGGCGGTGCCCCTTGGCACCGGCCCCTGCCGGCAGCTCCGGGATCACTTCGGCACTGTCGCCGCCGGGGAGTCCGCGCGGGACTTCCCGACGTCGGTGGTGACTTCGTGGGAGCCGGCGGTGGCGAGCACGCAGCCGGTACCGCGCTCTTCCAGTGCGGTCCATCGTCGACCGCCTTGGGCCACTGCTGGCCCTGCAACAACGCCAGCGATACCGCAAGGACACGGTGCTCATCGTGGACGGCACGGTGCGCCACGAGGCGCTTGAAGACCGGGCGGGGGTGAAAGGACCCCGCCACCGGGCTGTCGCAGCAGTCCGGTTGAAGCTGAGAGGCCGTTATCAATCCGGACGTGATCGCTTGATTTCTGCAGGTCAGGCATGCTGCCGATGGTCGGGTGGCAGGAATGACGGCGTCGTGTCG
>NZ_JBIAXG010000109.1:0-4995 GCF_042896465.1 Streptomyces sp. NPDC001292
CCCGATGACCAGCGGCACACTGTGGCCACGGTGACTCGCCACCGCGGGACGAGCGAAGTCGAACGGCAGCTCCAACTCCTCCGGCGCACCTTCCAAGGCCTTGCGCCAGTAGGAGACCTGGCGTGACAGCAGGCTGCCGGGGTCCTGCTCGTCACCGAGCAGCTCGCGCTGCCAGAGGGCGTAGTCCGCGTACTGGACGGGCAGCGGCTCCCAGTCGGGCACGCGGCCGGCACACCGCGCTTCGTACGCCACGGACAGGTCACGGGCCAGCGGACCCATCGACCAGCCGTCACCGACGATGTGATGCATGGCCACGACCAGGACGTGCTCGTTCGGCCCGTGCGTGAACAGCGATGCCCTGAAGGGGACTTCGGCCGACAGGTCGAAGACATGGTCCTGGGCCCGGGCGACCTCACCGGCCAGCTCCTCCGGTGTCACCTCCACCACCGGCAGTTCCCACGGGAGCTCGTCCGGTTCCAGAATGCGCTGGTGGGGTTCGCCGTCTGACACTGCGAACACCGTGCGCAGCACCTCGTGCCGTGCGACGACGTCCCGGAACGCCGCCTCCAGGGCCGCGAGGTCAAGGGGGCCGGCCAGTCTCAGCACCGCGGGGATGTTGTAGGTCGGGCTCGGGCCTTCCAGCTGGTGGACGAACCACAGCCGGCTCTGCGCGAACGACAGCGGCACCCGCTCCGGACGCTCCCCGGCCGTCAGTGCCACCCGTGCCGAACCCGCCGCCGCCAGCCGGGCTGCCAGACCCGCCACCGTCGGCGCCTCGAACAGGACGCGCAGGGGCAGCTCGACACCCAGCACCGAGCGGATCCGGCTCACCAGCCGCACCGCGAGCAGCGAGTGACCGCCCAGCCGGAAGAAGTCGTCGTCGACTCCCAGGTTCTCGATCCCGAGGACCTGCCGGAAGATCCCGCACAGGATCTCCTCGGTCGGGCCGGAAGGCGCTCGGCCGTGCGTCGATCCGGTGCTGTAGTCGGGGGCGGGCAGGGCCTTGCGGTCCAGCTTGCCGTTCACGGTCAGCGGCAGCGCGTCGATGACGACAACGACGGACGGCACCATGTGGTCCGGCAGCTGTTCGCCCACGTACGCGGGCAGGAGCGTGGCCGGCCCGCCGTCCCCGCCGGCCTCCGCGGCGGCGACCGCGGCGGAGTCGACGAGCACTACGTAGGCGATCAGTCGCCGCTCACCGGCCGGGTCCTCGCCGGTGACCACGGCGGCCTGGGCGACGAGCGGGTGGCTGGTGAGAACGGCCTCGATCTCCCCGGGCTCGATGCGGAAGCCCCGCATCTTCACCTGGTCGTCGACCCGGGCCATGTACTCGAGGTTGCCGTCCTCGCGCCATCGCACCAGGTCTCCGGTCCGGTACAGCCTCGATCCCGCCGGGCCGAACGGGTCGGCCACGAACCGCTCCGCCGTCAGACCGGGTCGCCGCAGATAACCACGGGCCAGTCCCGTACCGGCCACGTACAGTTCGCCGACCGCGCCGACCGGCACAGGTGACAGGGATCCGTCCAGGACGTACACGCGGGTGTTGACGATGGGTGTGCCGATCGGCACCTCTTCCCCCCCGGGGCGGCATTCCCACACGGTGGCGTCGATCGTGGTCTCCGTCGGACCGTAGGAGTTGAACATCGACCTGCCGGGGGCCCAGCGCGCCAGGAGTTCCGGCGGGCAGGCCTCGCCGCCCACGTCGATGATCACGTCCTCGGCGATCGAGCCCTCGTCCATGGTGGCCAGCACCGCGGGCGGGAACGCCACATGTGTCAGCCGCTGCTCCGCGATGAACTCCGCCAGTTCCGCGCCGAGGCGGCGGCTCGTCGGCACGACCACCAGCGTCGCGCCGGACAGCAGGGTCAGGGCCCACTCCGAGCAGAACATGTCGAAGCCGATCGACGCGAACTGCAGCATCCGGGTGCCCGGTCCGACCCCGCCGGGGTACCGGCGGGCCAGGGCCGCCGCCGTGTTGGCCAGTCCCCCGTGCGTCACGACCACGCCCTTCGGGCGGCCCGTGGAGCCCGAGGTGTAGATGACGTACGCCGGATGCGAGGGCAGCAGCTCCACCCGTTCGGCGCCGTGCAGGTTCCCGGTGGGCAGTTCCGCCAGTTCGCCGGTCACTTCCAGCGAGTCGAGGACCACCAGCTCGACGCCCGACTCCCCTACGAGCCCGGCGGTGCCCGACGCGGCCAGCACCACGGCCGGCGTGGCGTCCTGAAGCATGTAGGCGACGCGTTCCGCCGGGTAGTCCGGGTCGACGGACAGGTAGGCGCCACCGGCCTTGAGGACGCCCAGCACCGCCGCCATCATGTCGGCGCCCCGCTCCAGCATCACCGCGACGACCGAATCGGGCCTGACGCCACGACCGGTCAGCAGCCGGGCGAGCCTGTTCGCCCGGGCGTTCAGTTCGGCGTACGACACGTCGGTGCCGTCGCCGGCGACTGCCACCGCGTCCGGGGTCCGCAGCGCGTGACCCTCGAAGAGCTCCACCACCGACTTGCCGGGGAGTTCGGCCGCGGTCTCGTTCCAGTCCCCGAGGACGCGGCGGCGCAGCGCCTCGTCCAGCACCTGGACGGTACCGAGCGACGGGTCCGGGCCGCCGGCCAGGACGCCCTCGAGCACGGCGACCAGGTTCTCCACCGCGGTCCGGAGCAGTGCGGCCACCGCATCGGGATCGATCGGTGTCACCGCGTCCACGACCAGCTCGAAGCCGTCACCGTCGTCGTCGATGTCCACGGTCAGTGGGTAGTTGGTGCGTTCCCTCGAGAACACCACCTCCACACCGTCCAGCGCGGTGGCGTCCAGCCGCCTGCCGTCCGTGGTGTGCCGGTAGTTGAGGATCGAGGTGAACAGCGGCACTTCCGTCGGCACACCGCTGGCCTGCTGTGCGACCGCCAGTGAGGCGTGCTCGTGCTCCATCAGCCCGGCCAACTGCGCCCGCATGGCGCCGACCGCCGCCTGGACACCCGTGCTGTCCACCCGTGCGCGTACAGGCAGCGTGTTCAGGAAGGGCCCCGCCACCCGGCCCGCCCCGGCTCCCGCGTTCATCCGGCCGAGCAGCACCGTGCCGAACACGACGTCGTCCCGGCCGCTGACCGCCGCCAGCGTACGGGCCCAGGCCACGTGCAGCAGGGTCGCGGGACTGGCACCCAGCCGCCGCGAGACTTCTCGGAGCCGCCCGGCGACTGACGCCTCCAGTTCCGCCCGTGCCTGAACCGCGGCGGCGCCGTCCCCTCGCACGTCCACCAGCCCGAAGGGTGCGGTGGGCTCGGTGACGTCGCCGAGCAGGTCGGTGAAGAACCGCTCGTGCTCGGACTGCGCCACCCCGCGCGCCTGCGCGACGAAGTCCCGGAACGGCAGCGGCTCGGGAAGCTCGTCGCCCCGACCGTCGAGGAACGCCCGCACCTCCGACAACACCACGGCCATGGCCATGTGGTCCTGCACGATGTGATGAGCCCGGAGCAGTGCCAGCCAGCGGCCGGTGTCCGGCTCCGCCGCCGCGTGCACGTCGATCAGCGGTGCCCGGCGCAGATCGATCGACCGGCCGCCGATCGCCATCAGCTCGGCTTCCGGGTCCGTGGTGTGCGGGTCCAGTCGGACTTCGGTGACGGGCAGGACGGCGTGACGGCGCACGACCTGGACCGGCTCGCGCAGACCCTCCCAGACGATGCCGGTACGGAACACGTCATGCCGGTCGACGACCCGCTGCAGCGCGCCCAGGAACGCGTCCAGCCGCTCACGCGAGTCGAACTTCAACACCCGCGGCATGACGTACGCGTCCTCGCCGCCGTCGGCGAGGAGGTGGTGGAAGAGCAGACCCTCCTGCAGGGGAGCGAGGGGATAGATGTCGGCGACGTTGGCCGCACCGCCCTCGACGTCCGCGACGATTCGCGTGATCTCGGGCGTGGACAGCTCGACGAGAGTCAGCATCTCCGGCGTGATCTCGCCGGCACCGTCCGGGATGCCGTTCGGCGGCACGGCAACCGCTTCCCTGCCTCCGGCAGCGCCCGCGGTGGTGGCAGCGCCCGCGGCCGCTGCAAGCCCGGCCGGGGTCGGCGCGTCGAACAGCGCCCGCACCGACACCGTCACGCCCTGGGCGCGCAAGCGTTCCGCCAGCGAGACGGCGAGCAGTGAATGCCCACCCAGCCGGAAGAAATCGTCGTCCACACCCACGCTCTCCAGGCCGAGGATTTCGGCGAAAGCAGCGCACAGGATTTCCTCACGGGCGTTGGCCGGCCCACGGCTGCTGGTAGCGGTGTGTTCGGGGGCGGGCAAGGCCCTGCGGTCCAGCTTGCCGTTCACGGTCACCGGGAGCTCGTCAAGGACGACGACGGCGGACGGAACCATGTACTCCGGGAGCCGACTCGCGGCGAACCGCCAAATGCTATCGGTGACTTCGGGTGCCTCACCGCCGACGACGACGTAGGCGACCAGACGGGTGTCTGCCGGGATGTCCTCGCGGGCGATCACCGCGGCCTGAACGACCAGCGGATGCGCGGCGATCACCGCCTGGACCTCACCCGGCTCGATCCGGAAACCACGGATCTTCACCTGGTCGTCCGCCCGGCCCAGATACTCCAGCTCACCGGACGCGTTCCACCGCACCCGGTCCCCGGTCCGATACATCCGCCCACCGGACCCACCGAACGGACACGCCACAAAACGCTCAGCCGTCAGCGCGGGGCGGTCGGCGTAACCACGGGCCAACTGCACGCCCGCCAGGTACAACTCACCGACCACACCCACCGGGACGGGCGAAAGCTGTGCGTCCAGCACGTACACCCGGGTGTTGGCCACCGGCCGGCCGATCGGCACCACACCACTGTTCACGAAGCCCGGGTCGCACTCCCACGACGTGACGTCCACCGAGGCCTCGGTGGGGCCGTACAGGTTATGCAGCTCCACCGACTCGAAGACTTCGAAGAACCGCCGCACCACATGAGGCGGCAACGCCTCACCACTGCACACCACCCGCCGCAGCCCACCACA
>NZ_JBIAXG010000110.1:0-4987 GCF_042896465.1 Streptomyces sp. NPDC001292
ATCACGGCCTCCGTGCGCAGCGGGTTGATCTCCGAGACGGCGCCGACGAACGTGGTCTTGCCCACGCCGAAGCCGCCCGCCACCACGATCTTCGCGGAGGTGGTGGAGCGGGAAGGACCGCCGCTAGAGCTTGCGAAGTCCACTGAGCACCCTTTCGAGCAGTGTCACGTCTGGCTGGCCACCGGCGTTCTCGTCGCCGCCGGGCTGATGGATGGCGACCAGGCCCGCCTCCGCCAAGTCGGCGACGAGGATCCTGGCCACGCCGAGAGGGATCGAAAGCAGGGCCGAGACCTCGGCCACCGATTTGATCTCGCGGCACAGATGGCAGATCCGCTGATGTTCGGGCAGCTGGCCCTGCATCTGGTGCGGCTGCGCGGTGGTGTGCACCAGTGCCTCTATGGCGAGCTGGTACCGCGGCCTGGTGCGGCCGCCCGTCATGGCGTACGGGCGCACCAGGGGGTTGTTCGACGCCCCCGCGGGCGTCGGTTCAGGGGTGCGTCGCTGCGGCTGCACCGGCTGGATGCGCGGCGCGGGCGGCTGGTCGTACGGTGACGGACCGGGGCCCTGCGGCGCGTATGGCTGCCGGTGGTGGGGGGTGGAGGCAAAGCCGTACCGATTCGCCGAACCGTCGCCCGGGCCCTGTGCGGGACCGTACGACCAGTTGCCCGAAGACGAACCGCCTGGGGGTGTTGCCACGTTCTCTCCTCCTCCGACTGTGCCGGGCACCCAACGTGTGGAAGCCGCGTCCCGAAACCTTACGGCCCCGGGACGCCAAAACGCACCGGCTGTCTGTTAGTTGAGAAGGCTCCCCTGGAGCTCCGCACGGAGGTCCGGCGTCAGGACCGTGCCCGCACGGTCCACCAGAAGGGCCATCTCGTACCCGATGAGACCGATGTCCGCCTCGGGGTGTGCGAGAACCGCGAGCGACGAACCGTCGGAGATGGACATGATGAAGAGGAATCCTCGCTCCATCTCCACAACCGTCTGGTTCACGCTGCCGCCCTCGAAGATGCGCGAGGCACCGGCGGTCAGCGAGGTCAGACCGGAGGCGACGGCCGCGAGCTGGTCGGCGCGGTCGCGGGGGAAGCCTTCGGACATCGCCAGAAGGAGTCCGTCGGCGGAGACCACCACGGTGTGGGACACCCCGGGGGTGTTGTCCACGAAGTTGGTGATCAACCAGTTCAGGTTCTGTGCCGCCTGGCTCATCGGGCTCACACTAACGCTCCTGGTTGTAGGTGCTGTCAGGACCACTGTGTTCATTCCTTGTGGCCTGGCCGTTCTTGTCAATTCCTGCGCTGCGTCCTCGTTGGACGCCCCGGCGCAGGTTGCTCAGCCTGCCCCGGATGTCCTCGGGGGCGCGGGAGACCTGTGGGCCTCCCTGCGGGGTTGATTCCGCGGTGCCTTCGACCAAGTTGGCCTGGGGCACGCGCCGCGGCAGTCCGGAGGAGGTCACCCCGCCTGCCTTGGGCTTGCGGAGCTGCGAGGCCTGCTGCCAGCGCTTGTCGTTCGCCGAACGCCAACCGTCGCCGCCGCTCTCCGGGGTATGGGTCGGTGCTTCCTGATCCACGGGCCCCGCGCCGTTCGAACCGCTCGCGACGGATCCGCGGCGGGGCAGTCCGGCGTCGGTCAGCTCGTGGACGGCGGAGGGGGCCGGTCCCGGACGCTCGAAGCCTACGTGGTCCGGCTCGGTCTCGTCAGCGGCCTGCGTGGATTCCGCTTCCGGAGCGTACTGGTCCGGGTAGCCGTTCCGGTACCCGTCCGGCTGCGGCCAGTCGTCCTGGTAGGACTGCTCCTGGAAGCCGGCGTACGCCTCCGGCGCCGCGGCGTGCGCCGACGCGTGCTCCTGCTGCCCGGCCTCCGCATAGCCGGGGCCGGGGTAGCCGCCGTTGGACGAGGGGGCATCGCCCTGCGGCATACCGCCGTTCGGCGCGTAGTACCCCTCGCCGTACGACGGCCTGCCCTGCTCGTCGTAGGCCGTCTGCTGCTGGTCGTACGCAGTGTGCTGCGGTTCCTCGTACGACGTCTGCGGGTCGTACCCGCCCTGCTCCGGGAAGGGCATCTGGCCGGTGTCGTACACCGGCTGCTGCCCGGTGTGCTCGTCGGGATACCCGGCCGGTTCGGCCGCCTCCGGGCCCGCCGGCCGATCGTGCGTCTGGGCCTCCAGGGCGGCGCGGCGCTCCTCGCGTTTGAGGGAGCGGCCGACGGGGTCCAGCTCGCGGGAGCCGTCGGGGGCGTCGGCGTACCGGCTGTCGTCGAAGCCGAGTTCCGCGGCGGTGCGCATCGGCTGGGGAGCGTTGAAGTCCTCGCTCTGGAACTCCTGCTCCGGGATGATCTGCGAGACGGTGAAGTCGCCGCGGTCCAGCGCCTGTTCGCCGCCACCGCCGTGGGTGATCGCGTCCGGCAGCATGACCAGCGAGGTGGTGCCGGCCTGCTCGCCGGAGGGGCGCAGCTGCACGCGGATGCCGTGCCGGTCGGCGAGGCGGCCGACCACGAACAGGCCCATGCGCTGGGAGATCGCCGCGTCCACGGTGGGCGGGTTGGCCAGCTTGTGGTTGATGTCCGCGAAGTCCTCGGCGGTCAGGCCGATGCCCTTGTCGTGGATCTCGATCATGATCCGGCCGTCGGGGAGCCGGGTCGCGGTGACCCGGACCTTGGTCTGCGGCGAGGAGAACGTGGTGGCGTTCTCCAGCAGCTCGGCCAGCAGGTGCACGAGGTCGGTCACGGCGCGGCCGTGGATCTCGGCCTCGGGCACGCCGGACAGCTCGATGCGCTCGTACTGCTCCACCTCGGAGGAGGCGGCGCGCAGCACGTCGACCAGCGGGACCGGCTGGTCCCAGCGGCGGCCGGGCTCCTCACCGGCGAGGACGAGGAGGTTCTCGCCGTTGCGGCGCATACGGGTCGCCAGGTGGTCCAGGCGGAAGAGGTTCTCCAGCTGGTCCGGGTCGGCCTCGTTGTTCTCCAGGTTGGTGATCAGGGTCAGCTGGCCCTCGATCAGCGACTGGTTGCGGCGCGAGAGGTTGGTGAAGATCGCGTTGATGTTGCCCCGCAGCAGGGCCTGTTCGGAGGCGAGCCGGACGGCCTCGCGGTGCACCTGGTCGAAGGCGCGGGCGACCTCGCCGATCTCGTCGGTCGAGGTGATCGGGATGGGAGCGACCCGGGTGTCGACGCGGCCGGGGTCGGTGCGCGAGAGCTGGTCGACCAGCATCGGCAGGCGCTGCTCGGCGATGCCGAATGCGGCGTTGCGCAGCCGGCGCATGGAGCGGCTCATCTGGCGGGCCGCCAGTCCGGCCAGGATGAACGCGGCGAGCAGGGCGACCAGGACGACCGCGCCGGTGATGAACGTCGACCGCTTGGCGTTGTCGGCGATCGAGGCCGCCTCGTTCACCGCGGTGTCGGCCATGTCCGACTCGATCTGGCGGTAGGCGTCGAACTTGAGGGTGTTGACCGCCCACCAGTTCTCGGGCGTGATGCCCTTCTGCGCCAGGCCCGTGCGCTCGGCCGGGTCCGTGCTGCTCAGCGTGGCCAGCGCGGTGACCATCTTGGTCGGGTCGGCCGGCGGGGCGACGTAGTTCGGGTCCTTGGCCTTGGCCTGCTGGGCCATGGTCGCGGCCTTGGCCTGGATCTCCTTCTTCTGCGCGTCCAGCTTGTCCGCGTCCTCCTGGGTGCCGCCGCCGATGTACTCCTCGACGGCGATGCCCTCGAGGTAGGCGTAGGAGGACAGGGCGACGCGCTGGCCGCCCAGGGCGGTGGCGTCGGGGCCGGGCTTGATCAGCAGGTGCATGCCGATCGAGCGCTCGAGCGACAGCGCGGCCTTGGTCAGCGAGATGGCGTAGACGGTACGGCCGTAGGAGGTGATGTTGCCGGTGCCCAGGCCGAGTTCGTTGGCGAACTCCATCAGCGGGTGGGCGACCTTGACGTAGCCCTCCTCGGTCTGCACGCCGGGCAGCTTGGTGCTGAACGCCGCGGCACGCAGCTTCTGCAGTTCGGGCTCGGCGTCGCGGAACAGCTTGAGCCGGCGCTCCAGACCGGCCTTGTGCGGCATGGACTGCGCGGCCCGGTCGAAGGCGTCGGCGGCCTGGTCGGTCAGCTCGCGGGCCTCGGTGACGGTCGAGTCGTTCTGGCCCTTGCCCTGGAGGAGGGGGGCCGCGCTGACGTCGCGCTCGTGATAAAGGGCGTCGGCGTAGGCCAGCGAGGCCTGCACCAGGCGAGCGGTGTGCTCGGCGTCCTGGGCGTTCTGCCAGGTGTTGATCGAGCTGTTGACCTGGAAGCCGCCCATGACCAGGCCGACCAGCACGGGCAGGAGCAGGATCGCGTTCAGCCGGGTCGGCACCCGCCAGTTGCGCGGGGAGAAACGGCCACCGCTCGCGGTGGGCGCGGCCGTCGGTTCCGAACCGGGCACGTGCGCGGGCGCCGCTCCGCGCGGCGGCGGGGTGAAATTGCCCCGGGCCGACGGCTCGGGGCCGTTCTTGCTTCGCCTCACTCGACCAACAACCTCTCGGCGGTCGGCACCTACGTTGTGCCGCAGTGTCTCAGAACCCTGTCCGCCATCGACGGCCCACTACCGGTGAGTACGTCTTTGACCATTGGGTAGTTCAGGCATTCCAGCACGTCAACATGCGCTCTTCCAAACAGTGGAAACGGGTGGTTCCACGTGACGCACGTCCCACATAAAACGGTCATAAACAACTAGCCCCTGGCAAAAGTCCGGGGGAATGTGCGCATAGCGGCATCACATGTGCGCGACGCGTGGCCATACCACGCGATTCCTCTGCCGAAACGTTATGAACACCGGAGCCGACCGTGTCAAAGGACACAGCCGGCTCCGGTGTATCTACGACAACTGCCGTAGGGCGCTGCCGACTTGGAGGCGACTCCTGCTGCCCCGTTACCTCAGCCGGGCCATGAGGGCGTGTTCCACCAGGGTGATGAGGGTGGACTTGGCGTCGGCGCGGTGCCGGGCGTCGGTGGTGATGATGGGTGCGTCGGG
>NZ_JBIAXG010000111.1:0-4921 GCF_042896465.1 Streptomyces sp. NPDC001292
TCGAGGCATACCTCTCCCCCGGTCAACACGCACTCCACACCCGCATCGGCCAGCATGAACGCGATCCGCTCCGCCGGATAGGCCGGGTCCACCGGTAGGTAGGCGGCGCCCGCCTTCAGCACACCCAGCAACGCCACCATCAGGTCCACGCCACGCTCCAGCGCGACCGCCACCACCGACTCCGGACCCACACCCCTGCCGATCAACAGCCGGGCCAACCGGTTGGCACGCGCGTCGAGTTGCGCGTACGACAGCGACACATCACCCGCGACCACCGCCACCGCGTCCGGCGTCCGCGCCACCTGCGCCCCGAACAACCCCGGCAGCGTCGACTCCTCGACCGCCGCACCGGTGTCGTTCCACTCCACCAGCAGCCGACGGCGCTCGTCCTCCTCGAGGATGTCCACCGCCGCCAGCCTGGTCTTCGGCTCGGCGCCCAGCAGTTCGAGCACCCGCGTCCAGCGCCGGGCCAGCCGTGGTGCGCTGTCGGCATCGAAGAGGTCGGCCGACAGGATCAGCACACCGCGCAGTCCGGCCGGCGCGCCCGTGGAGTCGTACGACTCCCCAATGTTCACTTCGACGTCGAACTTCGCCGCCGAGGTACCCGCCGGCAGCTGCGCCGGTGTCCCGGGCGTCCCACCGGCCCGTACGCCCGGCAGGTCGACCTCGGCCTGCGCACTGTTCTCGACGGACAGCATCACCTGGAACAGCGGGTGACGGGCCAGCGAGCGGGTGGGGCTGAGTTCCTCCACCAGCTTCTCGAACGGCACGTCCTGGTGGGCGAAGGCTTCCCATCCGACGTCCCGCACCCGCGCCAGCAGCTCGGTGAACGTCGGGTCACCGGAGAGGTCCGTGCGCAGGACCAGCGTGTTGACGAAGAATCCGACGAGGTCGTCCAGCGCGACATCGGTCCGTCCGGCCACGGCGACACCGATCGGGATGTCGGTGCCCGCGCCGAGCCGGGACAGCAGCACCGCGAGCGCGCCCTGCAGGACCATGAACACGGTCACGTCCTGGGCCTTCGCCAGCTCGACCAGCCTGGCGTGCACGTCCGCCGGTATGTCCAGGGGCACGGTGTGGCCGTCATGACCGGCCACCACGGGACGCGGACGGTCGTACGGCAGCGCCAGCTCCTCGGGGACCCCCGCCAGGGCCTTGCGCCAGTATTCGACCTGGCGGGACACCAGGCTCTCCGGGTCCTGGTCGTCACCCAGTAATTCGCGCTGCCAAAGCGCGTAGTCGGCGTACTGGACGGGGAGCGGCTCCCAGTCGGGCACCCGGCCCGCGCACCGCGCCTCGTACGCGGCCGACAGGTCACGGGCCAACGGTCCGCGCGACCATCCGTCGCCGGCGATGTGGTGCAGGAGCACCAGCAGAACGTGCTGGTCCGGTGCGGTCGTGAACAGCCAGGCGCGGAAGGGCACTTCCTCGGCGAGGTCGAAGGCGTACCGGGAGGCCGACGCGGTCGCCCCGACCACCTCCTCCGCCGCCAGCTCCACCGTCGTGAGCTCCCACTCCAGGTCCTCGAGACCGAGGATGCGCTGGTACGGCTCGCCGTCCGCGACGGGGAACACGGTGCGCAGCACCTCGTGCCGGCCCATGACGTCGCGCAGGGCCGCGCCCAGCGCGTCCCGATCCACCGGGCCGGTCAGCGGCAGCGCCATCGGAATGTTGTACGTGGCGCTCGGCCCTTCCAGCTGGCCGAGGAACCACAGCCGCCGCTGTGCGAACGACAACGGAATCATCAGAACTCCTCTTGCTTGCGCATCGGCCGCAGCGCCGGCCTGGCTGACTTTTGTTTTCCGATCTGCTGTGCGAGCTCGGCCACGGTCGGCGCGTCCAGCAGCACCCGCAGCGGGAGCTCCACTCCCAACTTCGCGCGGACCAGGCTGACCACCTGCACGGCGAGCAGTGAGTGGCCGCCGAGTTCGAAGAAGTCGTCGTCGACTCCGACCTTCTCCAGTCCGAGGACTTCGGCGAACACCCCGCACAGGAGTTCCTCCTGCTCGGTGGCCGGTTCCCGGCCGGTCGCGCCCGCGCCCGCGTGTTCGGGGGCGGGCAGTGCCTTGCGGTCCACCTTCCCGTTCACGGTCAACGGCAGCGCGTCCAGGACGACCACGGCCGAGGGCACCATGTAGTCCGGCAGACGTTCGGCCACGAACCTTCTCGCCACTTCGGGCAGTGTCTCGGCCGCCGCCTCCGTGTCGGCGGGTACGACGTAGGCGACCAGCCGCCGGTCTCCCGGCACGTCCTCCCGGGCGATCACCGCCGCCTGACCCACCAGCGGATGCGAGGCCACGACCGCCTGGACCTCACCCGGCTCGATCCGGAAACCACGGATCTTCACCTGGTCGTCCGCCCGGCCCAGATACTCCAGCTCACCGGAGGCGCTCCACCGCACGCGGTCCCCGGTCCGGTACATACGCCCACCGGACCCGTCCGCGAAGGGACAGGCCACGAACCGCTCAGCCGTCAGACCGGCTCGCCGCACATACCCCCGCGCCACCTGCGCACCGGCGATGTACAACTCGCCCGCGACGCCCACCGGCACCGGCGACAGGCTCTCGTCCAGCACGTACAACCGCGTGTTGGCCACCGGGCGACCGATCGGCACCGACTCCCCGACATCGTCCCCGGCACGCACCCCGAACACGCAGCACCCGACCACCGTCTCGGTCGGCCCGTACTCGTTGACCACCACCGACCGGGGCACCCGCTCCAGCCAGCCGCGCACCGCGTCACCGGTCAGCGCCTCACCGCCCACCACCAGGCAGTCGGCGGCGCCGACGATCTGCTCGTCCGTCAACAGTTCGCCGAGCAGAGACAGATGCGCCGGGACGACCTTCAGCAGACCGGTGCCGGCACCGCGCACCACGTCCGCCAGTCCCTCGGCACCGCCCTCGGGGCTCACGACCACGCTCGACCCCGACACCAGCGGCAGCAGCACACTCGTCACCGTCAGGTCGAACGCCAGCGACGAATGCAGCACCGCGCCGCCCTGACCCCCACCCGGACCCGTCCCATAGGCCCTGGCGGCCCACACCACGTAGTTCGCCAGCCCGGCCTGTGACACGGCCACGCCCTTGGGCCGCCCTGTCGACCCCGACGTATAGATCACATACGCCAGTTGCCGGCCGTCCACCCGGACACCCGGTCCCGAGGCGTCCAACTGACCGGCCACGAACGGATCGTCCAGCGCCACCATCCGCACCCGGCCCGCCGGCAGCTCCTCCAGGATCTCCTGCGTGGTCAGCAGCAACGACGCGCCGCAGTCACCCAGTACGAAGGAGATCCGCTCCGCCGGATACTCCGGATCCACCGGCACATAGGCCGCCCCGGCCTTCCACACCCCCAGGATCGCCGCGACCATCTCCACGCCCCGCGGCAGACACAGCCCCACCACCGAATCCGGGCCCACACCCTGACCCACCAGATACCGCGCCAGACGATTCGCCCGCGCATCCAGCTCCCCGTACGACACGGCATCGGCACCGCACCGCACCGCCACGGCATCCGGCGTGCGCTCCGCCCACCCCTCGAACAGCTCCACCACCGACACGGCCGGCATCTCCACCGCCGTGTCGTTCCACTCCACCAGCACCCGCTGCCGCTCGGCCTCACCCAGCACGTCCACCGCGGTCAGGGGGCTGTCCGTACCGCCTTCGAGCACGTCCTGCAGTGCCGTGACCAGGCCCTCCACGGCAGTGCGCAGCATCGCGCACACCGCCTCGGGCTCGATCGGGGCAACCGCGTCCACGGCCAGGACGAGCGCGTCCCCGTCGTCGTCGAACGCGACCGACAGCGGGTAGTTGGTCCGGTCCTGCGTGTACACCATCCTGACGCCGTCGAGCCCACCGCTGGGGCCCTCGGTGTCGGCGGGGTCCGCACCGTGGCCGGTGTTGTGCCGATAGTTGAACATCGAGGTGAACAGCGGTACGTCGGCCGGCACACCGCTGGCCTGCTGCGCGACCGCGAGCGGAGCGTGCTCGTGCTCCAGCAGCCCGGCCAGCAGGGCACGCATCTCAAAGACCGCGTCGAGCACGCCGGTTCCGGCCACCCGCACCCGCACCGGCAGCATGTTCATGAACGGTCCGGCCACCCGGTCCGCACCCGCACCGGCGTTCATCCGGCCGAACAGCACCGTGCCGAACACCACATCGTCCCGGCCGCTGACCGCCGCCAGCACCCGCGCCCACGCCACATGCATCACGGTGGCAGGACTCGCGCCCAGCCGGCGCGAGACGTCCCGGACCCGGCCGGCGACCTCCGCCGGGAAGGCCAGCTCGGCCCGGACCACACCGGCGCCGTCACCACGGGCGTCCACCAGCCCGAAGGGTGCGGTGGGCTCGGTGACGTCGCCGAGCAGGTCGGCGAAGAACCGCTCGTGCTCGGAGCGCTCGACCCCGCCGCGTGCCTGCGCGACGAAGTTGCGGAACGGCAGCGGCTCGGGCAGGTCGTCACCCCGGCCCGTGAGGAACGCGTCCACCTCCTCCAGTACCACTGTCAGCGCCGTGTGGTCCTGCACCATGTGGTGCATCCGCGCGAGGGCCAGCCACCGGTCGGTGCCGGGCTCGGGCGCCATGTGGATGTCCAGCAGCGGCGCGCGGCCGAGATCCATCGACAGGCCGGTGACGGCGACCAACTCGGCTATGGGATCGCCCGCCTTCGGGTCCAACTGGACTTCGGTGACGGGCAGGACGGCGCGACGGCGCACGACCTGGACCGGCTCGCGCAGACCCTCCCAGACGATGCCGGTACGGAACACGTCATGGCGGTCGACGACCCGCTGCAGCGCGCCCAGGAACGCGTCCAGCCGCTCACGCGAATCGAACTTCAACACCCGCGGCATGACGTACGCGTCCTCGCCGCCGTCGGCGAGGAGGTGGTGGAAGAGCAGACCCTCCTGCAGGGGAGCGAGGGG
>NZ_JBIAXG010000112.1:0-4873 GCF_042896465.1 Streptomyces sp. NPDC001292
CCATCTGGGCCGAACAAACCGTCACACCTGACAGCGAGGATGTGACGTGGTGACGCTGCGGGCGGGTCTGACCGGGTCTGGTCCGAAAACAACGTTCGAAGATCACTGAAAATCTCGGGTTCTGGCCCCGCGGGTGGTGACGTGTGGCCAGACTGCTGTGCGTGCAGGGGGAATGGGCCGGGGAGACGGTCGGACCGGACGTGTGGGAGACCTGCCGGGAGCTGATCCCGGCAGGCAGCGTGTTCGCGTTCCTGGCCGAGCACCGGGAGCGGCTGCTGCCGCCGGAGATGTTCGCGGACATGTACCCCTCGGCCAACGGGCGGCCGAGCCTGCCACCGCAGGTGCTGGCGGCGGCGGTGGTGCTGCAGAGCCTGTACGGGACCTCGGACGTGGAGACTGTGCTGGAGCTGCGTTGCGACCTGCGGTGGAAGGCGGCGTGCGGGCTGGGCCTGAACGACACCGCGTTCGACCCGTCGCTGCTGACCTACTTCCGGCGCCGCCTGCAGCGCTCGGCGGATCCGGGGCGGATCTTCACCCGGGTCAAGGAGGTCGTGGCCGCCACCGGGATCCTCAGGGGCAGGCGACGCCGCGCGCTGGACTCCACGGTGTTCGACGACGCGGTCGCCACCCAGGACACGGTCACCCAGCTGATCTCTGCGATCCGGCGGGTGATCCGCGAGGTGCCCGGCGCCGAGGAGGTCGCCGCCGCGCACTGCACCGCCCACGACTACGCCAACCCGGGCAAGCCGAAGATCGCCTGGGACGACGAGCAGGCCCGCGCCGCGCTCGGACGCATCGCGCACAAGGGGGAGAAGACGCCCATCCAGGCCAGCCAGCGTTGGCACGTCGAACGCACCCACGCCTGGCAGAACGCCTTCTACCGGCTCGCGCTGCTACGAGCGGCGCACCACCGTCATCGACACCTTCTTCGACCTCGCCGACACCATCATCACCGTGCGTAGCCTGATCCGACGGGCATGGACGTCACACCGCTGGGACGAACGCCCGAACCGCCGACCCTGACCACACGCCTATCCGCGTGAACTCTTAAGGAGAGCCTGGCCAAGGTCCCATCACTGTCTTGTCCGCCGCCTCGGTGACCGCGCGCCGACCCACCGCGCTCTCGTCCGCGAGGAGGCCGACATGGCCAGCATCCCACCCGTCTCCCGCGTCGTCATCGGCGGCGTGGACACCCACAAAGATCTGCACGTCGCCGCCGTGATCGACACCGACGAACACGTCCTGGACACCCGAGCGTTCTCCACCACCCGAGCCGGTTACCGCCCCTGCTCGCCTGGATGCGCACCTTCGGCGACGTCCGCCGCATCGGCGTGGAGTGCACCGGCTCCTACGGCGCCGGACTCCTGCGCCATCTTCAGCAGGCCGGCATCGAGATCCTCGAGGTCAACCGGCCCGACCGCTCCGACCGGCGCCGACGGGGCAAGGACGACACCCTCGACGCCGAGAACGCCGCCCACGCCGCACTGGCCGGCAACCGCGTGGTCACTCCCAAGACCCGCACCGGCATGGTCGAGTCCTTACGCGTCCTGCGGATCGCCCGCTCCACCGCCGTCAAAGCCCGCCGCGTCGCCCTGCAGATGCTGCGCTGCCAGATCATCTCCGCGCCCGAGGAACTCCGCGACCAGGTACGGAACCTGACGCGGATGCAGCTCATCCGCGCCTGCGCCGCCTGGCGGCCGGACGAGACCGCCTTCCGTGACCCCATCTCAGCCACCCGCATCGCGATCAAGTCCCTGGCCCGCCGCTACCTCGAACTCAACGATTGAGGTCGCCGATCTCGACGCGATGATCGAGCCTCTGGTCCGCGAGCTGGCACCCTCGCTGCTGGAGCGGACCGGCTTCGGGATCGAGAACACCGCCCAGCTCCTGGTCACCTGCGGCGACAACCCTCAGCGGGTCACCGACGAGGCCCGCTTCGCCAAACTCTGCGGTGTCGCCCCGCTGTCGGCCTCCTCCGGGAAGGTCCAGCGGCACCGGCTCAACCGCGGTGGCGACCGCCAAGCCAACTCCGCTCTCCACATGGCCGTGGTCTGCCGCCTGCACTACGACAAAGCCACCCAGAAGTACGTCGAACGCCGCACCAGCGAAGGCAAGTCAAAGATGGAGATCATCCGCTGCCTGAAACGGTACGTCGCCCGCGAGGCCTACTACCTGATCAAGCAGGACAGCACACCGAACAGGTCAGTCCAGAGGGGTTGACGTACAGGAGAGCGTCCGCGACTACGTACCGCCTGCCGAGTACGAACGCGACTGGTGGCGACAACAGGAAGCCTCCCCGCAGTCCGCCTGAAACAAGATCGCCGGACTATACGAAACTCGGGGCAGCTCACCCGGCCCTGGCCGTGGTCATCTGTTATTGCTCTGGGACGAGCCGAAGCGCCTGGTGGATAGGTAGGCGCGTGAACACGAACGCTGTTGGTGCTGAAGTTGAATGCGTGATGTCGGGTGGGGTATGGAGGCCTGTCCAGGGACAGGCCGGCCTGGGTGAGGCAGGCGTCAATCAGCCGGGGGCGGTGCTGGATCTTCCTCAGGCGGTGCCTGGCTGACTTTCTATGGGGCCGACGGTCGGATAAGTGCACCCCAAGCGGCCAGGGCGGTCTCGGCCGTGCGTACCAGTTCGGCGCGGGTGGCGCCGTCGCGGGCGCGGATGGACATTCCGTGGAGCACGGCGCTGTAGAAGGCGGCCATCGCCGTGGCGTCGGTGCCTGCCGGCAGATCGCCGTCGCGGACGCCCTGGGCCAGGCGGCGGGCCAGAGCCACATCGCCCTCGCGCCGCCACCGTGAGAGGAACTCGCTGGCCGACGAGTTGGCGTCCGAGCAGTTCAGAGCCGCGATGACGATCATGCAACCGGTGGGCCTGCCCGGCTCGGTGCAGGCGCGGGCGGTCTCGCGTAGCACCGTGGCGACGGCGTCCCGCGCCGTGGGCTCCTCGCTCAGGGCGCGGGCAATGGGCACCCCCTCAGTGGCGTCGTACAGCGCGACGGCCTCGCGGAACAGTTCCTCCTTCGAGCCGAAGGCGGCATAGAGACTGGGGGAGTTGATGCCCATGGCAGCGGTGAGGTCGCTCATCGTCGCGCCCTCGTAGCCGCGTTCCCAGAAGACCTCCATCGCCGCGGCCAGGGCCGCCCCGCGGTCGAAGCTCCGGGGCCGGCCCCGTGGCCGTCCGCCGGGCCGGGCCGCTGTCGCCATGAGTCACCGCCTTTCTGTGTCGCTCATCAAATATATGCCTTGACATGTGCTGTTGGCCAGGCGAATATTTCTGTGCCGATCGACACAGAAATGAGGATCACTCCATGACCGAGCCAACGGGCACACTCCCACACCAGCTCACGGGCACGACGGCCCTGGTCACAGGCGGCAGCAGGGGCATCGGAGCTGCCATCGCCCGGCACCTGGCCCGTGAGGGCGCCGACGTGGCGTTCACCTACGTCAGCGCAGCCAGCGCGACACGGGCGGCTGGTGTCGTCGCCGACATCGAGGCCGCCGGGCGGCGGGGGCTGGCGATCCAGGCCGACGCCGCCGACCCCCGGGCTGTGACCACCGCCGTGGACCGGACGGCCGCCGCGTTCGGCCGGTTGGACATCCTCGTCAACAACGCCGGCATTGCCCCCATGGGCCCCGTCGAAGACGTCACGCCCGAGGAACTGGACCGGGCGCTGGCCGTCCACGTCCGCGCTGCCTTCCTCGCCGTGCAGGCCACCCTGCGTCACCTGCCTGAGGGCGGGCGCGTCATCAACATCGGCAGCAACCTAACCGAACGTGCCCACTTCCCTGGCCTCGCCCTGTACACCATGACCAAGTCCGCGCTCACCGGCCTGACCCGGGCACTCGCCCGCGAGCTGGGCCCGCGCGGCGTCACGGTCAACATCGTCCACCCCGGCTCGACCGACACGGACATGAACCCAGCCGCGGCCCCCGAGGCCGAATCCGAACGCGCCCTGACCGCCCTGGGCCGCTACCTGGAGCCTGACGACATCGCCGCCACCGTGGCCCACCTGGCGGGCCCTGGCGGGCGCGGCATCACCGGCGCGGCGATCACCGTGGACGCGGGCGCGAACGCATGAGAACGGCGACCTCGGGAGTGGCCTGGAGCATCCTGGCCGTGGCCGCGCTGCTCGAACTCGTCTGGGCACTGGCCCTCAAGCAGGCCGAGGGCTTCACCCGCCTGTGGCCCAGCGTCCTGGCCCTCGCCGGGGCCCTGACCAGCTTCCTGCTGCTCAGCCTCGCGATCCGCACCCTGCCGGTCGGCACCGCATACGCGGTGTGGGTCGGTATCGGGGCCGCCGGAGTCTTCGTGGCCGGGGTGGTCGCCCTCGGCGAGCGCGTCAGCCCAACCCGGGTGCTGTGCGTGGGCTTGATCCTCGCCGGGGTGGTGGGGCTGCGCCTACTGGAGGACGGCTGAGGGCCCGGGCAGCGGCTGCGGGCCGTACTGAACTTGATTGGGTGGTGTCGGGGCGTTCGTCTGCGGGAGGGGTGTTGAGCCGTGTAGGTCCTTGTGCATGAGACATGCGCAGGGCGGCGGTTTGACCGACACCGGGAGGGCCTCGCGGGAGCGGGTCCGGCTGGAGGCTGTCGCCCGATTCGTCCAGGAGCACGCCTCAAAGAGGCGATCATCCGGCACGGAGGTGCGCCACCCTGCCGCCGCCCGCGTACGCGTACCTCTTGCCGGGCGGACGGCAACTGGCTCCCGAGCGCCCCTCGTCCACCGCGAGAGTGCCTTCCTACAGGGGGAGTGTAAGAGGCCGGGCGGATAGGGGCGGTTGGGGACCCCGGCAACAGAACGGGCACAGATCCCGGTGATCATGGAGTTGCGACGCTCTGTGACCACTGAGGAGACCTGTGCCCGCGCTGC
>NZ_JBIAXG010000113.1:0-4715 GCF_042896465.1 Streptomyces sp. NPDC001292
GCCGACAGGCCGCTCTCCCGCACCCGACCCAGCAGCTCACGGAACGTCGGATCACCCGACAGGTCCGTCCGCAGCACCAGCGTGTTGACGAAGAACCCGACCAGGTCGTCCAGCGCCTCGTCCGTACGCCCCGCCACCGCCGAACCGACCGGAATGTCGGTGCCCGCACCCAACCTGGACAGCAGCACCACCAGCGCGGCCTGCACCACCATGAACACCGTCACACCCTCGGCCCGCGCGACCTCCACCAACCGCGCATGCACCTCAGCCGGAATCTCCAGCGAAGCCTCGTGAGCACGGTGGCCGGCCACGGCCGGACGGGGCCGGTCATAGGGCAGCTCCAGTTCCTCCGGAACACCCGCCAGTGCTTCCCGCCAATAACTCACCTGACGGGACATCACACTCTCCCGGTCGCCCTCCTCACCCAGCAGGCCGCGCTGCCACAACGCATAGTCCGCGTACTGCACCGCCAGCGGCTCCCACTCCGGTGCCCGGCCCGCACACCGCGCCACGTACGCCGCCGACACGTCCCGGGCCAGCGGCCCCCTCGACCAGCCGTCCCCGGCGATGTGATGCATCACGACGACGAGGACTCTCCCACCCTCCCCCGCATCGAAGAGCCAAGCCCTGAACGGGACCTCGACCGCGAGATCGAAGGCGTACCTCTGTGCCGCGGCGACCGCACCGGCCAGCTCCTCCGGCGCCACATCCACCACCCGCAGCTCCCACTCCAGATCCTGAAGACCCACAACACGCTGGTACGGCTCTCCGTCCACCACCTCGAACACCGTGCGCAGCACCTCGTGCCGCCCCATCACATCCCGCAGCGCCGCACCCAGCGCGTCCGGGTCAACGCCGCCACTGAGCCGTACCGCGATCGGAATGTTGTAGGTCGGGCTGGGGCCCTCCAACTGGGTGAGGAACCACAGGCGTTGCTGCGCGAACGACAGCGGCACCCGCTCCGGACGCTCCCCGGCCGCCGTCAGCGCCGGCCGGGCCTCGTGGGCGTCGTCCAGTGTGCCGGCGAGGCCGGCGACCGTCGGCGCGTCGAACAGGTCCCGGATCTCGACCTCCACGCCGAGCACGGCCCGGATGCGGCTGATGAGCCGTACCGCCAGCAGCGAGTGGCCGCCGAGTTCGAAGAAGTCGTCGTCGACGCCGACGCTCCCCAACCCCAGGACCTCGGCGAAGGCCCCGCACAACAGCTCTTCCCGCACGGTGGCCGGTCCGCGACCCGTACCGGCCGCGGCGGCGTAGTCGGGGGCGGGCAGTGCCTTGCGGTCCAGCTTGCCGTTCCCGGTGAGCGGCAGTTCCTCCAGGACGACCACGGCGGACGGCACCATGTGGTCCGGCAGCCGCTTGGCGGCGAACTGCCGTACCGCCTCGGGCAGCGCGTCGAAGGGCTCGTCCAGGTCGTCGGGAACGACATAGGCGATCAGACGCGTGTCGCCCGGGCTGTCCTCACGGGCCACGACCGCGGCCTGGGCGACCTCCGGATGCGCGGCGAGTGCCGCCTGGACCTCACCCGGCTCGATGCGGAATCCGCGCACCTTCACCTGGTCGTCGGCCCGGCCGAGGAACACCAGCCGGCCGTCCGCGCCCCAGCGGGCGCGGTCGCCGGTCCTGTACATCCGTTCGCCCTGGGTGCCGAAGGGGCAGGCCACGAAACGCTCCGCGGTCAGTCCGGCACGGCGGACGTAACCGCGTGACAGTTGTGCACCGGCGATGTACAGCTCTCCGGCCACGCCCACCGGTACCGGCGCGAGGGACGCGTCGAGCACGTAGAAGCGGGTGTTGGCGACCGGCGTGCCGACCGGGACGGTTCCGCCGGCCACGAGCTGCGGCGTCAGGGGTGTGGTCGCGGCACCGATGGTGGCCTCGGTCGGCCCGTAGTGGTTGAACACCTGTCGTGTCCCGGCCGCGTCGACCAGTTCACGCGCCCAGTTCGGGGAGGCGGCCTCGCCACCGAGCACCAGGGACCTGGCGGGCAGTACGGCCTCCACGCCGACGCCCGCCGACAGCGCCGCCAGGTGCGAGGGAACCGCCTTCAGATAGTCGATCCGGTGCTCCGCGAGGTAGCCGGACACCGCCTCCGGGTCGGTGACCAGGTCCCCGTCCAGGACGTGCAGCTGCCCGCCGGTGGCCAGGCTCGCGAACACGAGTGTGTTGCCCAGGTCGGTGGCCTGTGCCTGGAGCAGCGCGTACCGGCCGCCCGTCTCGCCCAGGCCCACGCGGGCGGGCACCGAGGACACGTAATTGGCCAGGGAGCCGTGGGTGACGGCCACGCCCTTGGGGAGTCCCGTCGAGCCGGACGTGTAGATCACGTACGCCAGGCCGTGCGGCGGCAGCGGCACTTCGGGGGCGTCCGCCGGTGCCGCGGCCAGCTGCGCCGCGACCATCGGGTCGTCGAGCGCCACCATCCGTACGCGTCCCGCGGGGAGTTCGTCGAGGATCTCCTCGGTGGTCAGCAGCAGCACCGAACCGCTGTCCGCGAGCATGAAGCCGATCCGCTCGACGGGTTGCTCGGGGTCGATCGGCAGGTAGCCCGCCCCGGCCTTCCAGACCGCCAGAATCGCCGTGATCATGTCGGCGCCGCGGTCCAGGCACAGGCTCACCACCGACTCGCTGCCGACGCCATGGCCCACGAGGTAGCGGGCGAGCCGGTTGGCACGCGCGTCCAGTTCCGCGTACGACACCTCGGCGCCGCCGGCGACGATCGCCGCCGCGTCCGGGGTGCGCGCCGCCTGCTGCTCGAACAACGCGGTCACGGGCGTGTGGGTGAGCGGAGCCGCGGTGTCGTTCCATTCGGTGAGGACCAGGTGCCGCTCGTCGTCGCCCAGGACGTCGACCGCGGTCAGCCGCAGTCCGGGATCCGCCGCCACCGCCTGGAGCACCCTTGTCCAGCGGCGGGCGATGCGCTCGGCCGTCTCCGGGTCGAACAGGTCCGCGGCGACGGTCACCGTGCCGCGCAGCCCCGCCGGTGCGCCGTCGGAGTCGAAGGCCTCGCCCACCAGCACGTCGAGGTCGAACTTCGCCGAGGCCGTGCCCGTCGAGACCCCGGCCGGCTCGACACCGGGGAGGTCCAGCACCGCCTCGATGGTGTCCTGCTTCGTGAAGACGACCTGGAAGAGCGGGTGCCGGGCCAGGGAGCGCGTCGGGGCGAGTTCCTCCACCAGTCGCTCGAACGGCACGTCCTGGTGCGCGTACGCCGACAGCCCGGTCTCCCGCACGCGGGTCAGCACCTCGCGGAACGTCGGGTCGCCGGACAGGTCGGTGCGCAGTACGAGGGTGTTCACGAAGCAGCCGACCAGCCCGTCCAGCGCCTCGTCGGTGCGTCCGGCGACCGCCGAGCCGACCGGGATGTCGGTGCCGGCGCCGAGCCGCGACAGCAGCACCGCGAGCGCGGCCTGCAGGACCATGAAGACGGTCACTCCCTCGGCCCTCGCCAGTTCGGTCAGGGTGCGGTGCAGCTCCGCCGGGACCTCCAGGCGCACGCGGTGACCACGGTGTCCGGCCACCGCGGGGCGCTGCCTGTCGAACGGGAGTGCGAGCTCTTCGGGGGAGCCGTCCAGTGCGGTGCGCCAGTAGGCGATCTGGCGGGAGATCACGCTGTCGGGGTCCTGCTCGTCCCCGAGCAGCTGGCGCTGCCAGAGGGCGAAGTCGGCGTATTGGACGGGGAGTTCGGGCCACTGCGGGGCACCGCCCTCGGAGCGCGCCGCGTAGGCCAGGGACAGGTCCCGGGCCAGCGGCCCCCTCGACCAGCCGTCGGCCGCGATGTGGTGCAGGACGACGACGAGGACGTGCCTCTCCTGCCCGGCGTCGAACAGCCAGGCGCGGAAAGGCACGTCCACGGCGAGGTCGAAGGCGTACGCCGCCGCCTGTGCCACCGCGTCGTCCAGCTCCGCCGGGGCCACCTCGGCGGCCTGGAGGTCCCAGGCGAGGTCGTCGGCGGCGAGGACCTGCTGGTACGGCTCGCCGTCGGTTCCCACGGCGATCACCGTGCGCAGGGCTTCATGCCGGCCGAGGACGTCGCGCAGGGCGTGGGCCAGTGCCGCCCGGTCGACTTCTCCTGACAGGCGCAGCACGACGGGCATGTTGTAGGTGGCGCTCGGGCCTTCGAGCCGGCCGAGGAACCACAGCCGGCGCTGGGCGTACGACAGCGGCACCCGCTCCGGACGCACCGCTGCCTTCACCGCCGTCACCGCCGGCCGCGCCTGGTCCGCGTCGTTCAGACGTGCGGCGAGTCCGGCGACCGTCCGCGCCTCGAACAGCGCACGCAGCGACAGCTCGACGCCCAGCACCGACCGGATCCGGCTGAGCAGCCGCACCGCGAGCAGCGAGTGCCCGCCGAGTGCGAAGAAGTCGTCGTCGACGCCGACCCCGCGGAGCCCGAGGACCTCGGCGAACTCGGCGCACAGGATCTCCTCCTGGAGGGTCACCGGTGCTCGGCCGGGGGAGGTCGTGTACTCCGGGCGGGGCAGTGCCTTGCGGTCCAGCTTGCCGTTCACGGTCAGCGGCAGTTCGTCCAGGACGACGACGGCGGACGGCACCATGTAGTCGGGGAGGCCGGCGGCGACGCAGGCACGTACGGCCGCGGGAATCTGCTCCGGGTCCTCGCCGTCTGCGGGGACGACGTAGGCGACGAGTCGCTTGTCACCGGGGATGTCCTCCCGCGCGATCACCGCGGCCTGAGCCACCGACGCCTGCGCCAGCAG
>NZ_JBIAXG010000114.1:0-4513 GCF_042896465.1 Streptomyces sp. NPDC001292
GAACAACCCATCGCCACCACCCATACCAACATCATCCTGCATGAATGATCACGAACCGCAGGCGGGTTGCCGGTTACTGAGACACGCTCCTAGCCTGCGTGTTTCATCCGGAGTTGTGTCCGGATCATGATCGGAAAAGCGAAAGTGCCTTCTGAGCTGCAACGATGAGGCTTGTCTAAGGTCCCAGTCGTACCAGCAGGAAGGCACTTTCTGCGTGCACGTGCGACACGAGGTGGCGTGTGTTGAGCGGGTGCTCTTGGAGAGGGGGTCGGCGATGGCGCCGATGACAGGGTAGCCCCGGGTCCGTGTCCGATGGCCCGTCCCCACCCGGACGTGCGTCGCTGGTAACGGCGGGGTGCGGAGCTCCGGGGAGAAGCCCAAGTGCTGCCGTTCCACCCGGGGGCAACAGGCAAGGGGAAGACCGGGCGGGCGAACACCCGTGAACCCTCGATGACGTCTCGTGAAGAAAAGCCCTGCCGGTGGGATGGAGCAGTAGGGTGCAGGGCGGGCCGCTGAGACGCGGCAGGCGCCGGGCGGATATGCACGCCGTCCGGGAGGACACCGCCGCCCCGGGATATAGAGGGCGCCCAATCCGGTCGCATCTCGCATGCGCGGAACGTGGAAACCCCGACGGGGGCCGTCGCCCGGACAGGGCTGGCGGTGGGCCGACCGTGAGGAAGGCTGATGTCTCCGGCGGGACAGGACGGCTCAAGAAGCGAAGGCCGGCAGGCCGAAAGGCCAGAGGAAACCGGGACAGCACGAGCGGCGGCCTCTCCGCCGCAATCCCGGCCAACTCGCCGGATACCGGACCGGTGTTCGGGTCCGAAAGGACGCTGACGTGAGCCGGGTGAGCCTGTGAGGAGGGACGATGACGACAGCGGCAGTACCGAAGGACAAGTTGGACGCCACGGCTGCGGCCGGGGTGAACGGACCGGAGGGCGACTTCTTCGCGGACTGGGACAGTATCGACTGGGACCATGCGGAGGAGAACGTACGCCGCCTGCGCCAGCGCATCTTCACGGCATCGAGGGACGGTGACCTGGCGAAAGTCAGGAACCTGCAGAAACTGATGCTCCGGAGCCTGAGTAACACGCTGGTCAGCGTGCGCCGGGTGACGGAGGTCAACGCCGGACGGAAGACGGCGGGGATCGACGGTCAGGTCGTGCTGACCGCCCCGGGCAAGGCAGAGCTGGCGCGCTTCATCCAGCAGCGCGGCACCATCTGGCAGGCCCGTCCGGTCCGGCGGGTGTTCATCGCCAAGGCGGGGGGACGCAAACGGCGCCCGCTCGGCATTCCCGTGATCGTCGACAGGGCCCACCAGGCCCGGGTGTCGGCGGCGCTGGAACCCGAGTGGGAGGCCCGGTTCGAGGCAAGGTCGTATGGCTTCCGCCCGGGCCGGGGCTGCCACGACGCGATCGGGGTCATCTACAACACGCTCAACGGCAAGAACCCGCAGCGCGTGTGGATCCTGGACGCGGACCTGGCAGCGGCGTTCGACCGCATCGACCACGGTCGGCTTCTGGCCCAGCTCGGCACCTTCCCCGCCCGGGGAATGGTCCGACAGTGGTTAAAGGCCGGGGTGGTCGAGCGCGGCCGGTTCACTGCGACCGAGGAGGGAACTCCTCAAGGCGGAGTGATCAGCCCCGTGCTACTGAACGTTGCCTTGCACGGGATGGAGGCGGCCGCGGGCGTGCGGTACTACCCTCCGGGCCGACGGGCCGGAGAGATCATGCCGGACGCCCCGGTGCTGGTCAGATACGCCGACGATCTGGTGGCGATGTGCCACAGCCGCGCAGCGGCTGAGCAGGTCAAGGCACGGCTCGCCGAGTGGCTCGCGCCGAGGGGGCTGGTCTTCAACGAGGACAAGACACGCATCGTCCACGCCGAGACCGGCTTTGACTTCCTCGGGTTCAACGTGCGCCGCTACCGAAGCGGCAAGCTGCTGATCAAGCCCAGTAAGGCGGCCGTCAGGCGGATACGGGCCAGGCTGCGTGAGGAGATCCGGGCCCTGCGGGGCGCGGAAACCCTCGCGTTGCTGCGGGCGGTCAATCCGATCGTCCGTGGATGGGCGGCCTACTACCGGACGGTGGTGTCCAAGGAGGTCTTCGCCTCGCTGGACGACTACCTGTGGCAACTCACCTACCGGTGGGCCCTGCACAGGCATCCGAAGAAGTCGAGGCACTGGATCACCCACTGGTACTTCGACCGATTCAACCCCGCCCGGCAGGACAGATGGGTGTTCGGCCACCGTGACAACGGTGCCTACCTCGTCAAATTCGCCTGGACGAAAATCGTCCGGCATCAGCTGGTCAAGGGCACGTCGTCCCCGGACGATCCCGCCCTGACCGGCTACTGGGTCGACCGACGACGCAGAAGCGCTCCGCCGCCGCTGGACCGGGCCACGATGCGTCTGCTCCAGGCGCAGAAGGGCCGCTGCCAGCTCTGCGGGCAACTGCTCCTGCACGCTGACCGACCCCCGCAGTCCCCGACCGGGTGGGAGCAATGGCTCCGCACCACCCGGAAGGCGATCAAGACACGTTACATCGCCTATCAGGGAGCGAAGACGCCGGATGGAGTTCAACTCCGCCTCGCCCACGCCACGTGCCTACGACGGCCGAACACGTCGAACAACGGCACAACACTGCACTCCCAAGAGCCATCAGGGCTTGCTTGAGCCGTATGCGCGGACGACGCGCACGTACGGTTCTGAGGGGGCGGGAACGCAGTAATGCGTCCCCGCTACCCGACACTACCCGGTCACGCCCCAAGCTCGTCGTCAGCGCCGACGGGAACGGGGTGGCCAACCACGCCGGCTCGCGTCTGCTCGCGGATCTGGCGGACGCCACCTCGCTGACCAGCGCCTTCAGCGAAGCTCTGCACCGGCTGCGGCCACGCGGGACCGGGCACGACCCCGGCTGTGTCGCGGTGGACCTGGCGGTCATGCTCGCCGACGGCGGCGAAGCGATCGCCGACCTGGCCGTGCTGCGCGACCAGCGCGACGTATTCGGCCCCGTCGCCTCCACCCCGACCGCCTGGCGCGCGCTGGCCGGCATCGACACCACGGCCCTGAACGCACTGCGGGCAGCAAGAGCCCAGGCCCGTGAAATCGCCTGGCTGCAAGCGGACGAGACCGGACATCCCATCCTCGCATCCCACGCCGGAGGGCGTGAACTACCTGGCCTGGTCCTGGACATCGACGCGACCCTGGTCGCCTGCCACTCCGAGAAGGAACAGGCAGCCGCCACCTACAAGCGCGGCTTCGGCTACTACCCGCTGCTCTGCTTCCTCGACAACACCGGCGAGGCCCTCGCAGGCATCCTGCGGCCGGGCAACGCCGGAGCGAACACCGCAGCCGACCACATCACCGTCCTCGACCAAGCCCTCGCGCAGATCCCCGACGCCCACCGCCACGGCACCGAAATCCTCGTCCGCGCCGACAGCGCGGGCGGCACGAAAGCCTTCCTCGCCCACCTACGAGCCCTGCGCCAGCGCGGGATCCAGACCACCTTCTCCGTCGGGCACGCCGTCACCGAACAGGTCCGCAAGGCCATCCGGGTCCTACCCGACCAGGTCTGGCACCCCGCCCTGGAACAGGACGGCACCCTGCGCGTCGGCGCCGAGGTCGCCGAGCTGACCGGCCTGGCCGACCTCACCGGATACCCGGACGGCACCCGCATCATCGTCCGCCGCGAGCGCCCCCACCCCGGCGCCCAGCTGTCCCTCTTCGACCAGGACGAAGGCATGCGCCACCAGGTCTTCCTCACCGACACGCCCGTCGCCGGCGGCGGCTCACTCCAGGACCTGGAGGTCCGCCACCGGGCCCACGCCCGGGTCGAGGACCACATCCGCTGCGGCAAGAGCACCGGCTTCGGCCGCTTCCCCTCCCGCCGCTTCGCCATCAACCAGGCCTGGCTGGAGCTGTCCCTGACCGCGATCGACCTGCTGGCCTGGGCGCGAACCCTGCTGCTGGACGGCGAGTTGGCCACCGCCGAACCCAAGAGACTGCGCTACCGCCTCCTGCATGCTGCCGCCCGGATCACCCGCGGAGCCCGCCGCCTACGCCTGCGGATCGCCGCCACCTGGCCCTGGCGCCACGAACTGACCGCGGCGTTCAGCCGCCTCGTCGCACTGCCCCGACCGGCCACCTGACCGACGACGTCGCCACTGACCACCCACAACCCGAGGACCCAGGAGCACCCGGCCCCAGCGCCGGGACCTCGCCATGCCCAACGTCCGACGGCAGCCCCGCGACCCCCGGCACATGGATCACCCCAGATCAGCCGACGCCAACCGAAACAGCGAGGTTAGAGTTTGATCACTGATACCGAGGCCGAGCCGGAGTTGGCGGTGTATGCGCGGTGTCCGTCGGGGGAGACTGCTACCCATACCGGGTACCCGCCGACGTGGATGGGGTTGCGGACGGTGCGGTTGGTGGTGGTGTCGATCATCGACACCGAGTCCGGGCCGGAGTTGGCTGTGTAGGCGCGGTGTCCGTCGGGGGAGACCGCTACTC
>NZ_JBIAXG010000115.1:0-4336 GCF_042896465.1 Streptomyces sp. NPDC001292
ATAAGGGAGTTGATATCCACCACAAGATCATGATCGAGGGCGGCTACTCGGCGTCACCACCGACTACGGGCCAGAGCCTGATTCATGACACTCCCTCGCCGACCATCACAGCGCAGTCATGGCGAGGAAGGGGAGTGCGCAGGTCCGTGCGGCATCTACAGGGGCAGCGTTATGCCGAGTTCCTGCATCGCGCTGGATGGGGGGCCGCCTTCGGAGCGTTCGGTCTTGTAGCCCTTGATGCAGGGTTTGAGGGTGCGGGGGTCGACGGCTTCGGCGGGGGCGCTCTTGGCGTACAGTCCGTCCGGAACCGTGTCGCGGTCGTGGGGCAGAAGCCAGAAGACGCGGCGACGGAAGGTGCCGGAGGCGCGGGAGGGTTTGGCGGCGGGGCCGAGGAGGGCGTAGCCGACCATGCGTCCGTCGCGGTGGTAGGCGGGCCGTCCCTTGCGAGTGGGTAGCCGGTCCAGGCTTTGGCGGACGTAGTCGAGCTGGTCGATGTCCTCCAGCCAGACGAGGTCGGTCTCGTGGCTGATCTCGTCCGCGCTGATCAGGGAACTCATGCGCTGATGTCCCTTTCCTCGTCGGTGAGCAGTCCGATGCCCGGGTAGTGCTTGCGCTGGTTGGACAGGATCATCTCCTTGGGCGAGGCCAGCCCGACGAGTTCTCGGGTGCGGGCGGCGAAGGCGCGCGAGGAGATGACCGGTGCGCCTTCATTCTGGCACCACGTCTTGTAGGCGGCGTAGAGGGCTGTCTGCTCGGCGCGCAGGTCAGGGGCGAGGTGGCAGCGTTCTTCGTAGAAGCGGCCAGTGTGGTCCTCGGTCTCGGCGTAGGCGGTGGTGGCGATGCGGACGCGTTCGGGTCCGGTGAGGTCGCGGTCGCCGGCGAGGTAGCGGCGGGCTCCGTCGATGAGCCAGCTGAGGATGCCGGGGCCTTCCTCCGTGACGAGGATGTCCGCCAAATTGTCGATCTTGCGGTTGTCGGGGACGACGCGTTCGAAGGGGATTAGGCGCATACGGCGCCAGAACGCGAAGCCGCCGGTGCCGACCTCGGGGCGGTGGTTGCCCAGCAGCCAGAGCTTGTGGGTGGGGGTGAAGCTGAAGAAGTCCTGCCTCATGCGGCGGGCCTTGATGCGGTCACCGCCGGTCAGGAGCTTGACGCGGGCCTCGTCGAACTTGTCGCCTGGTTTGACCTCGGAACAGACGATGACGCGGCGGCCATGGAGTTCGGCGAGGTCGGTGGGGTGGCCTTCATAGGGGCGGGCCATGAGGAATCCGGGCGGGGCGGCGTCTGCGTAGTCGCCGAGGAGTTTCATCAGCACGTCCAGCAGGACGGACTTGCCATTCTTGCCGGAGCCGAAGAGGAAGGGAAGGACTTGGCCGCCGACGTCGCCGGTGAGGGAGTAGCCGAGCAGCAGCTGGAGGTAGGAGATCATCTCCCGGCCTTCGCTGTCGTCTCCGAAGGTGTCGGTCAGAAACGTTTCCCAGCGGGGGGTGGGGGTGGGCTGGGGGCCGACGGTGGTGGAGCGGGAGTGGAAGTCCTTGTTCGGGTCAGGGGTTTTGGTCAGGCCGGTGCGCAGGTCGACGATGCCGTCGGGGGTGCACAGGGCGTAGGGGTCGGCATCCAGCCGAGCGGCGTTCAAGACCATGCCGGGGGCGGATTTGGCTTGGGTGAGCATGGCGTTGATGCCGGTGGTGGACAGGGCGCGGCGGCGGTGCTGCTGCAGGGCGGTGGTGGTGAAGAGGCCGCGGGCATCGTGGGTGGCGATGTTCTCAGCGAGGTCGCCGGCGGCCCACAGGACGGTGTCGTCTTCGTCGATCTGCCAGCGGGTGGTGTCCCATCGGTACCAGCCGATGCCAGGCACGTGCCGGTAGTCGTTGGCGTAGAGCCTGACGAACAGCTTGGCGTTGCCGCGGTCCGACAGGGTGTCCGGCAGCAGCCCGTCCGCGGTCGCCTCACCGGCCGGGGCATGCCCGGTGTCGGCCTGCGCCGGGCGCGGCACGACGGCGGCGCCCTGGGCGCGGATCTGGGCGGCGACTGCTTCGGGGTCGAAGTCGAAGAGCGTCTCGGGCCCGGACGACGTCACGAGCGCCTCCCGCTTGCGTGCAGGGGCCGCTTGAGGCCTGCGGCAAGGCCGCTGCGGATGATCTGCTCGATGCGGCGCTCCTGTCCAGGGCGGGCCGCGGTCGCGGTTTCCTTCAGGGCTTGTTCGGCCTCGTCCTGCAGCAGGCGGCCGGCGGCGATGAGCCCGCCGAGGATGTAGGCGGCGCGGTTGAGGGTGTCGGAGAATCCTGCGCCCTCAGCGACCTGGCCGCAGGCCTCCACGGGAGCCAGGACCGTGGCAAGAGTGTGCTGGATGCGGTCTCGGCCGCCGCCTGCGGCGAGGACGGCCTGACGGGCTCGGGGTGGAACCGGCCTGGGCGCGGGGACGTTGGGGGCGGGCAGGTGGTTGGTGCGCTCGAGTTCCTGGGCGAGCCAGAGTGGGAGCGCGGCGGGCTCGCGGGTGTCATCGATGGGGGTGTAAGTGCCGTGTTGGGTGGTGGTGCCGGGGGCGATGATGTAGCTGCCGTGGGCGCGGATGTCGACCTGCCAGGCCAGGGCGCGGCCAGGGCTGGAGCCGACGGAGGACTGCCAGCGCCGGCTGTCTCTGGCCCGGTACCAAACGTGCAGGCCGCCGGAAGGGGTGCGGACGCGGAGAGTGGTCGCGTCGTTGGCGGGGCTGGGCTGGCCGCGCAGGGCGGCCAGGACGGCGAGGGTGTGGAAGCCGTTGGCGAGGCCGGTGAGGTCGACGTGGTCGGCGATCGGGATGCCGGGCAGGATCCGGTCGCGCGTGGGGGGCTGGGCGGGGTGGGCGGGGTGGGCGTCGATGTCGATGACGACCAGGCCGGCCGGGCCGCAGGAGACTGCGATGCCGAATTGAGGGTGACGCCCCCACCATTGGTGGATGCGGTCTTGGTCGAGGGTGGCGGCGTGGAAACCATGGCACCAGCGGCCTGCCGGGATGCAGGCGCAGGATGAGGCGGGGTGAGGGTTTGTCCGGCAGTCGTTGCAGTTCGCGGCCGGGGTCTTGCGGCCTGGGGTGAGGGGATGCACGGGCCAGCCGCGGCGCGCGCACCAGCGAGCGGTGGCCAGGGACGACTCAGCGACTGAAGGCTCTCGGGCGGGCTGCCGTGAGTCGCTGCAAGGAAACCGCAGCTCAGCAGGCATTTGCACCCCCCATCAGCGACCGAAGCGACTCAACGACGGACACAGACTAGCGAACGCGGCTGATGAGGTCATGGAGCACATAAGAAAAGGCCGTGCCGCCGTGTCGACGATGAGACCGGTAGCACGGGTGCCAGCGACCGAACGGGAGCGGCAGCGACCGAGACATCTTCAGTAGCTGTCTAACGGTTTGAGTAAAACCGCAGGTCAACAGAGTCTGACATCCGAATCAGCGACTGAAGCGACTGAAGCTTTCTATATATGACGCAGGCACGCGCACGCGAATGTCTTCATATACCAGAAAGTCCAGTCGCTTCAGTCGCTGCGACTCAGCCAAAGGCGCCTCGACCTGCGGTTTCGTGCCGTTCTGCGGCAGCGACCGAAACGTGGCTGAGTCGCTGGCCTTCCGTCGCTGAGCCAAGCTAAGACAGCGTCGGAAGCGACCGAGCGCCCGACCAGACCCGCTCACAGCATCGGATTCTGCCCTTCCACCGTGAGTCGCTTCAGTCGCTCATCTTGTAGCTCCCCAGCCCAGCAGGCTCGGCCAGATTCCGGGAGACGGTCGCCGAAGTGCTCGCGGAGGCCCGCTTGCCGAACCGCCCGGCTGCGGTGCGAGCGCACAGCTCACCGGGATCGTGCCGTCTCAGCTGCATGGCGTGCCTGCTGTGCAACATGGTCTGTCTGCGCGGCTCGGTTCCGTGCATAGTCCAGGTCGTTTTCCGTGTTCTTCCGTACAGTGGTGGGCCCGCTGCTCGGCTGCTTCCGCCTCCCGTTGGCCCTGTGTGGGCTTTCCGTCCGCATCGTCTGTGCGGCGTTGCTTTGCGGGCGGTCTTGGCGGGGGTGGCGTCGGGGGGTTCTGGTTTGGGCGGTGGCGTGTCTGCGCGCGTCCGGTGAGGTGCGGCAACTGGGCGGGCAGGTGGCTCGGCGGCTGCGGCAGCGGTGAAGCCGACGGGACGGGCGAGGGCTTTGACGAGCTGGCCGGAAGCCCATTTTTTCGCTGCCGCTGGATCCGCCAGAGCCGCGTGCAGGGTCTGTTCGACTTTGAAGGCTTCTCGAAACCGAGTGTGGGGGCTGGGTTGTGCTGATCAGGCATGGTGCGGGGTGGGTGAGGTAGGTCCGGTGCGTCCGTGATGGTGGC
>NZ_JBIAXG010000116.1:1961-3984 GCF_042896465.1 Streptomyces sp. NPDC001292
GTGATCAGTCTGCCGGCTGGTCGGCGAGTCAGAAACCGTTGATGTAGGCGAAGGACATGCGAAAGGTCCGGCGTAGAGGGTAAGACCCCCGTAGTCGAAACGTCAGCGGCTCGTTGGAGAGACACCCAAGTAGCACGGGGCCCGAGAAATCCCGTGTGAATCTGGCGGGACCACCCGCTAAGCCTAAATATTCCCTGGTGACCGATAGCGGATAGTACCGTGAGGGAATGGTGAAAAGTACCCCGGGAGGGGAGTGAAATAGTACCTGAAACCGTGTGCCTACAAGCCGTGGGAGCGTCGGAGTGGAGTTTGCTTCACTCTCGTGACTGCGTGCCTTTTGAAGAATGAGCCTGCGAGTTTGCGGTGTGTTGCGAGGTTAACCCGGGTGGGGTAGCCGTAGCGAAAGCGAGTCCGAAGAGGGCGGTGGAGTAGCACGCTCAAGACCCGAAGCGGAGTGATCTAGCCATGGGCAGGTTGAAGCGGAGGTAAGACTTCGTGGAGGACCGAACCCACCAGGGTTGAAAACCTGGGGGATGACCTGTGGTTAGGGGTGAAAGGCCAATCAAACTCCGTGATAGCTGGTTCTCCCCGAAATGCATTTAGGTGCAGCGTCGTGTGTTTCTTGCCGGAGGTAGAGCACTGGATAGGCGATGGGCCCTACCGGGTTACTGACCTTAGCCAAACTCCGAATGCCGGTAAGTGAGAGCGCGGCAGTGAGACTGTGGGGGATAAGCTCCATGGTCGAGAGGGAAACAGCCCAGAGCATCGACTAAGGCCCCTAAGCGTACGCTAAGTGGGAAAGGATGTGGAGTCGCACAGACAACCAGGAGGTTGGCTTAGAAGCAGCCACCCTTGAAAGAGTGCGTAATAGCTCACTGGTCTAGTGATTCCGCGCCGACAATGTAGCGGGGCTCAAGCGTACCGCCGAAGTCGTGTCAATCCGGCATGTACTCCTAACGGAGGCTGGGTTGGGTAGGGGAGCGTCGTCTGCCGGGTGAAGCAGCACCGGAAGGTAGTTGTGGACGGTTGACGAGTGAGAATGCAGGCATGAGTAGCGATTCACACGTGAGAAACGTGTGCGCCGATTGACTAAGGGTTCCTGGGTCAAGCTGATCTGCCCAGGGTAAGTCGGGACCTAAGGCGAGGCCGACAGGCGTAGTCGATGGATAACCGGTTGATATTCCGGTACCCGCTGTGGAGCGTCAAACATCGAGCATCGTGATGCTAAGGCCGTGAAGCCGCCTCTGATCTCTTCGGAGTGAGGGGGATTGGTGGAGCCGCTGAACCAAGCGGTTAGTAGGTGAGTGATGGGGTGACGCAGGAAGGTAGTCCATCCCGGGCGGTGGTTGTCCCGGGGTAAGGGTGTAGGACGTCAGGTAGGTAAATCCGCCTGGCTTGTGTCTGAGACCTGATGCCGAGCCGATTGTGGTGAAGTGGATGATCCTATGCTGTCGAGAAAAGCCTCTAGCGAGTTTCATGGCGGCCCGTACCCTAAACCGACTCAGGTGGTCAGGTAGAGAATACCGAGGCGTTCGGGTGAACTATGGTTAAGGAACTCGGCAAAATGCCCCCGTAACTTCGGGAGAAGGGGGGCCACGCTTGGTGATCACTCTTGCAGTGTGAGCTGGGGGTGGCCGCAGAGACCAGCGAGAAGCGACTGTTTACTAAAAACACAGGTCCGTGCGAAGCCGTAAGGCGATGTATACGGACTGACGCCTGCCCGGTGCTGGAACGTTAAGGGGACCGGTTAGCTCACTTTCGGGTGGGCGAAGCTGAGAACTTAAGCGCCAGTAAACGGCGGTGGTAACTATAACCATCCTAAGGTAGCGAAATTCCTTGTCGGGTAAGTTCCGACCTGCACGAATGGCGTAACGACTTCTCGACTGTCTCAACCATAGGCCCGGTGAAATTGCACTACGAGTAAAGATGCTCGTTTCGCGCAGCAGGACGGAAAGACCCCGGGACCTTTACTACAGTTTGATATTGGTGTTCGGTTCGGCTTGTGTAGGATAGCTGGGAGACT
>NZ_JBIAXG010000117.1:0-3883 GCF_042896465.1 Streptomyces sp. NPDC001292
CCGACCAGCGGGCGCGGTCGCCGGTCCGGTACATCCGCTCGCCCACGCCACCGAACGGGCACGCCACGAACCGCTCGGCGGTCAGCCCGGCACGGTTCAGGTAACCCCGGGCCAGGCAGGCGCCCGCCACATACAGTTCACCCACCACACCCACCGGCACGGGCTCCAGCGAGGCGTCCAGCACGTACACCTGTGCGCCGGCGACCGGCGTACCGATGACAGGTCCGGACTCCCCTGCCACCCGGGCGACCGTCGCATCGACCGTGCACTCCGTCGGGCCGTAGAAGTTGAGTCCTTCGATCCCCTCCACCGATCGCAGCCGGTGCCACACGTCCTCCGGAACCGCCTCGCCACCCACGACAATGCGCTTGGGGCTCGATCCGACGCCGTCCAACAACCCCTGGTCCATGAGCAGTTGGAGATACGAGGGCGTCACGTTCACCAAGTCGATGCCGCTGTGGGTCAGCCATCGCACCAGCGAGCGCGCATCGGTCCACGTATCGGCGTCCACGACGTGCAGTTCATGACCGTCGAACAGGCACGACAGCTGGTCCCACGACGCGTCGAACGACACCGACGTCGTCAACGCCACCCGCAGTGGCCGGTCGCCGCCACCGGTCAGCGGCGCGAACAGCAACTCCCGGTTCCTCGCGCACAGTTGCGCGAGACTGCGGTGGGTCACCACCACGCCCTTCGGCGTTCCCGTCGACCCCGACGTGTAGATGACATACGCCGGATGCGACGGGAGCAGCGGCCGCGACCGCTCGTCCTGACCCAACGGGCTTCGGGACAGCTGGGCCAACTCGGCTTCCAGGGAGGGAGAATCGACCACCACACGGGTCACCGACGTCCGGTCGCCGCCGCCGTCCGGCACGGGCACCAGGTCCGCGACCGAGGCGGAGGTCACCACGGTCTCCGCCCCCGAGTCCGCGAGCACGAAGGCGTTCCGCTCGGCCGGATAGGCCGGGTCGAGGGGCAGGTACGTGCCGCCCGCCTTCAGTACACCCAGGAGACCGACCACGAGGTCGACGCCTCGGTCGAACATCACCCCGACGACCGACTCCGGCCCCACACCCTGCCCGATGAGCAGGCGTGCCAGTCGGTTCGCGCGCGCGTCCAGCTCCGCGTACGACACCGAGGAGCCCTCGAACACCACCGCCACCGCGTCCGGCGTCCGCGCGGCCTGCGCTTCGAACAGCTCCACCGCCGTCGCAGCCGTCGTCGCCGAAACCGCCGGCTCATCGGCCGAAGTCCCGTTCCACTCCAGGAGAACCCGGCGCCGCTCGTCGTCATCGAGCACGTCGACGGCGCCCACCCGCAGTTCGGGGTCGGCTCCCAGCAGTTCGAGCACTCGTGTCCAACGCCACGCGAGCCGTTGGGCGCTCGCCTCGTCGAACAGGTCTGCCGCCGCGATCACCGAGCCGCCGAGCCCGGCCGGCGCACCCTCGCCGTCGAACTCCTCTCCGACGATCACGTCGAGGTCGAACTTCGCCGTGGGCGCACCGGCTGCCACGGCCTCGGAGCTCAGTCCGGCCAACTCGAGTTCGGCCCGGCCCGTGTTCTGCAGGGTGAGCATGACCTGGAACAGCGGGTGCCGGGACAGGGAACGGACCGGCGCCAGCTCCTCCACGAGCCGCTCGAACGGCACATCCTGATGCGCGTACGCCGACAGTCCCGTTTCCCGTAGACGGCCGAGGAGTTCACGGAAGGTCGGGTTCCCCGACAGGTCGGTACGGATCACCAGCGTGTTGACGAAGAACCCGACCAGGTCGTCCATGGCCTCGTCGGTACGGCCGGCGACCGCCGAACCGACCGGAATGTCGGTGCCCGCGCCCAGCCGCGACAGCAGCACCGCCAGCGCGGCCTGCAGCACCATGAACACCGTCACGCCCTCGGCCCGCGCCAACTCCGCGAGCCGCGCGTGCACTTGTGCCGGAACCTCCAGCGGCACACTGTGACCCCGGTGGCTCGCCACTGCAGGCCGCGCACGGTCGAACGGCAGCTCCAACTCCTCCGGCACACCGGCCAGCGCCTCACGCCAGTACGCCACCTGTCGCGAGATCACACTCTCCGGGTCGCTCTCCTCGCCCAGCAGCTCGCGCTGCCACAGCGCGTAGTCCGCGTACTGGACGGGCAGCGGCTCCCACTCCGGTGCCCGGCCCGCACACCGCGCCTCGTACGCCGCCGACACATCCCGCGCCAACGGCCCCATCGACCAGCCGTCCCCCGCGATGTGATGCACCACGACGACCAGCACCTGCTCCGCCGGCCCCGCCACGAACAACCACGCTCGGAAGGGGATTTCCTCGGAAAGGTCGAAGGCATGGCCGCGCGCCACGGCGACCGCACCGGCCAGCGCGTCCGGCGCCACGTCCACCACCTGGAGCTCCCACTCCAGATCCCCGGCATCCATGACGCATTGGTACGGCTCGCTGTCCGCCACCGCGAACACCGTACGCAGCACCTCGTGCCGCCCCACCACGTCCCGCAGCGCAGCACCCAGTGCGTCCCGGTCCACATCACCGGTAAGACGCACCGCGACAGGAATGTTGTACGTCGCGCTCGGACCCTCCAACTGCCCCAGGAACCATAGGCGTTGCTGCGCGAACGACAACGGCACCCGCTCCGGACGCTCCCCGGCCGCCGTCAACGCCGCACGGACGGAACCAGCGCCTTCCAGCCGGGTGGCCAGGCGAGCCACTGTGGCGGCCTCGAAGACGGTGCGCAGCGACAGTTCGACGCCCAGCACCGTCCGGATCCGGCTCACCAGACGGACGGCGAGCAGCGAATGCCCGCCGAGCTCGAAGAAGTTGTCGTCGACGCCCACCCGGTCCACACCGAGGACCTCGGCGAACACCGCGCAGAGAATCTCCTCGCGGGCGTCGGCCGGCCTGCGGCCCGCACCGGTGGCGTACTCCGGGGCGGGAAGGGCCTTGCGGTCCAGCTTACCGCTGAGTGTGAGCGGCAGGGCGTCGAGGACCACGACGGCGGCCGGCACCATGTACTCGGGCAGCCGTGCGGCCGCGAAGCCGGTCAGGTCCGTTTCCGGGGCTCTGTGGCCTTGGCCGGTTCCCTCGGTGAGCACGACGTAGGCGACCAGGCGCTTGTCGCCGGGGGTGTCCTCACGTACGACCACGGCCGCCTGGGCGACACGTTCGTCAGCGGTCAGTACGGCCTCGATCTCACCGAGCTCGATCCGGAACCCGCGGACCTTGACCTGCTCGTCGACCCGGCCGACATACTCCAGGTCTCCCCCCACCGACCAGCGCACCAGATCCCCCGTCCGGTACAACCGCTCACCACCGGAACCGAAGGGATCGGCCACAAACCGCTCAGCCGTCAAAGCGGCACGATTCAGATAACCCCGCGCCAGACCCGCACCCGCCACATACAACTCACCCACCACACCCACCGGAACCGGAGCCAACCCCCCGTCCAGCACATACGCCCGCGCATTCGCGATAGGCCGCCCGATCGGCGGAGCCCCCACCACCTCACCCTGGGCGAACCACGCCGCCGAATACACCGTCGCCTCGGTCGGACCGTAGATGTTCGCCACCCGCACCCCGGGCAACGCCTCCCGAATCCCCCGCACCGCACCCGCCGACAACGCCTCACCCGCCAGCACCACCGTCCGCACCGACGCCCGCACCAACCCCAGAACACCACCAGCACCACCACCGGCGCCCACCACCTGACCCAACGCAGACGGCACCGCACTGATCAAACTCACCGCCCCCGGACCACCCTCACGGTCCAGCAACGCCAGAACATCCCCCACGACTTCAATGCTGCCCCCGCACACCAGCGGCCCGAACAGCTCGAACACCGACACGTCGAAACTCAACGACGTCGACGCCAGCACCCGCGAGAAATCCTCACC
>NZ_JBIAXG010000118.1:0-3865 GCF_042896465.1 Streptomyces sp. NPDC001292
AGGCTGCCCTCAGCTTCAACCGCCCTGCTGCGACAGGGCAGCGGTGGCGTCCTTTCACCGCCACTCGAACAACGTGCGCTTCACGGCGCACTACCTGCGCTCCACAGGCTGTCACCGCCAGTCCGGCGGCCTTGATGTTGATGGCGGCGTTGTGGTCCCGGTCATGGACCGTGCCGCAGGATGCGCAGGTCCATTCCCGCACCTGCAGGGGCTTGGGCCCGTCACGGTGGCCGCAGGCGGAGCACACCTGGCTGGTGGGCTCGAACCGGCCGATCTTCACGAGGACCCGCCCGTACCGGGCGGCTTTGTACTCCAGCATGTGCACGAACTGCGACCAGCCCGCGTCGTGGATGCTCTTGGCCAGTCTGGTGCGTGCCAGGCCGCCCATCGCCAGGTCCTCCACGGCGACCGTTTGGTTTTCACGGATCAGCCGGGTGGAGAGCTGGTGGTGGAACTCACGGCGGGCGTCGGCCACCCGCGCATGCGCGCGGGCCACCTTGACACGGGCCTTGGCCCGGTTTCCGGATCCCTTGTGTTTGCGGGACAGCTCCCGCTGGGCCTTCTTCAGTTTCTTCTCCGCGCGGCGCAAAAACCGCGGGGAGTCGATCTTCGTGCCGTCGGAGAGAACCGCGAAGTGTGTGAGGCCGAGGTCGATGCCCACCGCCCGGTCGCTCGCGGGCATCCGTTTCGCGTCGGCGGCCGGATCGGTGTCGATGACGAAAGACGCGACATACCTGCCCGCCGAGTCCTTGATCACGGTGACGCTGGACGGCACAGCGGGCAGGGACCGCGACCACCTGACCCGCACCTCGCCGATCTTCGACAGGCTCAGCCGGCCGGTCTCGGTGATCTTCCAGCGGGCGCGGCGCCCCGATTGAGGACCTCTTCCTGGGCTTGGTCCAGGTCCTTTACCCCCAGTCGAGGTGGAACTGCTGAGGGCGAGCGGGATCCGGCCACCCCGGCGGCTGATGATCTTCCACCCTCTGGAAGGCCAGCACGAACCCACCGTCGGTGTGGAGCGTTGCCCAGCCGTCGCCAAGCGGCCACCGCGGCCCGATGTCCCAGAACGGATGCGGAGCCGTCGGCTCGTCCACGATGAGCCGACGCGGCAGTCCTTGTCCCGGCGACGAGGCCGAACCAGCTCGGCCGGGCAGAGAGAAGAAGGTCTCGCCGCCGCGGATACGGCCCGGGATGCCCGGGGTGTGCAGAAACCAGGCCACCAAGGCCGCCGCGAAGCCACGTCGGCGGAGAGGACCGACGCATTCGTCGCGCACAGCACTTTGGGCACACCCGGCCCACTGCGGCGGGGATCAGCTCGCAGATCCGCCTTCGACGAGCCGTCTCAGGGAGGGAAGCAGTACATCAAGGTCCCGCGTGGTGCGGAAGGCGACAATCGTGGTGCCGGTGTCAGTGGTGCCTTCCTGTGATGAGGGCACCGGGAAAAGCGCGAGGACCTCATGCATCGCCTCGTCCACCTCCGCCACCGGATCGGAGGACTCGCCCCGGAGCCAGCGGCGCAGCACGTGGTTGTGAGCCGCGACCACGGACGCAGCCATGAGCTCGGCCCTCAGTGAAGCCGATGCCGTCGGGTCTCCCATCCACTCCGCGATGAACTCGCGGAACAGTCGCTGATAACGCGCCACACTGGCGATCTCACGGTCACGCAGGGCCGGCACCTTGCTGGTGAGCCCATAGCGCCGACGAGCGAGGTCGCCTTCGTCGATGTAGTGCAGCAGGACCAGGCGCACCGCATCCGACACTGCGACCAGGGCGGTGCTGTGGCTGGAGGTGGCCAGCCGGTCCTTGATCTGCTCGAGCAGCCGGTCGTGGTCGGGGAAGATCACTGCTTCCTTGGACCGGTAGTGCCGGAAGAACGTCGTACGTCCTACTCCGGCCCTTTCTGCGATGTCGTCGACGGTCGTCTGCTCGTATCCGCGCTCGTCGAAGAGCGCGAAGGCGGCGTCCGTCAGTCGGATGCGCGCGGATGACTTGCTCATGACGGCTCATCCTTCCCTGTCCGGGTACCCGAGACCACTTGCCCACTGTGATGGTACTGAGTACCGTTCAAGAGAGATTCAGTACCAGAGGAGGTTGGGGCGTGGGTTCCCTTGCGCAGAGCGAGTCCGGATTGCCCATCCAGTCGCTCTACGACGGCTGGTCACTGACGGAGTTCGACGCGGACGCCAAGCTGGGCGCCCCGGGGAAATTCCCGTTCACACGGGGCGTGTATCCGTCGATGTACACCGGCCGGCCCTGGACGATGCGGCAGTACGCCGGGTTCGGCACGGCCAAGGAGTCCAACGAGCGCTACCACGAACTGGTCGGCGCGGGTACCGGCGGCCTGAGCGTGGCCTTCGACCTGCCGACACAGATGGGCTACGACTCCGACGAGGCCATCGCCCACGGCGAGGTGGGCAAGGTCGGCGTGGCGATCGACTCCATCGAGGACATGCGGACGCTCTTCCAGGGCCTGCCGCTGGGCAAGGTGTCGACATCAATGACGATCAACGCCCCCGCGGCGACGCTGCTCCTGCTGTACCAGCTGGTGGCGACCGAACAGGGCGTCTCCGGTGACCAGTTGACCGGCACGATCCAGAACGACGTGCTCAAGGAGTACATCGCCCGCGGCACATACATCTTCCCGCCGCAGCAATCCCTGCGGCTGATCAGCAACATCTTCGCCTACTGCCACCGGGAGTTGCCGCGCTGGAACACCATCTCCATCTCCGGCTACCACATGGCGGAGGCCGGGGCCACGCCGGCGCAGGAGATCGCGTTCACCCTCGCCAACGCCAAGGAATACGTGCGCGCCGCGATCGCCGCGGGCCTGGACGTGGACGACTTCGCGCCTCGCCTGTCGTTCTTCTTCGTCGCCCGCACCACGCTCCTGGAGGAGATCGCGAAGTTCCGCGCCGCCCGCCGGATCTGGGCACGCATCATGCGCGACGAATTCAAGGCCGAGAACCCCAAATCGCAGATGCTGCGCTTCCACACCCAGACCGCCGGTGTGCAGTTGACGGCACAGCAGCCGGAGGTCAACCTCGTCCGGGTTGCCCTGCAGGGCCTGGGCGCGGTCCTGGGCGGGACGCAGTCGCTGCACACCAACTCCTACGACGAGGCCATCGCCCTGCCCACCCAGAAGGCGGCGCGACTGGCCCTGCGCACCCAGCAGGTCATCGCCTACGAGACCGACGTGACCAAGACCGTCGACCCCTTTGCCGGGTCCTATGTCATGGAGTCGATGACCGACGATGTGGAAGGGGCGGTCCTGGAACTGATCCAGTCGGTCGAGGACCATGGCGGCGCGGTGGCGGCGATCGAGCAGGGCTTCCAGAAGTCGGAGATCGAGAAGTCCGCGTACCGGACCGCGCTGGAGATCGACAACCGGGAGCGGACCGTGGTGGGGGTCAACAAGTACGTCCTCGATGAGGAGGAGCCGTACGAGCCGCTGCGCGTCGACCCACAGATCGAGCTCGACCAGCGTGAACGCCTCGCCGCCCTGCGCGAGGAACGCGACAACGACGCCGTCTCACGCGCCCTCGACGCCCTGCGCATCGCCGCCGAGGGCACCGACAACGTGCTGCCCCCGATGCGTGAGGCCCTGCGGCTGCGCGCCACGGCAGGCGAGGTCTCCCACGCGCTGCGCGACGTCTGGGGCGTGTACGTCCCCCACGACACCTTCTGAACCGACGAGCCCCGGGGTGGAGCAGCCAGTGAACGACATCGACATACGTACGACCGCGGGCAAGATCGCGGATCTGCAGCGCCGTGTCCTGGCGGCGACGCACGCCGGCTCCGAGCGCGCCGTGGAGAAGCAGCACGCCAAGGGGAAGCTGACGGCCCGTGAGCGGATCGAACTGCTTCT
>NZ_JBIAXG010000119.1:0-3147 GCF_042896465.1 Streptomyces sp. NPDC001292
TCATCTTGCTCGACACAAGTGATCTACCAGAGGTCCCGTTCGTCGTGATCACCGCTTGACGAACCGCCGACCGAACAAACGCAACGGTGTTGACGTCCGGCCAGGCGGCGGATCATGAGCGCGGTCATCGACCAGTAGATCATCGCCTCGGCGGCCGCGGTGGTGCGCTCGTAGTCGCGGGCCAGCCGGCGCGTGCGCATCAGCCACCCATTCGTGCGCTCAATCGCCCAAGCACACTGCGCTTATGGATAGTCAAAGCAGTGAGCAGACGCCGATAATCGGCCGTGAGGGCCTGCAGCGGTTGGTTGCTGTGGCCCGACGGTTGCGGGGCCGGCTGAGCGACGAGGGGAATGGGTCGTCATGCGCGACGACAGTGACGTCGGTCCCAGAGAACGATTCCGGTGGTGCCGGACGGGCAGGTGTGGGTGGCGCTGCCGGAGGTGAGCCGGCAGGCGGTGGTGGGGCAGCTGGTGCGGCTGGCGAGCCGCGCGTTGTCGGCCGCCGCGACGGCGAGTGAGCGGGACCGGCGATGACCTCGGTAATGCCGTGGGAGCGGCCCGGTAGCAAGATCGACGACCATCACCTGCAGCGGCTCGCAGTGATCTATGTCCGCCAGTCCACCCGCCAGCAGCTCGTCGACCACCAGGAGTCGACCCGGTTGCAGTACGCCCTGGTGGACCGGGCGGTCGCGCTGGGCTGGCAGGCGGACCGGGTTCTGGTGATCGACGAGGACCTGGGCAAGTCGGGGTCGAGTGCGGTCGCCCGCACGGGCTTCCAGCGTCTGGTCACCGAAATCGGGCTGGACCACGTCGGTCTCGTGCTGGGGATCGAGATGTCCCGGCTGGCCCGCTCCGGCAGGGACTGGTACCAGCTGATCGAGCTGTGCGCCCTGTCGGGTGCGGTACTGGCGGACACCGACGGGGTCTACGACCCGGCCGAGTACAACGACCGGCTGCTGCTGGGGCTCAAGGGAACGATGAGCGAGGCCGAACTTCACCTGATCAAGCAGCGGATGTGGAGCGGACGCCTGAACAAGGCCCGCCGCGGCGAGCTGGCCTTCCCGCTGCCCAGCGGCTACGTCCGCCGCCCGTCGGGGGAGGTCGCTTTTGATCCGGACGAGCAGGTGCAGACCGTCATCCGCCTGATCTTCACACAGTTCGAACGGCTCGGCACGCTGCACGCAGTACTTCGCTATCTCGTCGACCACGACATCCAGTTGGGCATCCGGCTGCGCGAGGGACCGGACAAGGGCACCCTGGAATGGCGAAGGCCGAACCGGATGACGCTGCAGACCCTGCTGCACAACCCCGCCTATGCCGGCATCTACGCCTACGGGCGGCGCCGGGTCGACCCGCGCCGCCAGGACCCGGCCCGGCCGAGCACCGGACGGGTCGTCCGCTCCCGGGACGGATGGCATGTGATGATCCCGAATGCCCTGCCCGCCTACATCACCGTCGCCCAGTTCGAGGCCAACGAAGCGAGACTGGCGGCCAACCGTGCCCGCGCCGAAGCCATGGGCGTGGTCCGCAACGGCCCCGCTCTCGCGGCTGGGCTGGTGCACTGCGGACGCTGCAACCGGCGCATGAGCGTGCGCTACCACACCCAGCACAGGAAGGCACTGCCGGAATACGTGTGCGCCCGGGACATGACCAACTACGGCGCGGAGAAGAGCTGCCAGCTGCTCAACTCCGCCTGCGTGGACGCCTTCGTCGAGCAGCAGGTCCTCGCGGCACTGACGCCCGCCGCCGTCGAGGTGTCTCTCCGCGCGGCCGACCAGGTCCTGGCCGAGCGGGCCGAGCTGGAACTGCTGTGGTCGCAACGGCTGGAACGAGCCGCGCAGGAGGCCGACCGGGCCCGCCGCAGCCACCACCTCGCCGAACCGGAGAACCGCCTGGTCGTGCGCCAGTTAGAGAAGGAGTGGGAGGATGCACTCGCCATCCAGCAGCGGCTCCGCGAGGACTACGACCGCTTCGCCCGCAGCAGTCCGCACATCCTCACTCCGGCCGAGCGGCAGACCATCACGGCCCTGGCCGGCGACATCGAGGGATTGTGGCGTGCGCACAGCACCACGACAGCGGACCGCAAGGGGATCGTCCGCGCGGTCGTCGACAAGGTCGTCGTCACTGTGCTCGGCACCAGCGAGCGGGTGAAGATCACGATTGTCTGGGCCGGCGGGACCACTACGGCGGGAGAGGTCATCCGCCCGGTCCAGCGGCTGGAACAGCTCAGCTACTACTCGCAACTGACCGATCGAATCCGCGAACTCACAGGCCAGGGCATCGGCGCCAGCGGAATCGCCGACCGCCTGGAAGCCGAGGGCTTCCGGCCCGCGAAGGGCGGCAAACGGATCTCCGCAGCCACCGTCCGCGACCTCATGCGCCGCCTCGCCTGCCCCGCAGGCCGTATCCACCGACACCGCCCCGCGCCACCCGGCGAGGAGCCCGGCCCGGACGAGTGGTGGCTCAAGCACCTGGCCGCCGAGTTGGACATGACCACTTCCACCCTCTACGCCTGGATCAACCGCGGCTGGATCACCACCCGCCGGGAGAGCTGCTGGCCCCACCGGCTCATCGCCCACGCCGACCAGCGAGAACTCGCCGAACTCCGCGAACGCCGGACACGTCCGCCCGGCTGGTACAGCCGCCGCATCTGGACCGAGACCGCCGAAACAGCACGGCAACAGACTCCATGAGTGCACTGTGCTTGACAGATCTCGAGCGCGGCAGCACCTTGAAACCCGCCGTGTTCTCGGCGCGCTTGACCACCTGCAGCACCATGCGGAGTGCGGCGGCGGCCCATTCCACCAGCGCTCCGCTGTAGCTGCTGTCGGCCCAGACCAGCTTCAAGCGAAAGTACCTCTTGCGCAGGCGTGGCAGCAGTGCGCTCGCGGCGTCGCGGTCGGTGGTGGAGGCCGCGGTCACCAGGACCACCAGCAGCAGCCCGAGGCAGTCGGTGACCAGGTGCCGCTTGCGCCCGTTGATCTTCTTGCCGCCGTCGAATCCACGCGAGTCGGCGCCGACCACGGCGTCGGCCTTGACCGACTGGGAGTCGATGATCCCGGCGCTCGGCTCCGGATCGCGGCCCTCTTTCACGCGCACCTGCCGGCGCAGCCGATCGTGCAGCTCGGTCAGCAGCCCCTGGGCCAGA
>NZ_JBIAXG010000120.1:0-3002 GCF_042896465.1 Streptomyces sp. NPDC001292
CCGACCAGCGGGCGCGGTCGCCGGTCCGGTACATCCGCTCGCCCACGCCACCGAACGGGCACGCCACGAACCGCTCGGCGGTCAGCCCGGCACGGCGCACATACCCCCGGGCGAGTGCGGCACCGGCGACGTACAGCTCCCCGACGACTCCGGGCGCCACGGGAGCGAGTGACTCGTCCAGGACGTACAGGCGCGTGTTGGCGATCGGTGTCCCAAGGGGGGTGCCCAGCGGCATGCGGCCGGGCGTGGTGCCGTCGGCAGGCAGCAGGTCGGAGAAGCGTCCGGTGGCCACACCGATCGTGGTCTCGGTGGGGCCGTAGTGGTTGAAGACCCCTCGGTCTCCGGCCGCCGAGAGCAGTTCCCGCACCCACGGGAGCGACGCGGCCTCTCCGCCCAGCACCAACGAGCGGGCCGGCAGGAGGCCCGCCGCACCGCCGGCCGCGGTCAGCGCCGCCAGATGCGAGGGGACCGCCTTCACGTAGTCGATGGCGTTGGCCGCCAGATATTCCGCCACCGCCGCCGGATCGGTCACGGCCCGCTCGTCCAGGACGTGCAGCCGGCCGCCCGTGGCGAGACTGGCGAACACCACGGTGTTGCCGAGGTCGGTCCCCTGGGCCTGGAGCAGCGCGTAACGGCCGCCGGGCTCCCCGAAGCCGACCCGGGCCGGCACCGAGGACACGTAGTTGGCCAGGGAGTCGTGCGTGACCGCGACGCCCTTAGGCCGTCCCGTCGAGCCGGACGTGTAGATCACGTACGCCAGCCGCGCAGAGGACGTGGGTGTCCCCGGAGCGGTGGCCTGGGACTGCGCGACCTCGGCCATGACGGCCGAGTCGTCCAGAGCCACCACGGCGGGCACCTCGTCGGCGGGCAGGACGTCGAGCACGTCCCGCGTGCCCAGCAGCACCTGGGCGCCGCTGTCGGCCAGCATGAACGCGATCCGCTCCGCCGGCAGCTCCACGTCGACGGGGAGGTACGCGCCCCCGGCCTTCCAGACCGCCAGGATCGCGGAGATCATCTCGATGCCGCGCGGCAGGCACAGCGCCACCACCGACTCCGGGACCACACCACGGCCCACCAGGTACCGGGCCAGCCGGTTCGTACGCTCGTCCAGCTCGGCGTAGCTCACCTCCAGGCCGTCCGCCACGAGGGCCACCGCGTCCGGTGTCCGCACGGCGTGCGCCTCGAAGAGTTCCGGCACCGACAGCTCGGGCGCGCCGGCCGAGGTGTCGTTCCATTCGGCGAGCACCTGCCGCCGCTCGTCCGCGCTCAGCACGTCGACCTCGCGGAGCCGGGTCTGCGGACGGGCGGACAGCAGCTCCAGCACCTGTGTCCAACGCTGCGCCAGCCGCTCGGCGCTCTCCATGTCGAACAGGTCCGCCGCCACGGTCAGGGATCCACGGATGCCCACCGGCTCGCCCTCGTTGTCGAAGACCTCACCCAGGCTCACGGAGACGTCGAACTTCACCGCCGACAGCTCCGCCGTCATCTCCTCGGTCCTGAGACCGGGGAGGTCCACCACGGCTTCGGCGGTGTTCTGGAGCGTGAGCATCACCTGGAAAAGGGGGTGGCGGGAGAGGGAGCGGGCCGGTGCCAGCTCCTCGACGAGCCGCTCGAAGGGCACGTCCTGATGCGCGTACGCCCCGAGGCTCGCCGCGCGCACCCGCGCCAGCACCTCACGGAACGTCGGGTCGCCCGACAGGTCGGTTCTCAGCACCAGCGTGTTGACGAAGAAACCGACGAGGTCGCGCAAAGCCGCATCGGTACGCCCGGCGATCGCGGACCCGATGGGAATGTCCCTGCCCGCGCCCAGCCGGGAGAGCAGCACCGAGAGGGCCGCCTGCAGCACCATGAACACCGTCACGCGCTCGTCACGGGCCAGCTTCGCGAGCCGCGCGTGGACATCGGCCGGGATGTCGAGCGGAACGCTGTGCCCCTGATGACTGGCGGCCACGGGGCGCGGCCGGTCGAACGGCAGCGCCAGCTCCTGCGGCGCTCCGTCCAGCGCCTCACGCCAGTAGTCGACCTGACGGTTCAACAAGCTATGCGGGTCGTCCTCCGCACCGAGGAGTTCCTGCTGCCACAGGGTGTAGTCCGCGTACTGGACGGGCAGCGGCTCCCACTCCGGCGCCCGGCCCGCACACCGCGCCGCGTACGCCACGGAGACGTCCTGGGCCAGCGGTCGCATCGACCAGCCGTCCCCCGCGATGTGGTGCACGACCAGCGTCAGCACATACTCGTCCGGCCCGGCCGCGAACAGCCACGCCCGGACGGGCACGTCCACGGACAGGTCGAAGGCATGTCCCGCCGCGGCGGCGACGGCACCGTCCAGCTCCTCCGGCGCCACCTCCACCACCTGGAGCTCCCAATCCAGGTCCTGCAGACCGAGGACGCGCTGGTAGGGCTCTCCGCCTTCGACGGGGAAGACCGTGCGCAGCACCTCGTGCCGGCCGAGCACATCGCGTAACGCGGCGGCGAGCGCCTGCCGGTCCACTGCGCCCGACAGCCTCAGTGCGACCGGGATGTTGTACGTGGCGCTCGGTCCCTCCATCTGCTGGATGAACCACAACCGGCGCTGCGCGAACGACAACGGGATCATCAGGACTCCTCCTGGCGACGCATCGGCCGCAATGCTGGCCTAGCTGATTTTTGGTCTCCGACCAGACGCGCGAGCCCGGCCGCCGTCGGTGCCTCGAATATGTCTGCGATACGTACGTCGATCCCGAGGGCCTCTCGGATCGAGCTGACGAGTTCCATGGCCAACAGGGAATGCCCGCCGAGCAGGAAGAAGTCGTCGTCCACGCCCACGCTCTCCAGGCCGAGGATTTCGGCGAAAGCAGCGCACAGGATTTCCTCGCGGGCGTTGGCCGGCCCTCGGCTGCTGGTGGCGGTGTGTTCGGGGGCGGGCAGGGCCCTGCGGTCCAGCTTGCCGTTCACGGTCACCGGGAGCTCGTCAAGGACGACGACGGCGGACGGAACCATGTACTCCGGGAGCCGACTCGCGG
>NZ_JBIAXG010000121.1:0-2401 GCF_042896465.1 Streptomyces sp. NPDC001292
GACTCGGCCACCTTCATCGGCTTCCTGCACATGCTCGACCAGTCCATCGACCCCAAGCTCACGATCCACCTGGTCCTCGACAACGGCTCGTCCCACGTCTCGAAGGCGACCCGGGCCTGGCTGGCAGCGCACCCGAGGTTCGCCGTCCACCACACACCCAAACACGCCTCGTGGCTCAACCAAGTCGAGATCTTCTTCTCGATCCTGACCCGGAGACTGCTGCGGCGCGGTGAGTTCACCTCGCGCCAGGACCTCATTGACCAGATCCGCGAGTTCACCCTCGCCTACGACGATGAGGCCCGACCATTCCGCTGGACCTACGACGGAACCCCACTCAAAGCCGCATGACCCCCGCAAGATCAATGCGGCACTGCACTAGGACGTCACCTGATCCCCACCGCCCAACCACTTCACGGCCCGTCCACCGTCCCGGTGGACGGGCCGTCCCACTGGTTCTGGGAGCGAGTGCCTGGCCCTACTCGTGGTTATGGCGGGAGGATCAGTGCCTCTGCCGCTCCGCAGGCGACGGGACAGGCTTGCTTCAGCTGGCCAAGGTGCCCTGGTGAAAGTACATGCGCCAGCCTGTCTCCGTCAGGCGCCACAAGGAACTCCGCCATGCCCGACGCCCCTGATTGTCAGCGAAGTACGTCAGGTGAACGATCCCCGGAGCCAGGACGGTCCCTGACATCTTGCTGACCTTGACCGGCGCCTCCGAGGACACCGTTCCCGCACTTGTCACCGTGAGGATCGACTGCGCGTCCCACCAGCGACCGGACGCTCCGATCTCGGTGAACTCAGGATCCAGAAGCTCCGAAACGAGGGCCGGAGAAGCACGCACCTCAGGATCGAGAAGCCGCAACTCTCCACCAACGGCTGCTTGCACAGCCCGCTCACTCTCGTCAGTCATGCACGGATCCTAAGAACTTCCGGTGCCCGGGGGCAGCGAATATTGGGCACGGAGTGATCACCAACAATCCGGAGTCGAGGTCCGCAGGGCGGGGCGAAAACAACGGACTCCCAAGTGGCGTCGCTGCACGATCCTGCGGCCAGTCCCACGAATCTCCGCAACGGGTTACAGCGACAGCCCCACCCCGTCGTCACGAACATGTAGTCTATGAATCGCCGCAGTTCAGAGCCGGTTCACGAGCTCCTGCGGTCGGTAAAGTGGAGGATGACCGGCGATCCGTTCTCATCGAGACCGAGCGAGTCGATGCGTCCGCCGTGAACCGGGCCGGTGCTGTACTCGCTCGCCAAGAACCGGACGCCCAGCAGCATCTCCATGTTGGCCTCGACGAGGCCCTGCACATCCGACTCGACCTCAGCAAGACGCGGCATGACCTCAGTCACGCCGCTCTTCGTCGTGTGAAACAGCTTCAGGCCCGACACCTTCCCCTCCTCGGCTCAGAGATCACCAACGCCGAGAGTGGGCGGAATTGTTTCCGGAGCAACCTCCAGCCGTGTGAGGATGATGTGGGTGACGCCATGTTGCCCCGTGGGGTTCACGCTGTCACCCCGGTCCACCGGAGCGTGGCGGTTCCCCCATGCGTTCCCCAGCTGCGTTGACGCTTCGTCAGAGTGAAGCGTAAGCGCAGCTCAGGAGAGGGGCGGGCCAAAATAGGCCGAGCGCCTTCTAAGCACCTGCTCTATCGCGACGGCTCACCGCAGGACGAGCCCGTTGGGGACCGAACGGGATAGTTGTTTACAGCACCGCACCAGGATTTTCCGCCACACCCTCTGCACCCTACTTGGGAAGAATCCGATTGCCGCAATTCCTGAAGAGCTGCAAAAATGGAGGGATGAAGCAGGGCGAACCCGTGTACGTCTATGCATCGCGGAATTCAATTCACCGACTGCGGAGAATTTGATCCATACGGCAGTAGCAGGTCAGAACCCGCCGACAGGGCTACGGGCATCAACCGTCGAATAGATCCGCTTGCTCCCAACGCCCTGGGACCGGCTCGCCCGTATCAAGCAAGTTCTCAAGTTGCGCCGCATCCTCGGCGTCCAAGCCCAGGACCAGCCGGAGTGTTGTGCCCAGCAGCTCGGCATAGGGAACGAGCGCCCTCGCTCCCGGCGGGCTGGCAGTCCTGCTGATGAAATTGCACCGCAGAGGAACGCGGGTAGGGGTCAGGGCCTGTGCTTCGACCACGCCCTCCTCCTGCCCCAACGCAGCGCTGATCCCGTCGAGTTGCGGATCATGAGTGACGTCTTCGCCCGGGGCATCGTAGCCGATGCTGCGGTTGGTCATCAGCATCCGGATCGAGGTCAGGGGAATGGCGAACCTAGCGGCCCGTTCCCGAACCTCGGCTAGTAGGACTCCGTTAGGTGCTATTTGCCGGTTGTGTTCGTCCGCGGCAGGGTGGATGGATGGACATGAGGCAAGTGGAGGGCTTACGGGCGG
>NZ_JBIAXG010000122.1:0-2373 GCF_042896465.1 Streptomyces sp. NPDC001292
AAGCGGGAATCCCTGCCTCCGAAGAAGCACGGCAACATCCCCCTGTAAGGAGCCGCTGTGATCAAGGTCGTACGAGGCAACCCGACCCCGGAGGAGCTCGCCGCCGCCCTGGCGGTGGTCCGGGCCCGCGCCGCGGCGGCAGCCATCACGCCGTCCGGCGCGCCGGCCCCCCGAGACTCCTGGTCCGACCCGTCCCGCATCGCCACCCAGCGCGTCCCCCAGCCGAGCCCGACGGCCTGGGCCCGCACGTACTGGCCCGGCTGATCCCCCGGCCGTCCGGCCCACGCCCGTGCGGCCCCTGGCCCGTCCACCGAGGGCCCGCCCGGGGCACACGTCCACCGACGGGCCGCCCGGGGCACACGGCCACCGTCCGGCCAAGGTGGGACCCACGGCCGTCCTCCCGCCCACGCGAGCGCTCGGTGGGGCGTGTGGGCGGGCAAGTTGAGTACGCGTACTCAGGCGGGTGGCGTGGTCGGGGTCGCACGATCGGAGGATGCTGTGGTCCGATCCCGAGAACGAGCCGCCGAAGGAACTGCGTGACACGCAGGACATGTTGCGGCGACTGGGCGTTCTCATGGCACTGGCCATGGTGCTGGCGATGTTCGTGATCGGCGTGAGGTGAGCCGGAAGAGCCGCCGCCGATACGCTGACCGTATGACAGACCAGCCGCGCCGCCGTCTCGTGCTCGCCTCCCAGTCCCCCGCCCGGCTCGGGCTGCTCCGGCAGGCCGGGCTCGACCCGGAGGTCGTCGTGAGCGGCGTCGACGAGGACGCGATCACCGCGCCCACCCCCGCCGAACTCGCGCTCGCGCTCGCCGAGGCGAAGGCCTCCGTGGTGGCGGCCCGGCCGGAGGTCCGGGGCGCGCTGGTGATCGGCTGCGACTCGGTGCTCGACCTGGACGGCCACGCCCTGGGCAAGCCCGCCGACGCCGAGGAGGCCACCGCGCGCTGGAAGGCGATGCGCGGCCGGGCCGGCACCCTCCAGACCGGGCACTGCGTCTGGGACACGGAGAGCGGGCGGTACGCCTCGGCCACCGCCTCCACCGTGGTCCGCTTCGGCGAGCCGACGGACGAGGAGATCGCCGCGTACGTCGCCTCGGGCGAGCCCCTGTACGTGGCTGGTGCCTTCACCCTGGACGGCCGCTCGGCGCCGTTCATCGAGGGCATCGACGGCGACCACGGCAACGTCATCGGCATCAGCCTGCCCCTGGTCCGCCGTCTGCTGGCCGAACTCGGCGTGGCCATCACCGAGTTGTGGGCGCCGACCGAGGGCTGATCAGGGAGTGCGGGCCTCGGCCGGAGGGGTGAGGGGGCTGGCCGCCTCGATCCCGTGGCCTGTCCCGCCCCCGCCCCCGCCCCCGTGATCCGTGTGGTCCGCGGGCCCGGGGGCGTCCTCGGCCCCGTGGCCGCCCGCGTCCTGGGGGCCGCCGCCCGGCACCGCACCGGCCGGCCCCTCCTCGGAGTCGTACGTCATCAGCAGCAGCACGATGAGCCCGAGCACCAGCACCATGAACAGGAACGCCCGCCAGCCCACCAGCCCCCAGGCGAACGCGCCCAGCAGCCCGTGCACCACGGCCGCGCTGATCAGCAGGACGCGCCCGAAGCCGGCCGGCCGCCGGCCCCGCACCGCCACGATCAGGGCGACCAGCCCGCACAGGGCGAAGTAGAGGCCGAAGACCAGACCGCCGGCCTTCGACGAGGTCGACGTCATGTTCGGATCCAGATCGGCCAGGGACATCCTCTGCCGGTGCACGACCTCGCCGAGGAACCAGTTCAGCGCCGCCACACCGAACGCCTCGGCGAAGAGCACGAGCGCCACCACCCACGCCACCGGTCTGCGCACCACCGGTCCCACCCACTTCCGACTGCCGCTCCGTCCGGAGCCCTGTCACCGCGAGTACCGCCCATCCGTCACCCGGCCACCGCCCCCAAGGAGGCTCTTCGGGCCACGCGTCCTCTTCAGCATCGTGAACGCTACTAACGGGTAAACCGGGGGACAAGGGTCCTGCCACCGGCAAAGAATCATTGGGCCATTCGTAGGGACTCCACAAAGAAACGAAGTGCGTCGCAGCACGCCCTCACAGAGACCTTGGCCACATGAGAAGGCTAGGGTTTTCCGGAGGAGTCCTGCGTACAGCGGTGCGACAAGGGATTTCGCAGGTCGAGCGCGCCTCGAATCACGCTCCGTGTGGGCAAGCTCACCATCGGGGACGGGTCGAAGTGCCGTGTCGGCAGTCCCTAAACTCGGCTTGTTTCAAGGAGGGAGCCTCAATCGTGCGCAAGGTGCTCATCGCCAACCGTGGCGAAATCGCTGTCCGCGTTGCCCGGGCCTGCCGGGACGCCGGGATCGCGAGCGTGGCCGTCTACGCCGACC
>NZ_JBIAXG010000123.1:0-2179 GCF_042896465.1 Streptomyces sp. NPDC001292
GGTAGTGCGCCGTGAAGCGCACGTTGTTCGAGTGGCGGTGAAAGGACGCCACCGCTGCCCTGTCGCAGCAGGGCGGTTGAAGCTGAGGGCAGCCTGACCCGGGAGGTGCCGGGGAGGGTGGCAAGCGGCCCTGACAAAGCCGGGACGTGTCAGTACTGCCAGATGGTGCGGGTCCGGCAAGCAAGACGGAGAGGAGTACGCGAGGAACCGGTGTCAACGCTCCCTGACTCCACACCAGCTCGAACCTGGCGGATCTGGGCTGGATGCGGTGCGTCCCTGCTTTGTACCTGGAGCGGGGAACTTCCGGATGGCAGTGGTCTGTCGCTCGGGAAGGCCACGGTGAAGTGCTGCGGGGTAGCCGTGGCGATGCCGCGGGGGTATAGCCGGGCTCCTCCTCCGTCGATCGAACAGCGAGTGAACACGGGAACCGTCCCGGTCCTGACCTCGGACAATGCGTCCAGCGGTGTTCGAGGCTGGGCCCACCGTCGGCCGACCGGGCCGGGACGGGGCGGAGCCGCCGTAGTACTCCGAGCCGGGGAGAGCCCGGCACATGGGGAAGGGCGGCAGCGGAATCGAGAAGGGAAGGAGGCTGCAATGCCGAAAGACGCGCCGCTGAACAGCGACGCACCGGAGGCCCTCATGGGGTCTCACCAGCGGGTATCGGGGATGCAGGCCAAACTTCACCGTTGGGCGGCGGCCGATGACGGCCGCAGGTTCGACGATCTGTTCAACCTCGTGTGCGACCCGGCGACGCTGCTTGTGGCGTTCGAACGGGTCGCGGGCAACAAAGGGGCCAAAACGCCCGGAGTGGACGGCATCACAGTCGTCAACGTCGAGCAGGAGACTGGCCCGTATGGGTTCCTGGAGGAACTTCGCCACGTACTTAAATCGGGTGAGTTCCGCCCGCTGCCGGTGGGTGAACGCAAGATCCCCAAGCCCGGCGGCAGCGGGAAGGTGCGCAAGCTCGGCATCCCGACCGTGGCCGACCGGGTGGTCCAGGCAGCCCTCAAGCTGGTGCTGGAGCCGATCTTCGAGGCCGACTTCAAGCCGGTCTCCTACGGCTTCCGGCCCCTGCGGCGGGCACACGACGCGATCGCCGAGATCCACTTCTACGGTACCCACGGCTACCGCTGGGTCCTGGACGCGGACATCGAGGCGTGCTTCGACTCGATCGACCACACGGCCCTCATGGACCGGGTGCGAGCACGAGTCAAGGACAAGCGCGTGCTGCGGCTGGTCAAGGCGTTCCTCAAGGCCGGCGTCCTCACCGAGGACAACAACCGCGAGGACACCTACACCGGCACCCCGCAGGGCGGTATCCTCTCCCCTCTGCTGGCGAACATCGCCCTGTCGGCGCTCGATGAGCACCTGACCAGGCCGTGGGAGCCGGGCGGGGAGATGGTCACCGCCTACCAGCGCAGGCGTCGCCGTGCCGCCGGGCGTCCGAACTGGCGCATCGTCCGCTACGCGGACGATTTCGTGGTTCTGACCGCCGGTGAACGCGGTGATGCCGAAGCGTTGCGCGAGGACATCGCCGACGTGTTGCGACCGCTCGGGCTTCGCCTCTCCGAGGCCAAGACGCAGGTGGTGCACATGTCGGAAGGGTTCGACTTCCTGGGGTTCCGCATCCAGTGGCGCCGCAAGCGAGGAACGGACAAGTGGTACGTCTACACCTTCATCGCTGACCGTCCCATCCGGCAGCTGAAGGACAAGATCCGTGCCCTCACGAGCAGAACGTCGCAGATGAATCCCAGGGACGTGCTGATCAGGCTCAACCAGATCATGCGCGGCTGGGCCAACTACTTCAAGCACGCGGTCGCGAAAGTCACCCTGAAATCCCTCGCCAGATTCGTCTGGCACCGGGTGATCAGCTGGTGGATCGTGCTGCACCGCTGGAGGTGGAAGGACGTCCGCCGACGCTTCACCGACCACAACGGCCGGTGGAAGCCCCTGTCGGCGGACGGGATCGAGCTGTTCAGCCTCCAGACGGTGACGGTCTCCCGTTACCGCTACCGGGGCGACACGATCCCCAGCCCCTGGGCGCATCTCAACCCCGCCTGAACGGCAGAGACCGTGGAGAGCCCGGTGCGGTGAGAGCCGCACGCCGGGTTCGGCGAGCGGCACGGAGAAACGGACCGGTGACAACACCGGCACCGCGCTCCGTGCCGACTCAACAGAC
>NZ_JBIAXG010000124.1:0-2087 GCF_042896465.1 Streptomyces sp. NPDC001292
ACCAGTCGTACGGCGAGGAGTGAGTGTCCGCCCAGGGCGAAGAAGTCGTCGTGGACGCCGACCTCCTCCACTCCGAGGACCTGCGCGAAGGCGGCACACAGGAGTTCCTCGCGCGCGTCGGCCGGCCGCCCTGGGCCACCCCTGTCCATCGTGTTGGCATAGTCCGGCACCGGCAGGGCCTTGCGGTCCAGCTTGCCGTTCACCGTCAACGGCAGCGCGTCCAGGACGACCACGGCCGAGGGCACCATGTAGTCGGGCAGACGCTCGCCCACATGGGTCCGCACCAGCGACGGCAGCCCGTCAGGCCTGCCATCCGTCGGAACGACGTAGGCGACCAGCCTCTTGTCACCCGGAGTTTCCTCCCGGGCGAGCACCGCGGCCTGGGCCACCCCCGGATGCGACTCCACCACCGAGCGGACCTCACCCGGCTCGATCCGGAACCCACGGATCTTCACCTGCTCATCCGCACGCCCCGCAAACACCAACTGCCCATCCGCCGTCCAACGAGCCCGGTCCCCCGTCCGGTACATCCGCCCACCACCGGCACCGAACGGATCCGCCACAAACCGCTCACCCGTCAGGCCCGCACGCCCCGCATACCCCCGCGCCACCTGCGCACCCGCGACATACAACTCACCCGCCACACCCACCGGCACCGGCGACAGCCCCGCATCCAGCACATACAACCGCGTATTGGCCACCGGCCGCCCGAACGGCACCACACCCCCCACACCAGCCGCGACCCGGCCCGCCGCCACCATCACCGTCGCCTCCGTCGGACCATACGTATTCACCAGCCGACGACCCTCACCCCACACCCGGGCCGACTCCACCCCGATCGGCTCCGCCCCCACCAACAACGTCTCCACACCCGGCAGATCCCCCGCCCCCAACACCCCCAGCAACGACGGCACCACACTCGCCGCCCCCACATCCCACTTACGCACCAAAGCCCGCAACAAGCCAGGCTCCGCACGCTCCCTGACCCCCGCCACCACCAACGTCCCACCACAACCCAACGCCACACCCACATCCAGAACCGACGCATCGAAACTGAACGACGCGAACTGCAACACCCCCACCCCCGACCCCACACCCATCAACGGACCGAACACCGACACCAGATTCACCAACGACCCCTGCGACACCACCACACCCTTCGGCACCCCCGTCGAACCCGACGTATAGATCACATACGCGGCATGACAGGGCAGCAGAGACACTCGCCGCTCGTCGCCATCCAAAGCGCCCAGACCCAACTCCCGCAGTTCAGCAGCGGTTTCGCAGGAGTCCAGCACCACCGAGGCCACCGTCCCCACCAGCGGCGCACACTGCGAGACGGTCACCGCGACCCCGGCACCGGAATCGGCCAGCATGAACGCGACCCGCTCCGCCGGATACTCCGGATCCAGCGGCACATACGCACCGCCCGCCTTCCACACCGCCAGAATCGACACAACCATCTCCACACCACGCGGCAGACACAGACCCACCACCGACTCCGGCCCCACACCCCGACCGACCAACAGCCGGGCCAACCCGTTCGCCCGCGCGTCCAACTCCGCATACGACACCGCGGAACCCTCGAACACCACCGCCACCGCATCCGGCGTCCGCGCCACCCACCCCTCGAACCGCTCCACCAACGACACCACCGACACCCCCACACCGGTGTCGTTCCACTCCCCCACCACCCGCCGCCGCTCGACCTCACCCAGCACATCCACCGCACCCACCCGCACCAACGGATCAGCCGTCACCACCCCCAACACCCGCGACAACCGCTCAGCGAACCGCTCCGCACTCTCCACATCGAAGAGGTCCGCAGCGACGACAACCACTCCCCGCAGACCGGCCGGAGCACCCTCGCTGTCGAAACGCTCCGCGACGCTCACATCGAGGTCGAACTTGGCGACCGCTGCTCCGACCGGCACCCCTCCGGCCTGGACGCCGGGCAGCTCGACTACCGCTTCGGCGTTGTTCTGCACAGTGAGCATGACCTGGAACAGCGGGTGCCGGGCCAGCGAGCGCACCGGGGCCAGCTCCTCCACCAGCCGCTCGAACGGCACATCCTGGTGCGCGAACGC
>NZ_JBIAXG010000125.1:0-2043 GCF_042896465.1 Streptomyces sp. NPDC001292
GACGTGCCGCCCTCCCCGGTGCGCTGCCTGCGGATCCAGGACGTGGTGCCCGGCCTGACGGTGCAGGGCCCCGTTCCGGCCCTGACCGGCCGCCTGCGCGAACTGCACCGCGCCTTCCGCGTCGGGCGGCCGGGCACGGCCGCTTCTTGACAGACGGCCCGGATGTCACTGCTCGGCGCGCGTCCGGTCACCGCGCCCGCATCGCGACGACCGCGGTGCGGGCGCGATGACCGGTGTGCCGCTCATCGCCGCCCGGCCTTGCCGCGTTCCGAGTCCGCCCGCGCTTCGGCCTCGCGCAGAACGGCCGCGATCCCGCGGAAGCCGCGACGTTCGGCGTGGGCGCGGGCCGTCGTCCCGTCGGCGTCCGGGAGCAGCGGGTCGGCGCCCGCTCCGAGCAGCACCTCCACCACCTCCTGGTGCGTGCGCCCGCCGTCACCGAGGATCACCGCCTCCAGCAGCGCCGTCCAGCCGAGCCGGTTGACGTGGTCGACGTCGATAGCGGTCTCGGCCAGCACGGCCCGTACGTAGGCCACGTGACCGCGCTCGCTCGCCGGGATCACCGACACCCCGCCGAACCGGTTGGTCAGCTTCAGGTCGGGCCCACCGGGCAGCAGTGCGCGCATCATCGCCACACTTCCGGTCACCCCGGTCACCAGCCACGCGCTGTCCAGGCGGTCGTCCTGCGCGTTCACGTCAGCGCCCGCGTCGACCAGCACCCGGGCCACCTCCACCTCGTCGGCGAGGGCCGCGCGCAACAGGGGCGTACGGCCCTGCTCGTCGCGCGCCTCACGGTCGGCGCCGGCTGCCAGCGCCTCGCGGAGGACGGCGACGTCGCCCCGGTGTGCGGCGTCCAGCAGGGCGCGGTCGGTCGGGGAAAGTGACTTCTTGGCCACGACGGAACTCCTCCACAGGGTGGCAACGGACAACAGGACGACGGCGACGGCGACGGCGGCAAGGAAGACAAGCAAAGCAGAGGAGCGGAAAGGGGTGGTGAGCGAGGAGCCGGGAGGGAAGAAGCGGCCGGAACCTGCGGCGCGCGGGGCGGGTGTTCCCACGCGCCGCAGTGGCCGAGCGCCCGCCGGCCCGGGGACGTCGCTCACTCGGGGACGTCGTTCGCTCGGGTGGTGCTACGGGGCGGGGTCAGCGCCCGTCGCTGATCGCCGCGACGCCGGCCTGGGCGAACTTCTCGTCCAGGTCGCCGGAGGGGGCGCCCGCGACGCCGATGCCCGCGATCGGGGCGTTGTCGTACGCGACCGGGGCACCGCCCGCCAGGAACAGCGTGCCCGGGATGTCCTTCAGGGTCGGCGCCGAGTCCAGGCGCTTGACCAGCTCGGAGGTGGGCGCGTTCCAGGAGACGGCGGTGTACGCCTTCTTGATCGCCGAGTCGTAGGACTGGGGGCCGGCGCCGTCGCCGCGCAGGGTGACGATCGTGTTGCCGTTGCGGTCGACCACCGCGACGGTCACCCGCTGGCCCTCCTTCTGGGCGGCCTTCAGCGCAGCCCGCGCGGCGCCGGTGGCGGCGTCGGCCGTCAGGTGGGTGCTGGTGAACGTGGTCTTGCTCTTCACCGCGGCCACGGCCGCGACCGGAGCGGCGGCCGGGGTGTCGGCGGAGGCGGACACCGCTCCCACCACACCGGCACCGACCGCTGCCACGGCCGCCACGGAGGTGATGGCCTTGGCGCGGGCGGAGAACTTCTTGGCCTTGTGCTGCATCACGGGTACCTCTCCAGTCGTGTCGCGTTCCTCGGCACCCGGGCCGCCGGATCGGCATGCCTGAGCGGGTACCAAAGGACTCAGCGCTTCCTGCGCTGTGCCTCCACTCTCGGCCCGCTCAGCACGTCTTCCCGTCGACGTACCGGCTGCTTCCGGCGCGTGGAACGGCCTACGGGAGGGTCATCCGATCGGTTGACCCACTGCCGTGCCGCCCGGGCGACAATGGCAGTGTTCGCCTAGGAGCGTGGGTCAGTAACGGGCAATTGGCCGGTCGGTCGTGATCGGTGTGATTGATTGCGGTCGGGCGGCGGGCCCGGGGTCCCGACCTGC
>NZ_JBIAXG010000126.1:0-1875 GCF_042896465.1 Streptomyces sp. NPDC001292
GCAGGTCGGGACCCCGGGCCCGCCGCCCGACCGCAATCAATCACACCGATCACGACCGACCGGCCAATTGCCCGTTACTGACCCACGCTCCTAGCTCGTCCGTGTCGATCACGGTAACCCCTTCTTGCTCTGAGCCTGGACCCTCGGTGACGCCGACGGGGACCTCCAGTTGCCGCCAATCCTGGACCGCCGCTGCCTCCCGTGCCACTCGACTTTGCGGCAAATCGTGATCATGCAGGTCAATGCCTAGCGTGATCCGACACGGCGAGTCGGCGCCGAGGTGTGATTCATACATGAATACCCCGGCTTGCACCCTGCGTGATGAGTCGGTAACGGTTCCTGATCGCGATTCGCCGCAAAGTTGAGAGACCTGGTAGTGGCTGATGCATCAGCCGCCCTCTGTGCATTTAGCCAATAGGCCGAGTTTGACACCCAGGGTTGAGCGGTCGGTGAATGAGAAGTCAACACTCAGATAGGCGAGCACGAGGTCGTCCGCGGGCTGTCTGGTCTTGAGAATCCGATGAGCGGCCGTCATGCCGAGCGGTTGAGACTCGTAGTAGTCGACGACCCCCTGGCGTCCGACGCTGTAAGGGTGCAGCCCCTGGAAGATCGCGTCCTCAGCGAAGTGCGAGGCGACCCGCCGCGGTTCGTGCGCGTCGAAGCCCGCTTTCCACTGGTCGAGGACGCCGCGCAGGATCGCTTCGCTGTCTGTCGTACCGCCCATCGAGGGTCTCCCACCAGATGGAATCGGGCTCACAGCTGCCGGCCACGGCCCCATGTTCAGTGCCCGGCGTTCTGGCCGCCGTCGACGTGCAGAATCTCCCCGGTGACGAACCCGGCGTTCTCGAGGTGGACGATCGCTTGCGGCAGAGCGGTCTCATCCGCCGCATCGGCCTCGCCAACGTCAGTGCCGAACAGCTTCGCACCGCCATGGCGATCACCGACATCGCGGCCGTCACCGTGCACTGCAACGTGACGACGCGGCAGCACGCGGACGTGCAGCGCCTCACGCACGAGGCTGGCATCGTCTTCTCGCCCTGGCACCCGGCGGATCTCCCTCCGGCCGGGGAGGGCGACCTGTTCCACGCGGTGATCAACCTGATCGCCGCCGACTACCAAGCCACCCCGGGACAGATCACCCTGGCCTGGCAGTTGCACTGCGGCCCGCAAATGCTGCCCATCCCCGGCACCACCAGTGTCCGGCACTTGGAGGAGAACCTATGCTGGTGAGGCGCGCGCGGGACAGCCCTTATGGGGCACTTGGCCACCCGGTCACGAGACCTGAGCGTTGGTTCGCACTCTGCGGTCTGCCCGCGGTTGGTCTCGCATGTGCGGATTGGCTTGCGGAAGGGCAGGCCAGGGGCCTGCGACTCCTTTACGCCAGGGCTCTGAGGGACATCGGTCGCGGGGCAGTCGAATGACTGCGGGCGGCGAACGTCCACACCACCAGTTACTTGACCGATGTGATGCTACCCCGACTTCACGAAACTCGGTTCTCAGCGGGAACGCCACCGCACCCACCGAAGGGGAGAGAACCGTGACCGAGAACCCGAACGAACTCACCATCGACAACTCTGCTGTCGTCCTGATCGACCACCAGCCAGGGGTCGCGCTGATGACCACGCCCCGGTCGCCCGCAGACCTGGTCAACAACGTGGCCGGGCTGGCGGAGACCGCCAAGGCTCTCGGCGTGCCGACGGTCCTCACCACGATCGGCGCGACTGGCGGACCGCTGGTCGATCCGATCTTCAAGGAGATAAGAGGCCGCGCGGATAGGGGCCGGTTGGGGACCCCGGCAACAGAACGGGCACAGATCCCGGTGATCATGGAGTTGCGACGCTCTGTGACCACTGAGGAGACCTGTGCCCGCGCTGC
>NZ_JBIAXG010000127.1:0-1874 GCF_042896465.1 Streptomyces sp. NPDC001292
GTCGTCGATGTGCCGCGGTCGGCGTGCACGGTCTCGGGCACGATGTGCCGTTGCGGTTGATCCTCTCGCGGATCAACTCCTCGGCGCGGTCGGCTGATGCGGCCAGTTCCACCTGTGTGGCCGACAGTTTTGACATGCTCCTCGGGTGTTCGGGTGTAGCCCGAGGATTCTGGCCGTCCCACGGGGTGCTGTGCCGCTACGCGGCACGGTTTTCCGTATGGGATTCCTTGGCTTCCTGTTTCTTCACGCTGTGCCAGGACGGGTTCTGGTCTTAACCGGCGCTGAAGCAGGCTGTCACCGCCGGTCCGGCGGCCTGTTTTATGTTGAGGGCGGCGTTGTGGTCCCGGTCATGGACGGTGCTCCAGGCGATGCAGGTCCGTTTCCGCACGTGCAGGGGGCCGTCGCGGTGGCCGCAGGTGGAGCACACCTGGCTGGTGGGCTCGAACCGTCCGGCCTTGACGAAGGTCCGCCCGTACCGGGCCGCCTTGTACTGCAGCATGCTCACGAACTGCGACCACCCCGCGTCGTGGATGCTCCTGGCCAGCCGGGTGCGCGCCAGCCGCCCACCGCCAGGTCCTCCACCGCGACCGCTTGGTTCTCACGGATCAGCTGGGTGGAGAGCCGGTGGTGGAACTCGCGGCGCGCGTCGGCCACCCGCGCGTGCGCGCGGGCCCCTTCCGGAGGGCCTTGGCCCGGTTCTGCGAGCCCTTCTGCTTGCGGGACAGCTCCCGCTGGGCCTTTTTGAGTTTCTTCCCCGCGCGGCGCAGGAACCGCGGGGAGTCGATCTTCGTGCCGTCGGACAGGACCGCGAAGTGGGCCAGGCCGAGATCGATGCCAGTGCTCTGGCCGATGTCAGGCATGCGGGCCGCGTCGGCGGCCGGGTCGGTGTCGACGGCGAGCGAGGCGAAGTACCGGATCCGCCGCATCCTTGATCACGGTGACACTGGACGGGACGACGGCCAGAGGGCGCGATCATTTCACCTGATCTCCTTCATCGATTCCTGCCGCACGGATACTGCCTGCTTCCTCCGCTCCAGTCCTGCGACAAGGGCAATGCATGTCTGACCTGCTCGGTGTTCGTCACCGACTCCAGCCGCTTGGAGACGCTGCGGCGGCAGCTTGGCGAGACCGAGGCCCTGATCGAGCGGCCGGCCAGCGCTTTCCAGGCCCGGCACGGTCGGCCGATGCCCGCCGACAACGTGTGGCTCGTCCAGCGCAAGGCCGAGCGTGACGCCCTGGTGAAGCTGTCGGCTTCCATGCAGGGGAGCCCCGGGCGCCCCTGCCAGGGCGCCGGGAGTCCGACCGCCGGGCCGACCACGATCACGATCGACACCACCCGCCACCGGGGGACGCAGCCGTGAGCGACAACAGGCAGCAGCGGATCGACACCCTCAAGGAAGCCGCCCGCCGGAAGTCGGAAGAGAAGACCAAGGCCGCCGAGGCGGCGATACGGCCGCTGGTCAAGCGCGGCGAGCAGGTGACCTTCCAAGCCGTCCAGCGCGAGGCCGGCGTCTCACAGAACTTCCTCTACAAGAACCCGGAGCTGCGGGACAAGAACCCGGAGCTGCGGGCCAGGATCGAGCACCAGCGGCGCACACACCACCCGGCACCCCGGCCGGTCCCGGCCGAAGGCGACAGCGGCAAATCGTCGCCCTCACCTCCGAGGTCGGCCGGCTGAAGACGCGGCACCGCCAGGAGGTCATGGAACTCCGCAGGGCTCTGGAGCAGGCGCACGGGGAGAACCTGGCGCTTCGCCGTGAACTGGAGCGCCGAGGATGGTCGCAGGTCACCGTTGCAGGTCTGTTGTGACGAGCGCTCCAAGTTGGCCAGTCTGGCCAACTGGAGCGCTCTGTTCAGGGCTGGCCGGCTACGGG
>NZ_JBIAXG010000128.1:0-1788 GCF_042896465.1 Streptomyces sp. NPDC001292
CATGACGACCACCGAGGCGCGTCGGGCGGGGCGTAAGCCCGCTCAGATCGTGGACATGTCCTGGGATCCGATCACGCGGATCATCGGGAATCTGGGCATCTACACGAAGATCGATTTCGCGAACCGGGAGGTCGTGGAGTGCCACTCGACCTCCTCGCTGTTCCGCGGCTACTCGGTGTTCATGCGGGGCAAGGACCCCCGCGACGCCGGCTTCATCACCTCACGCATCTGCGGCATCTGCGGCGACAACCACACCACCTGCTCCAACTACGCCCAGCAGATGGCCTACGGCGTCAAACCCCCACCCCTGGCCGAACACATCACCAACCTCGGCGAAGCCGCCGAGTACATGTTCGACCACACGATCTTCCAGGACAACCTCGTCTTCGTCGACTTCTGCGAAGCCATGGTCAAGGCCACCAACCCCAGCGTCCTGGCCCGCGCCGAACGCACCGAAGCCCCCCGCGGCCACATCCACGGCTACCGCACCATCGCCGACATCATGCGCGCCTTCAACCCCTTCGAGGGCGAGATCTACAAACAGGCCCTGAAGATGTCCCGCACCACCCGGGAGATGTTCTGCCTGATGGAAGGCCGCCACGTCCACCCCTCCACCCTCTATCCCGGCGGCGTGGGCACCATGCCCCAGCCCACCGTCTTCACCGACTACCTCGCCCGCCTCATGCGCGTCATCGACTTCGTCAAACAGGCCGTCGCCCTCAACGACGACGTCTTCGACTTCTTCTACCAGGCCCTGCCCGGCTACGAGGAAGTCGGCCGCCGCCGCATCCTCCTGGCCTGCTGGGGCGCCTGGCAGAACCCCGACATCGTCGACTACCGCTACGAGACGATGAACCACTGGGGCAAAGCCATGTACGTCACCCCCGGCATCATCGTCGACGGCCAACTCCTCACCAACAACCTCATCGACATCAACCTCGGCATCCGCATCCTCCTCGGCTCCTCCTACTACGACGACTGGACCGCCGAGGAACCCTTCGTCACCCACGACCCCCTCGGCAACCCCGTCGACATCCGCCACCCCTGGAACCAGACCACCCTGCCCCACCCCCAAAAACGCGCCTTCGACCACAACTACAGCTGGGTCATGAGCCCCCGCTGGCACCACCCCGAAACCGGCCAGCACCTCGCCCTCGACACCGGCGGCGGCCCCCTCGCCCGCCTGTGGTCCACCGCCCTGAACGGCCTCGTCGACACCCCCTACATCAAAGCCACCGGCCACAGCGTCCGCATCACCCTCCCCCAAAGCGAAAAACTCCCCGAAACCACCCTCGAATGGACCATCCCCCAATGGTCCAACACCATCGAACGCGACCGCGCCCGCCCCTACTTCATCGCCTACGCCGCCGCCATGGCCCTGCACTTCCTCCAACAAGCCCAAACCCTCGTCCGCACCGGCGAAACCAAAGTCTTCGAAAACTTCCAAGTCCCCGACGAAGCCATCGGCTGCGGCTTCCACGAAGCCGTCCGCGGCGTCCTCTCCCACCACCTCGTCATCAAGGACAAGAAGATCGCCAACTACCACCCCTACCCACCCACCCCCTGGAACGCCAGCCCCCGCGACCCCTACGGCACCCCCGGCCCCTACGAAGACGCCATCCAGGGCCAACCCATCTTCGAGGAGAACGACCCCGACACCTTCAAAGGCGTCGACATCATGCGCACCGTCCGCAGCTTCGACCCCTGCCTCCCCTGCGGCGTCCACATGTACCTCGGCAACGGCAAAACCCTCACCACCACCCACACCCCCACCTACGGAACCGACCA
>NZ_JBIAXG010000129.1:0-1746 GCF_042896465.1 Streptomyces sp. NPDC001292
GACTCCAGCAACCCCACCAACGACACATCCGGCACCTCAGCAGCCGTGTCGTTCCACTCCACCAACACCCGACGCCGCTCGACCTCACCCAGCACCCGAACCGTGCTCAGCGGGACGTCCGTCCCGGAGTCCAGCGCCTCTTCCAGTGCGGCGACGAGGCCCTTCACCGTCGTGTGCAGCAGTTCGCACACCGCGGCCGGGTCCACCGACGGTGCCGTGTCCACTGCCAGCCCGATGTTGTCGCCGTCATCGTCGACCGCGGCCCACACGGGAAAGTTCGTGCGCTCCCTGCTGAACACGATGTCGACGTCGTCCAAGGCGGTACCGGGCTCCGGGTACCCACCGGCGCTGTGTCGGTAGTTGAAGAGCGACGTGAACAGGGGCAGGTCCGCCAGCACGCCGCTGGCCTGCTGCGCCACCACCAACGGCGCATGCTCATGCTCAAGGAGCCCCGCCAGCTGCGCCCGCATGGCGGCGACCGCGGCCAGGGCGCCCAGTTCGTCGACCCGTACGCGAACGGGCAACGTGTTCATGAAAGGTCCAGGCACCCGGTCCGCGCCCGCACCGCCGTTCATCCGCCCGAACAGCACCGTGCCGAACACGACGTCGTCCCGGCCGCTGACCGCCGCCAGCGTACGGGCCCAGGCCACGTGCAGCAGCGTCGCGGGACTGGCACCCAGCCGCCGCGAAACCTCTCGCACCTGCTGCGCCAGCGAAGCTTCCAGCTCCACCCGCGCGTGGACCGCGTCGCCGCCGTCCCCACGTGTGTCCGTCAGCCCGAAGGGCGCCGTCGGCTCGTCGACGTCGCCGAGAAGGTCTGCGAAGAACCGCTCGTGCTCGGAGCGGTCCACCTGGCCGCGCGCCCGCGCCGCGAAGTCCCGGAAGGGCATTGGTTCGGGAAGCCGGTCGCCCCGCCCGTCGAGGAACGCCTCGATCTCCTCCAGCACCACGTCCAGCGTCGTCTGGTCCCGGACGATGTGGTGCATGCGCAGCGACGCCAGCCATCGGGTCGTACCCGGCTCGGCAGCCACATGTACGTCGATGAGGGGTGCCCGCCGCAGGTCCATCGACCGGCCACCGATGGCCACGAGCTCGGCTGCCGGGTCCACGGTTCGCGGGTCCAGTTCCACTTCGACGACCGGAAGGACCGCTGTGCGCCACACCACCTGCACGGGCTCCCGCAGGCCCGCCCACACCACGCCCGTCCGGAAGACGTCATGCCGGTCGATCACCCGCTGCAACGCGTCCACGAACGCGTCCAGGAGCTCCCGCGACCGGAACGTCAGCACGGTCGGAGTCACGTAGGCGTCGTCCTCGCCCTCGCCTCCGAGGAGGTGGTGGAAGAGCAGTCCCTCCTGCAGCGGAACGAGGGGATAGATGTCCGCGACATTGGCGGCACCGCCCTCCACATGGGCGACGACCTGCTCGATCTCGGCGGCGGACAGCTCGACGAGAGTCAGCATCTCCGGAGTGATCTCCACCGCGCCTGCGGGAATCGCGTTCGCCGGCACAGTCATCTGCTCCGCACTGGCCACGGCCGCGAGACCGGCGGGCGTCGGTGCCTGGAAGAACGCCCGCACGGCGAGCGGCACGCCTTGCTGCCGCAGGTTTTCGACCATCGACACAGCGAGGAGCGAATTGCCGCCGAGCCGGAAGAAGTCGTCGTCCACGCCCACGCTCTCCAGGCCGAGGATTTCGGCGAAAGCAGCGCACAGGATTTCCTCGCGGGCGTTGGCCGGCCCTCGG
>NZ_JBIAXG010000130.1:0-1713 GCF_042896465.1 Streptomyces sp. NPDC001292
CCGGGCAGGGAGAGCAGCAGGGCGGTGAAGAGTTCGATCTGGTTGCGGTCGTTGTCGAGCAGGGGGGCGAGGCGGCGGCGGATGCCGATGTTGGCGCGCATGCGGGGGTCCTTGGCGTATTCGGCCCACATGTAGTCGCGTTCTTCGTCGGTGACCATCTCGAGGGTGAGCTCGTCGTGGTTGCGCAGGAAGATGCCCCACTGGCACGTGGCGGGGATGGCGGGGGTCTTGGCGAGGATCTCGGAGACGGGGTAGCGGCTTTCCCTGCGGACGGCCATGAAGATGCGGGGCATGACGGGGAAGTGGAAGGCCATGTGGCACTCGTCGCCGCCGGTGGTGTAGTCGCCGAAGTAGTCGACGACGTCCTCCGGCCACTGGTTCGCCTCCGCCAGCAGCACGGTGTCCGGGAACATCCGGTCGATCTCCTTGCGCACCCGCTTGAGGAAGGCGTGGGTCGCGGGCAGGTTCTCGCAGTTGGTGCCCTCCTCGGCGTAGAGGTACGGCACCGCGTCCAGCCGGAAGCCGTCGATGCCCAGGTCCAGCCAGAAGCGCAGGGCGGCCAGGATCTCCTCCTGCACCGCGGGGCTTTCGTAGTTGAGGTCCGGCTGGTGGGAGAAGAACCGGTGCCAGTAGTACTGGCCGCGGACCGGGTCGAAGGTCCAGTTCGAGGTCTCGGTGTCGACGAAGATGATCCGCGCGTCCTGGTACTGCTTGTCGTCGTCGGCCCACACGTAGTAGTCGCCGTAGGGGCCGTCGGGGTCCTTGCGGGACTCCTGGAACCACGGGTGCTGGTCGCTGGTGTGGTTCATGACGAAGTCGATGATCACCCGCATGCCGCGCTGGTGGGCGGCGTCGACGAACTCCACGAAGTCGGCCAGGTCGCCGAACTCCGGGAGTACGGCGGTGTAGTCGGACACGTCGTAGCCGCCGTCCCGGAGCGGGGACTTGAAGAACGGCGGCAGCCACAGGCAGTCGACGCCGAGCCACTGCAGATAGTCGAGCTTGGCGGTCAGGCCCTTCAGGTCGCCGACGCCGTCGCCGTTGCTGTCCTGGAAGGAACGGACGAGGACCTCGTAGAACACGGCACGCTTGAACCACTCCGGGTCCCGGTCCCTGGCCGGGGCGTCCTCGAAGATGTCAGGGACGGGCTCGTTGACAGTCATGGCGCTGGGGCCCTCCGATCTCGGACGAGGTGGACGATCGCTGGACGTGGAGCACGTGCGCGGGTCGTTCGCCTGGTTCCAGGCGTACGTAGTTGGCCCTGCCCCAGTGGTAGGTCTCGCCGGTGAGCTCGTCGCGCACCGGCATCGACCCGTGCCATTCCAGGCCGAGTTGCGGCATGTCCAACGAGACCGTGGCCTCCTGGGTGTGGTGGGGGTCGAGGTTGGCGACCACGACGACCGTGTCCGGGCCCTCGCTCTTGCTGTAGGCGATCACGGCGTCGTTGTCGGTCGCGTGGAAGCGCAGATTACGCAGGCGGTGCAGCGCGGGGTGACGGCGGCGGATGTCGTTGAGTCTGGTGATGAGGGGGGCGATGGTGCGGCCCTCGCGTTCGGCGGCCGCCCAGTCGCGGGGTTTGAGCTGGTACTTCTCCGAGTCCAGGTACTCCTCGCCGCCCGGTTTCAGCGGGGTGTTCTCGCACAGTTCGTAGCCGCTGTAGATGCCCCAGGAGGGGGCGAGGGTGGCGGCCAGGACGGCGCGGACCTCGAAGGC
>NZ_JBIAXG010000131.1:0-1680 GCF_042896465.1 Streptomyces sp. NPDC001292
AGGAATATGTCGAAACGGTCCTGCCGGTTCCCCGGCGGGGCGGCCGCGGGACACACGTCCCGTCAACACCGTCCAGACCATCCCGGTGGGCCACCAGCTCTGCGTGAACCCATGCCTCCATTGACCCCGGCCCGGCACACCGCGTCATGTCCCCGGAATTCGGGACTTGACAAACATCCCCCACCCACCGACCCTCCCCCTCCCGAGGTGGGGTGCACACCGTGCGTCCGGGCGACGCGGGAACAGCGATCCGCCTCGTGAGGATCACGCCAAAGGGCCCCTTCGGGAGGGCGCCGACGAACCGGGCCTCGCCCGGGTACCCGTACGGCACGCGACCGGGTCACGGACGGATACCCTCAACTCCTCGGCGACAAAGGGGCACTCCTACACAACCGCCCCGTTCTTTCGCGGGCAGACGTTGAAGCCACCGCGGATGATGAGGCCCTTCGTGCGGTCGGCGGTGGAGAAGTAGCCGTCGTCGCCGGTGCGGAACCAGCCCTCCACAACCGTCTTGGCGGCCGCATCAGGCGCCCCGGCCCGGCTGACCGCTGGGGCACAGACCTTGACCCGGCACCTCCCGGCGCGGTGGCCCTGACGCGACGCGCTGGAACAGCTGTGGACCGCAGCCGGCCACCGCCTGCGCACCTGACCGGCCGCGCACCCCGCCTCCCGCGACGTGAAGGACCGTGAAGAACCTGCCACCAGTGCAGCCAACCGGAAATCCCCTGCCCGGATGCGGGACATCCACCCGGAAACCGATCACGTCACGTGATCAGGCATTACGCGGTGGATCCAGGCTGAATGGCCGGGTTCTGGAACACTGTGAGCGCGGCGGGGGCGTCCTTGTCCGCCCAGGGGCGGATGGTCAAGCCGCCCTCCGCTTCCAGCGTGGGTTGCGGGCATCCGGCCAGCGTGCCCGCGGGCACCACGTCGTGGATCAAGGAAGGCGTGGGAGAAGCAGGCCAGCGGTACGGGCCCGCGCCCAACCGGTTTTCGGAAAGCTGCACCCTGCCCTCGGCGGCATCCGGCGCCGTTGACGCGCCCGCCCTTGCCCACCGGGGGTCCTCGGCTTTGCAGAACGTGCGGGCACACAGCTGTCAACAGCCATTGCGATGCCCAGGTGGCGGTTCTCCCGGTCCATGGCCATCAAAAAATTCCAAGCTGGTGGCCATGTGTTTCCGGTCTGAGGGGTCAGTTCAAGGGGACCACCCCCTTGCCTGCGAGGGCCTGGGGTCGTAGAGCACACACGTCATGACCTGGCAGCCGTAGTGCCGGCCGGCTGCGACCATCTGCGGGTGCCGGAGGCGGTATGCCCGCGATGTGCTCGACGGTCACGGTCCTGGCGTTGTCGGTCAGCACACAGGTCGGTGCCCGCCGATCCGGCGCAGGGCGGTGTCCAGGCAGGCGACCAGCGTGCCCAGGGTGCAGTCCCAGACCGGGATGACCACCCGGGATCCCGACCACGACAGCCATGCGCAGAACAGCCAGGTCCGACGGCCGCCGATGCGCGTGCCTTCGCCCCAGTCGAATTGCAGCCACATTCCCCGAGTCCGCCGACGGCGGTGGCGGGCTGTGAACGCGCCCGCCTCGTCGCCCTCGCCCCGCGCCGGAACCCGCTTCGAATGCGGTCAGCTCATCGAACGCCTGCACCCTCACGGCATGCACAACCTCAACCGATCC
>NZ_JBIAXG010000132.1:0-1674 GCF_042896465.1 Streptomyces sp. NPDC001292
CTTGCGAGGGTTATGCGGCTTTGAGTGGGGTTCCGTCGTAGGTCCAGCGGAACGGTCGGGCCTCGTCGTCGTAGGCGAGGGTGAACTCGCGGATCTGGTCGATGAGGTCCTGGCGCGAGGTGAACTCACCGCGCCGCAGCAGCCGGCGGGCCAGGATCGAGAAGAAGATCTCGACTTGGTTGAGCCACGAGGCGTGTTTGGGTGTGCGGTGGACGGCGAACCTCGGGTGCGCTGCCAGCCAGGCCCGGGTCGCCTTCGAGACGTGGGAGGACCCGTTGTCGAGGACCAGGTGGATCGTGAGCTTCGGGTCAATGGACTGGTCGAGCATCCGCAGGAAGCGGATGAAGGTGGCTGAGTCGTTGCGGACGATGTCTTCGACCAGGACCTGGCCGGTGTGCACGTCCAGGGCCGCGATAATGGAGGCGGTGCCGTGGCGGCGGTACTCGAACTCGCGCCGCTCGGTCTGGCCGGGCTTCACCGGGCGGGTCGGATGGCGGCGGGAGCGGGCCTGCATCGCGGTTTTCTCATCCACGCTGAGCACCACCGAGTGGGGCGGGCAGCGCAGATAGAGTGCGCAGACCTCGGCGGCCTTGGCGTAGAAGTCCGGATCCTCCGGGCGGGTGAGCCAGCCACGTACCAGGTGCGGTTTGAGGTCGAGGCCGGCCAGGATCCGCCCGACCTGGGACGCAGAGATCCCGATCGCGTCCAGGCGATGGGCGATGGCTCGGTGAGTCCAGTGGCTGTCGGTTGCGGGCCGGGCGGAGGTGACGGTGGCGACGATGGCCAGGTGCACGTCGGGGCCGTAACGGCGGGAGCGACCCGGCCGGGGCCGGTCCTCCAGCGCGGCCAGGCCGTCGGCGGCGAACCGCTTGCGCCAGCGCCGTACGGTGTCCAGATGCACGCCAAGGGCGCGGGCGATGGCCGCATTCGCGCCACCGTCCGCATAGGCCAGCGCGGCCCGGGCCCGCTGCACCCGGCGCAACGGCGCGGTCCGTGACCGCGCTAACTCCTCCAGCACTTTGCGCTGTTCACCGTCCCAGGCCACCTGGAACGGACTTGCCACCGGCACGCGCCCCACCCCTTCGAATCCATGAATCGGGTTGATCATTGCTGGGGGCGGCGGTAGACGTTCCACCGGGGCAAGGCGGGTATGGGTGGCAGGATGGCCGCCATGGCGAACAGCAGGAGCGCGAAGACCCCGCAGACGGCACCGAGCAAGACCGTGCACAAGATCAAGATCACCTTGCGGGACTCCCGGCCTCCGATCTGGCGCCGCCTGGAGGTGCCGTCAGGTATCACCCTGCGCGAGCTGCACGACGTCATCCAGGCCGCCTTCGGCTGGGAGGACTACCACATGTGGGCCTTCGAGACCGGCCGGGACCGATACGGCGTCGCCGACCGCGACCTGGGAATCCGCAGCGCCGCCTCCAAGCGGCTCGGCCAGGTGGCGCCCCGCACCGGCGACCGGCTCCGCTACACCTACGACTTCGGCGACGACTGGGAACACGACATCCTCATCGAGGACGTCACCGCACCGGAGGCCGGCACCCCCTACCCCCGATGCCTCACCGGCCGCCGAGCCTGCCCGCCCGAGGACTGCGGCGGCATCTGGGGATACGACTACCTCATCGAGATCCTTGCCGACCCCCGCCACGAAGAACACGAGGACCGCCT
>NZ_JBIAXG010000133.1:0-1671 GCF_042896465.1 Streptomyces sp. NPDC001292
CTAGGAGCGTGGGTCAGTAACGGGCAATTGGCCGGTCGGTCGTGATCGGTGTGATTGATTGCGGTCGGGCGGCGGGCCCGGGGTCCCGACCTGCCGGGCTGGTCACCCGGTCAGTGCGGTGAGCCCCGCCGTTCCGGCGTGTCGGAAGATCTTGCGGAGGTTGTGGCAGGCAGCCAGCAGCCGCCACTCGCCCCGCGCCCCGTTCTCGCCCCGCAGGAGGAGCCGGCGGCCGTTCTGGCAGATCATGATCTGGCCGAAGACGGGTTCGACGATGGCCTTGCGGCGGCTGTAGGCGGCCTTGCCGGGCTTGGTTCGCAGCTTGCGGGCCATCCGCTCCTTCAAGGTGGCGTCCTTGGGGATGCGTCCGCGGGGTGCGGGCGGGACCTGCTCGTCGTGCTTGAGTCGGCCGGTGGCCATGAACGTGTCCGTGCCGCAGGACAGTTGGCGCTTCTTCGCGGCTTCCAGGTTCGCCTCCGAGCAGTACCCGGCGTCGACCAGCGCCTGCCGGGGATGAGCGCCGGTGTTGTGCGCGGACTGGTCGAGCATCGTGGTGTAGTTCAGCGCGTCCGACGGGTTCGTCGTCACGTCGGCGGCGGTGATGACCTGGTGCTTGTCGTCGACGACGGCCTGGGCGTTGTAGGCCTGGATGTAGGCGCCGTCGCTGTTCTTCATGATCCGCGAGTCGGGGTCGGTGAAGTTGGCCTGCGCCTTGGGCTTGGGCCGGGCCTTGGCGGCGGCCTTCTCGCCGGCGTCGGTGACGGCCTGCTCGTCGGCGGCGCGGGCGCGCTCCTGGCGTCTGCGCTCGGTGCCCTCGGCGTGAGCGCGGGCCTTGTCGGCGGCCTCGGCCTCGATCTGCGCGCGGGCGGCCTGCAGCTTGGCCAGGCGCTTCTCCCGGCGGTCCAGCTCGGCGGGCAGGTCCACATCCTTGCCGTCGGCGCCGAATGCCTGGACCTCGGCGGTGTCGGTGGCCTCCGCCTCGGCCAGCAGAGCCCGGGCCTTGGCCTCCAGTTCGGCGATCTCGGCCTCGACGCGCTCCTCCTTGTCGGTCAGTCGGCCATAGCTCATCGCCTTGTGCTTGGAGGCGCTGGCCTCGAGCTTGGTGCCGTCCAGGGCGACGCGGCCCAGCTTGACCATGCCCAGCTTCTGCGCCAGGTGCAGTGACTGGAGGAACAGGTCGGCCAGCGCGTCCAGGTGGCGGCGGCGGAACCGGGCGATCGAGCGGAAGTCCGGGGCCTGGTCGGCGGCCAGGAACCGGAACGCGACATCGTCGGCGCACTTGCGCTCGATCGCCCGGGACGAGCGGATGCCGGTGGTGTAGCCGTAGATCAGCAGCCGCACCATCAGCCGCGGGTCGTAGGGCGGGTAGCCGCGCTTGTCGGTGTAGTCCGCCAGGACCGGGCCGAGGTCGAGCACCTCGTCGACCAGCTCGGCGACGAACCGTGCCAGGTGGTCCTCGGGCAGCCACTCGTCCAGCGACGGCGGCAGCAGCAGGACCTGGTGCGGATCGAACGCCCGGAACGTCTTGTCCACCGCCGCCGGACGACCCTGCGGCCGCTTCTTCTCCACCGGCTCGACCTCGAACAACCCATCGCCACCACCCATACCAACATCATCCTGCATGAATGATCACGAACCGCAGGCGGGTTGCCGGTTACTGAGACACGCTCCTAG
>NZ_JBIAXG010000134.1:0-1666 GCF_042896465.1 Streptomyces sp. NPDC001292
GCCGCCTTCGCGCAGGTCCTCGGAGTGGAGGAGGTCGGCGTCCACGACGACTTCTTCGCCCTGGGCGGACACTCACTCCTCGCCGTACGACTGGTCAGCCGGATAAGGGCCGTGCTCGGCGTCGAAGTCTCGATACGCATGCTGTTCGAGGCCCCCACCGTGGCGGAACTGGCCACACGCCTGGCCGACGTCGGAACGGCCAGGGCGGCACTGACGGCAGTAGAGCGTCCGGAGCGGGTCCCGCTGTCGTTCGCGCAGCGCCGGCTGTGGTTCCTCGGACAGCTCGAGGGCCCGAGTGCGACGTACAACATCCCCCTGGTGCTCGGTCTGGGAGGTGACGTCGACCGCGAGGCGCTGGGCGCGGCACTGCGGGATGTGATGGGGCGGCACGAGGTGCTGCGCACGGTGTTCGCCGTCGCGGCCGGAGAGCCGTACCAGCGCATCCTGGATCTTCAGGATCTGGAGTGGGAGCTCCAGGTGGTCGACGTGGCGCTGGAGGAGCTGGCCGGTGCGGTCGCCGCGGCACAGACGTACGCCTTCGACCTCGCGGTCGAAGTGCCCTTCCGGGCCTGGCTCTTCGACGCGGGGTCGGGGGAGCGGGTGCTGGTCGTGGTGGTGCACCACATCGCCGGCGACGGCTGGTCGACCGGTCCGCTCGCGCGTGACGTGTCGAATGCGTACGCGGCGCGGCGCGAGGGACGAATTCCCGAGTGGGCGGAACTCCCGGTGCAGTACGCCGACTACACCCTGTGGCAGCGCGAACTCCTGGGTGAGGAGAGCGACCCGGAGAGTCTGATCTCCCGCCAGGTGGCGTATTGGAGGACAGCGCTGGCGGGTGTTCCGGAGGAGCTGGAGCTGCCGTACGACCGGCCGCGTCCGGCGGTGGCGAGCTACCAGGGGCGCAGTGTGCCTCTGGAGATCCCCGCGGACGTGCATGCGCGGCTGGTGGAGCTGGCGCGGGCCGAGGGCGTGACCGTGTTCATGGTGCTGCAGGCGGCCCTGGCCACGCTGCTGTCCAGGATGGGCGCGGGCACCGACATCCCGATCGGTTCGGCGATTGCCGGCCGCACGGACGAGGCCCTGGACGACCTGGTCGGCTTCTTCGTCAACACGCTGGTGATCCGCACCGACCTGTCGGGAGACCCTACATTCCGCGAGCTGCTGGCGCGGGTGCGGGAGACGGGGCTGTCGGCCTTCGCCCATCAGGATGTGCCGTTCGAGCGGCTGGTGGAGGAGCTGGCCCCGGCGCGGTCACTGGCCCGGCACCCGCTGTTCCAGGTGATGCTCACCGTTCAGAACGTCACCGAGGCGACGGTGAACCTTCCCGGCGCAGGCGGCGGGGGGATGTCGGCCGGAGCGCAGGCGGCCAAGTTCGACATCGAAATGAGTGTCGGCGAGGTCTTCGACGACGCGGGCGCGTCGGTGGGCCTGCGTGGCGTGATGACGGTGGCGGCGGATCTGTTCGATGCCGCTACGGCTGAGGAGTTGGCGGCGCGGTGGGTGTGGGCGCTGGAGGCGCTTGTTGCCGATCCGTCGGTGCGGGTCTCGGCGCTGGATGTGCTGGGTGAGGCCGAGCGGCGTCGGGTGTTGGTGGAGTGGAACGACACGGCTGCTGAGGTGCCGGATGTGTCGTTGGTGGGGTTGCTGGAGTCGCAGGTGGCGCGGA
>NZ_JBIAXG010000135.1:0-1630 GCF_042896465.1 Streptomyces sp. NPDC001292
AGGCTCTGGCCCGTAGTCGGTGGTGACGCCGAGTAGCCGCCCTCGATCATGATCTTGTGGTGGATATCAACTCCCTTATCGGGACGGTGTTTTCGGGGCTCTCGGCGCTGGTCGTCGAGGACGTGGCAGACGGCGGCGACGCAGTGGTGGTCTCGGCCCGGACCCGGGACGTGGCGGTGCCGTGTCCGGTGTGCGGGACGCCGACGGCGAAGGTGCACGGTTATCACCGCCGAACGGTGAGGGACGTGCCGGTCGACGGCCGCCAGGTCGTCGTCCACCTGCGCGTACGGCGGCTGGCCTGTCCGGCCCTGGACTGCTGGCGGCAGACCTTCCGCGAGCAGATTCCCGGACTGCTGGAGCGCCATCAGCGCCGCACGGTGCGTCTTGTCGGGCAGATATCCGAGGTGGCGCGGGAGTTATGCGGCCGGGCGGCCGCACGCCTGGCCGGCCTGCTGGCCATGCCCGTTTCCCGCAGTACCGCGCTGCGCCATCTGCGGCGCCTGCCGCTGCCGCAGCAGGCCATCCCGCGGGTGATCGGCGTGGACGATTTCGCCCTGCGCCGCCGCCACCGCTACGCCACGATCATCACGGATGCCGAGACCGGCCGGCGCGTCGCGGTCCTGCCCGACCGCGAGGCGGCCACCCTGGAGTCCTGGCTGCGCGAACATCCGGGTGTCCAGGTCGTGTGCCGGGACGGCTCGGCCACCTATGCCGAGGCCGTCCGCCGAGCCCTGCCCGACGCAGTGCAGGTCAGCGACCGATGGCACCTCTGGCGAAATCTCTGCGACAAAGTCCAGCTCGAGGTCCGCGCCCACGCCGGATGCTGGGCCACCATCAACCCGCCCCGCCCCGGCGGAGTACGCGAGCAGACCACCCGCGAACGCTGGAACAAGATCCACGATCTCCTCGGCCAGGGCGTCGGCCTGCTCGACTGCTCCCGCCGCCTCAACCTGGCCCTGAACACCGTCAAACGCTACGCCCGCATGCCCGAACCACAAGCCCTGCGCATCGCCCCCGCCTACCGGCCCACCCTCGTCGACCCCTACCGCGAGCACCTGCGTCGGCGCCGTGCCGAGGAACCCGCCGTCCCGGTCACCCACCTCCTCGAAGAGATCCGGGAGTTGGGCTACACCGGCAGCGCCAACCTGCTGGTCCGCTACCTCAACCAGGGCCGCGCCGAAGGCGACCGCCCCGTCACCACCCCACGTCACGCCACCCGCCTGATGCTCACCGACCCCGAAAACCTGCGCCCGAAGGAAACGACCCTGCTGGAGAAGATCGCCGCGGCCTGCCCGGAGATGACCGCACTCGCCGATCTCGTACGCGGTTTCGCCGCCCTGCTGAAACCGGCCGAGGGCAACGACGTGAAACTCACCGAGTGGATCACGACCGCCCGGGCCATCGACCTGCCTCACCTGCGCAGCTTCACCAACGGTCTCGAAATCGACCGGTCCGCCGTGAACGCCGGCCTCACCCTGCCCTACCACAACGGCCGCACCGAAGGCGTCAACACCCGCACCAAGAAGATCATGAGGCAGATGCACGGACGCGCCGGATTCGACCTCCTCCGCCACCGCATCCTTCTGCCCTGACCGCTACTCGGCGTCACCACCGACTACGGGCCAGAGCC
>NZ_JBIAXG010000136.1:0-1626 GCF_042896465.1 Streptomyces sp. NPDC001292
CCCAGGACGAGTTCCCCGGGCCGGCCCGCGGTGTCACCGGGCTCGGCCAGGGCGACGTCGTGCACCTCGGCGTTCCCGGCCGCAAGGACCGTACGCAGAAGCCCGGCCCCCAGGGAATCCACGAGGTCGGTCACGGTGATCACGGCCGGCACCCCGCAGGGCGGCATGGGGGACTGTTCATGAGCCCCATTGTGTCCCACGCGGATAGTGCTCACCGCATCATCGACACCGCTGCCATTGTCCGGCCGCCACAAAGACAACGGAGCCGGCCGGCAGCACCATCGGAGGCGTCCGGCGGCGTCACCACCCCGGACACCGCCCCCGTATGAACCGCCCCCGTACGAAGAGGTTCCGCATGGCCGCCCGCCCTCCCTCGCCCGCGCCCTCCGCCCCCAGCCGTGTCGCCGTCGTCGGCGCGGGCATGGTCGGACTGTCCACCGCCTGGTTCCTCCAGGAGCGGGGCGTCAGCGTCACCGTGTACGACCGCGAGGGGGTGGCCGCCGGATCGTCCTGGGGCAACGCCGGATGGCTCACCCCCGGCCTGGCGACGCCGCTGCCCGAGCCCGCGGTCCTCACCTACGGCGTGCGCGCGGTACTCAGCCCCTCCTCTCCGGTCTACGTCCCGCCGAGCGCCGACCCGAACCTGCTCAGGTTCCTGGCCGGGTTCGCCCGCCACAGCACCGCGTCCCAGTGGCTGCGGTCGATGCGTGCGCTCGTCCCCATCAACAGCCTGGCGCTGCCGAGCTTCGACACGCTGGCCGAGGGCGGTGTCGAGGCACGGACGCTCGAGGCCAAGTCCTTCATCGCCGCCTACCGCACGGCCACCGAGCGCAAGGTCCTGCTGGAGGAGCTCGAGCAGATCCACACCGCGGGCCAGACCATGGAGTTCGACGTCCTCGACGGGAACGAGGCCCGGGGGGTCGAGCCGTCCCTGTCGGACGAGATCGGCGCGGCGATCCGGCTGCACGGCCAGCGCTACCTCGACCCGGGCCACTACGTGCACGCCCTGGCCGACGCCGTCCGTGCCCGCGGCGGGGTGATCCACGAAGGCACGGAGGTCACCGAGGTGCGGGACACGGCGGCCGGCGTCACGGTCGTCGGCGGCGCAGACGGCGAGCGCCACGACGCGGTGGTTCTGGCCACGGGCGCCTGGCTCGGCCGCCTCGCCCGGAAGTTCGGCGTGCGCTCCCTCGTGCAGGCCGGCCGCGGGTACAGCTTCAGCGTCCCGGTCGAACACGTCCCGTCCGGCCCCGTCTACTTCCCCGCCCAGCGCGTCGCCTGCACACCTCTCGGCGACCGTCTGCGCGTCGCCGGGATGATGGAGTTCCGCAAGCCGGAGGCGCCCCTGGACACCCGCCGCGTCCACGCCATCGCCGAGGCCGCACGCCCGCTGCTGCGCGGCGCCGACCTGGACACCCGCCGGGACCAGTGGGTCGGCTCCCGCCCGTGCACCACCGACGGCCTGCCCCTGATCGGAGCCACCCGCTCCCCCCGGGTCTTCGCCGCGGGCGGCCACGGCATGTGGGGCATCACCCTCGGCCCGGCCACCGGACGCCTCCTCGCCGAAACGATCGTCACCGGCGAACGCCCCACGGAACTGGCCCCCTTCGACCCCCTGCGCTGACC
>NZ_JBIAXG010000137.1:0-1623 GCF_042896465.1 Streptomyces sp. NPDC001292
AGAAGGCTTCTCGAAACCGGGTGTGGGGCTGGGGGTTCCGTACGGGTGTGCTGTTCGGGTGATCGTGGCCGTGCGGGGGCATGAAGGCAGGGCCTCTCGGTAGTGCAGAGGGTGTCTACGCCACTGCTCACCGGGAGGCCCTGTTGCCGCAGTTGTATCGGTCCGCTGTGGAAGAGTCCATCCCGGACACGCGGGTGTGCGACTGTTTCGCCCACACGTATGGGAACGCCGCGGACAATCCGTCCGGCGGGCACTGCTATCCGACCGACATGACGGACACGGAATGGGCCACGGTCCGCGCAATGATCCCGGAGCCGGCGTGGGCCGAGGGCCGGGGCGGCCGGCCGGAGGAGTACTGCCACCGGGACATACTCGACGCGATCCGGTACGTGGTGGACAACGGCGTGAAGTGGCCCGCGCTGCCTGCGGACTACCCGCCGTGGAAGGCGGTGCACCGGTTCTTCACCCGCTGGCGCAAGCAGGGGCTGATCGATGAGTTCCACGACCGGCTGCGCGCCGCGACCCGTCACGCGGAGGGCCGGGATGCGGAGCCGACGGCGGGGGTGATCGACTCGCAGTCCGCGAAGGGCACGTCAACGGTCGCAGCCGCGACCAGTGGCTATGACGGCGGGAAGAAGGTCAAGGGCCGCAAGCGGCACATCGTGGTGGACACACTCGGCCTGATCCTGGCGGTGATGGTCACTCCCGCCTCGACGGGGGACCGGGACGCCGCCCAGGACCTCCTCGCCCGGGCCACCAGGCGGCATCACCGGCTCAGGCGGGTGTGGGCGGACAGCGGATACACCGGCATGCTGGTGGGCTGGTGCGCGATGGCCCTGAACCTGATGCTGACCGTCATCCGCCGCAGCGACGACCAAAAAGGCTTCATCGTGCTGCCCAAGCGGTGGATCGTGGAGCGGACCTTCGCCTGGCTCACCCGCTCCCGACGCCTGGCCCGCGACTACGAGCGGCTGCCAGCGAGTTCGGAGGCGATGATCCTGTGGTCGATGACCATGGTCATGACCCGCCGTCTCGACCGCCGCAGGCGAACCGGCCCGGCGCCGGCTCGTGCGCCCATCCCCGCGCGACGAGCCGCTTGAGCTTGCTCCGCACGCCCTCGATCTTCGCCGGAACCACTTCCAGCCCCAACAAGGCAGTGGTCTCACGGCAGTTCAGTGGCTCGCCGCCGGTGGTGCGGCGTTCGGCCAGCAGGCTCATGACGTGCTGATACTCCGGCGCCAGCACTTCGGCCGACAGCCCTTCCCGCCAGAGGGGAACCACCGACCCGGGTCTGGCCGCCGACGGCGCCGCGGCCTCGCTCTCCTCCGGCGTCCTTGCCGGCTCACCGTCCTGGCCCGCGGCGCCCCCGTCCCACACCTCGCCGACCCGCCTGCGGGCGATCAGCCACTCGTCCCATTCCGACTGCGCCGCCTCCAGCTCGGCCTGCAGCTCCTCCACCCGCTCGCGGGCCGCACGCTCCCGCTCCTCCAGCCGCCCCAGCACCGACGCCATCACGCACCTCCAGCACGCCACCATCACGGACGCACCGGACCTACCTCACCCACCCCGCACCATGCCTGATCAGCACAACCCAGCCCCCACACTCGGTTTCGAGAAGCCTTC
>NZ_JBIAXG010000138.1:0-1587 GCF_042896465.1 Streptomyces sp. NPDC001292
CCCTCTCTGTCAAAGTAGGTTGAGTCAGGCATACTGGATGATTCATTGAGTCGAGGGCGGAGAAGGAGTAGTGCCCGGGTGGCCAGCACGAATGACCACGGGACCCCTGATCCGCAGGTGGAAGCCCGTTCGACCGGTCCGCGCCGGTATACCGCGGAGTACAAGGCGAGGATCCTCGCGGAGTACGAGTCGTTGGACAAGAAGGGCAAGGGTGCCCTGCTGCGGCGGGAGGGGCTGTACTCGTCGTTGATCACGACGTGGCGGCAGCAACGGGACAAGGGCGCCCTGGACGCGCTCGCCGCGTCGGCCGGACGGCCGAAGGCGGACCCGCGGGACAGGGAGATCGCGAAGCTGAAGGCGGAGAAGGTCCGCCTGGAAGCCGACCTCGCCAAAGCTCGCACGGTCATCGAGGTCCAGGGAAAACTCTCCGCGCTGCTCGACCAGTTCGCCACGGACAGCGCCCCGAACCAGAACGGCGAGAAGGACCAGTGACCGGGGCCCGGTCCGCGGCCGTGGCGTTCACTACCGCCCGCGACCAGGCCCTCGAAGAGCTCACCGGGCTGGTCGGACGGGTCCAGGCATGCGCCGCGCTCGGCGTGAGCCGGGCCACCTACTACCGCCACCACCGCCAGAGCCCCGCCCCGGCCAGGCCGCGACGGGAACGGCGCCGACACCCCCGCGCGCTCACCCCGGAGGAGGAGATACGGGTCCTCGATGTGCTCCATTCCCCGGAGTTCGCCGACATGGCGCCCGCCGAGATCTACGCGGTCCTCCTGGACCGGGGTGTCTACCTGTGCTCGGAGTCGACGATGTACCGGCTCCTGCGACGGCACGGCGAGGTCCGTGAACGCCGCCGCCAGGCCGTCCATCCGCCAAGGACCGTTCCGGAGCTGGTCGCCGAGGGCCCGAACCGGGTCTGGAGCTGGGACATCACGAAGCTGAAAGGCCCGGTCAAGGGCGTCTACTACTGCCTCTACACGATCATCGACATCTTCAGCCGCTACACGGTCGGCTGGATGATCGCCGACCGGGAGAACAAGGACCTCGCCGAGCGGTTCCTGTCCGAGACGATCGCCAAGTACGGCATCGTGCCAGGACAGTTGACGATCCACTCGGACCGCGGGTCCCCGATGGTCGCGCAGAACGTCGCCCAGATGATGGCCGGTCTCGGCGTCACCAAGTCGCATTCGCGGCCGAAGACGTCGAACGACAACCCGTACAGCGAGAGCCAGTACAAGACCCTGAAATACCGGCACGACTTCCCGGACCGTTTCGGATCCCTCGAGGACGCCCGGGCGTGGTGCACCCAGTTCTTCACCTGGTACAACGAGGAACACCGGCACTCCGGGATCGGCCTGCACACGCCCTACGACGTGCACTTCGGCCTCGCCGATCAGCTCCGCGAGATGCGTGCCGACGTCCTCCAGGCGGTCTACGCGAAGCACCCCGAACGCTTCGTCCGCAAGCCACCGGAGCCCCCGAAGGTCCCCGCAGCGGCCTGGATCAACAAGCCGGCACCAGACGGCCCACTGATCCCGGCACAGCGTTAGAACGATCTACCTGCCTTGATCGCTTTGACAGGTTCCG
>NZ_JBIAXG010000139.1:0-1552 GCF_042896465.1 Streptomyces sp. NPDC001292
GTGCTCGGCCTGGAGAGCGTCGGGGTCGACGACGACTTCTTCGCACTCGGTGGCCAGTCCCTGCTCGCGGTGCGGCTGGTGAGTCGTATCCGTGCCGTGCTCGGCGTGGAGGTCGAGATCCGGGCGCTGTTCGAAGCCCCGACCGTCGCCGGACTCGCCGCCAGGCTCGCGGAGGACCGGTCCGCCCGGGTGGCCTTGAGGGCCGGAGAGCGTCCGGAGCGGGTGCCGCTGTCGTACGCCCAGCGCCGGCTGTGGTTCCTCACCCAGCTGGAAGGCCCCAGCGCCACCTACAACATTCCGATCGCGGTACGGCTCAGCGGCGACGTCGACCCGGACGCGCTGGGCGCGGCGCTGCGGGACGTCATGGGGCGGCACGAGGCGCTCCGTACGGTCATCCCGGCCGAGAACGGCCAGTCGTGTCAGCAGGTGCTGGACGTCGGTGAGTTGGAGTGGGAGCTCCAGGTGGTGGACGTGGCACCGGACCGGCTGGTCGACGCGGTCGAGGCGGCGCAGGACCACGTCTTCGACCTCGCGGTCGAAGTGCCCTACCGCGCATGGCTGTTCAGGACCCCTGCGGGGGAGCAGGTACTGGTCGTGGTGGTGCACCACATCGCGGGCGACGGCTGGTCCACCGGCCCGCTGACCCGGGACGTCTCGGTCGCCTACGCGGCGCGTCGCGCGGGCCGGGCACCGAAGTGGGAGTCGCTGCCGGTGCAGTACGGGGACTACGCGCTGTGGCAGCGCGAACTCCTGGGTGAGGAGAGCGACCCGGAGAGTGTGATCTCGCGTCAGGTGAGCTACTGGCGTGAGGCGCTGGCGGGTGTTCCGGAGGAGCTGGAGCTGCCCTACGACCGGCCGCGTCCGGCGGTGGCGAGCTACCAGGGACACAGTGTGCCTCTGGAGATCCCCGCGGAGGTTCACGCACGGCTGGTGAAGCTGGCGCGGGCCGAGGGCGTGACGCTGTTCATGGTCCTGCAGGCGGCCCTGGCCACGCTGCTGTCCCGGCTCGGCGCAGGCACCGACATCCCGGTCGGTTCGGCGATCGCCGGGCGTACGGACGAGGCGCTGGACGACCTGGTCGGCTTCTTCGTCAACACACTCGTGCTGCGGACCGACGTCTCCGGAGACCCGACGTTCCGCGAACTTCTCCGGCGGGTGCGCGAGGCCGGACTGGGCGCGTTCGCGCACCAGGACGTGCCGTTCGAGCGGCTGGTGGAAGAGCTGGCCCCCACCCGTTCCCTGTCCCGGCACCCGCTGTTCCAGGTCATGCTCACCGTGCAGAACAACGCCGAAGCAGCGGTCGAACTGCCCGGAGTGCGGGCAGAGGCACTGTTCACGGGCGAATCGGCTGCGAAGTTCGACATAGAGGTCAGCGTCGGAGAACTCTTCGACAGCGAAGGCGCGCCGGCGGGCATTCAGGGCCTGGTGATCGCGGCGGCGGATCTGTTCGACGCGGGTACGGCTGAGGAGTTGGCGGCGCGGTGGGTGTGGGCGCTGGAGGCGCTTGTTGCCGATCCGTCGGTGCGGGTCTCGGCGCTGGATGTGCTGGGTG
>NZ_JBIAXG010000140.1:0-1545 GCF_042896465.1 Streptomyces sp. NPDC001292
CAACACCGTTGCGTTTACCGGCGGCGACGGGATGCAAGTCCGTGGTCCATGATCTGGATCTGGACTTCGAGGGTGTAGGTCTGTGCCTGCTGGGGACGCTTTCCCGCGTTCGGTCCGTACTTGCTGGTCGGGTTCTTGCAGCTGCGGGCCTTGACTCGCTGGCGGCGTTCGGCGGGCATCAGGTCGTCCAGGACGGCCTGGCCGATCGCGCCCACGAGAGCCACCGGCTCGGGCGGGAGGATGCCGGTGGCGGTGGTGACCTGGTCTCGGGCGGTCTGGAGGAGGATGGTGAAGCTGATCCGCTCCATGGCCAGACCCGGCCGGGAGGCCGCCGCGTCGGCGGCGGTGCGAACGAGGGCCTGGTAAACCGTCAGCAGTGCGTAGACCTCCTGGTCCAGGCCCGGGACGCTGCGCGAGCGCAGGACGCGGCCGTCGAGCATGGTCGCTTTGATCGAGAAGTAGGTGGTTTCCACTTGCCACCTGCGGTGATAGAGGGCGACCAGTTCACCGGCGGGGTAGCGCTCGTGGTCGAGGAGGCTGGTGACCAGGCGCCACGGCTCACGCCGCGTGGTGCCGTCGGCGAGGGTGACGGTGACCCACGCCTCGATCACGCGGACGGGTAGCGCCCCGTAGCCCTCGCCGGCCCGGTAGACGCCGCACAGGCGGGCCAGGTAGGAGCCGTCGGGCAGGCGGTGCTGGATGGTCGGGCGGCGCCGGGCCGAGGAACGCACCAGGAACTGCGCGCCTGTCGCGCCCGCCTGGCGCAGGAATTCCACCGCGTCGAATCCGGCGTCCGCCAGCAGCAGCATCGAGCGGTCCAGGCAGCCCAGCAGGCGCTGTGCGTACGGTACTTCGCCCTCGTTCTCGGGGCCGAAGCAGGCCGCGAGGACGGCCCGGGTCCCGCACTCGACCACGACGAGCAGGCGCATCAGCGGGTAGCCGAATTCCAGCACGTCCCCGGATCGCTTCGGGTAGCGCCAGGTGACCTGTTCATCGTCGGGGGCGCGCAGGTGGGTGCCGTCCAGCGCCACCGTGCGCAGTCCCCGGTAGAACGAACCGGCCTGGCCAGGGTCGGCGACGGGACCTGCGAGAATCTCGAACAGGCAGCGCAGCGGGGCCGTGCCGACCCGGCGCCGCGCCCTGGCGAGCGAGGAGGCGGCCGGGCACACCGGCGCGAGCCGGCCCAAGGCCGCGGTGAGCTTGCCCCAGGTCGCCCGGTAGGAGCAGTGCTCGAACAGGGCCAGGGCGAGGGTGAAATAGAGCACCACCCGGGCGGGCAGCAGCCGCAGCCGCTTCTCCCGTGCCCCGGTCTCCTCCAGCACCGCATCCACCAGCGTGAAGTCGACGATCTGGGTCAGCTCGCCCAGATGTCCGGGCGCGTGGACGCCCGCGGCTGTCTCGATCGTGCGGGTGATGGCAGACTTCTCCTGCAACGGGACCCCTGGTTCTTGATCATCTTGCTCGACACAAGTGATCTACCAGAGGTCCCGTTCGTCGTGATCACCGCTTGACGAACCGCCGACCGAACAAACGCAACGGTGTTGA
>NZ_JBIAXG010000141.1:0-1535 GCF_042896465.1 Streptomyces sp. NPDC001292
CTGGTCGATGTGTGGCCGCTGTCGCCGTTGCAGGAGGGACTGCTCTTCCACGCCCGGTACGACGAGGGCTCCCGCGATGTGTACGTGGGGCAGCGCTTCCTCGACCTCGAAGGACCCCTCGACTCCGAGCGGTTCCGTGGCTCCTGGCAGGCGCTGCTGGACCGGCATGCGAGCCTGCGTGCCGGCTTCCACCGTCTCGTCCAGGTCATCGCGCGGGACGTGGAGCTGCCCTGGTGTGAGGCGGACCTGTCCGGCCTGTCCGAGGCGGACGCCGAGGCCGAGGCGCTCCGGCTCGCCGAGGAGGAGCACGCGCGGTTCGATCTCGCAGCGCCGCCGCTGCTGCGGTTCCTGCTGCTGAAGCGGGGCGAGGAGCGGTACCGCCTCATCATGACGATGCACCACATCGTCATGGACGGCTGGTCGCTGCCGATCCTGTTCGGTGAACTGGCGCAGATCTACGCGGCCGGCGGCGACGCCGCCGGACTGCCGCCGGTCACGCCGTACCGGGAGTACCTTGCGTGGCTGGATCGCCAGGACAAGGAAGCCGCCCGGTCCGCCTGGCAGGAAATGCTGGCTGGGGCCACCGAGTCGACCCTCGTCGCCCCCATCGAACCGGGCGCCGAGTCGGTCCAGCCGCGCCACGTCGTCGTCAGGCTCGACGAACCGTTCACCCTCGCGCTGCGCGACATGGCGCGCGTACACGGTCTGACGCTGAACACCGTGATCCAGGGCGTGTGGGGTGCGCTGGTCGGGATGCTCGCGGGCCGGACCGACGTGGTGTTCGGCGCCACGGTCGCGGGCCGTCCGGCCGAACTTCCGGGCGTCGAGCAGATGCTGGGCCTGCTCATGAACACCGTCCCGGTGAGGGTACGACTCGACCCTCGGCAGACGATGGCCGACCTGTTGACCGAACTCCAGGCCCAGCAGGCCGAGCTGATTGCACATCAGCACCTGGGTCTTGCCGAGATCCAGCGAATCACCGGCGCGGGCGCCACCTTCGACAGCCTGGTCGTCTACGAGAACTACCCGTACGACCCCGACGCCGCCCGGGATTTCGGTGGTCTGCGGATCGCCGGAGGCGGCGGCGAGGAAGCGGCTCACTATCCGCTCACGCTGGTCGTCTCACCGTCCGACGAGCTTGAGCTGCAGTTCGACTACCGGCCCGACGTGTTCGACGAAGCCGCCGTGCGGGCGCTCGCGGAGCGCGTGCTGCGAGTCCTGGAGCAGGTGTCGGCGGACCCGCAGGTACGGGTCGCACGGCTCGCTGTGCTCGACGAGACCGAGCGTCGTCGGGTGCTGGACGACTGGAACGACACCGCTCAGCCGTTGTCCGTCCGTACTCTGCCGGAGTTGTTCGGTGCGCAGGTCGCTCGGACGCCGGACGCGGTCGCGGTGGCCGGTGCAGGAGTGACGCTGACGTACGCCGAGCTGGATGCGCGGGCGGACCGGGTGGCGGGCTGGCTGGCGGGGCGGGGCTTCGGTTCGGAGTGCCGGGTCGGTGTGGTGATGGACCGGTCTGCGGATCTGGTGGCGGT
>NZ_JBIAXG010000142.1:0-1532 GCF_042896465.1 Streptomyces sp. NPDC001292
GAGCTGGCCGACCGGTCGGGCTCGACGGTGCTGACCGGTGCGTTCTCCCAGTCGATGCTGCTTGAGGTCCCGGCCGGGCTGGAGCTGCCGCGCCTGGAGGCGGCGGTTCAGCGGCTGCTGGACCACCATGACGTACTCCGTGCCCGCCTGGAGTTCGCCGACGGCGAACCGAGCGCGCTGGTCGTACCGGAGAAGGGCTCCGTCCCGCCCGCCGTGCGGCGGGTGGACGCGGCAGACCTCGCCGCCGAGCACCGGATCGACGTGGTACGGGCGTGCGTCGAGGACGAGGCGAAGCAGCTCGACCCGGTGGCCGGCCGGATGGTGCGGGTCGTGTGGTTCGACGCCGGGCCGGACGTTCCGGGACGGGTGCTGGTGGTGGCGCATCACCTGGCCGTCGACGGTGTCTCGTGGCGCGTGCTCGCCCCGGATCTGGCAGCGGCGTACGAGGGCGGTCCCGACGCGGTCCTGGACCCCGTGGCGTCCTCGTTCCGGGGGTGGGCGGAGGCTCTGGCCGCGGAGGCGGTGAGCGCGGAGCGGACGGCCGAGCTGCCGTCGTGGATCCGGATGCTGGAGGGTCCGGACCACCTGCTGGGTGGGCGGGCGCTGGATCCGGCGGTGGACACGGTCGCTGCCGGGACGCGTCGTGTGGAGCTGCGGGTGCCGGTGTCGGTGACGTCGGAGCTGCTGACGCGGGTCCCCGGGGCGTTCCATGCCGGGATCGACGACGTCCTGCTGGCGGCTCTGGTCGCGGCCGTGGACGAGTGGCGTGAGATCCCGGGCGGTCTGCTGGTCGATGTGGAGAGCCATGGCCGTGTGCCGCTCTCCGACGACATGGATCTGACGCGTACGGTCGGCTGGTTCACCAGCTCGCATCCGCTGCGACTGGACGCGGGTGGTGCCGATCACGCCCAGGTGCGGTCGGGTGGCCCCGAGGCGGGCCGGCTGCTGAAGCGGGTCAAGGAGCAGGTGCGGGCGGTTCCGGGCGACGGCGACGGTCTCGGGTACGGGCTGCTGCGCTATCTGAACCCGGCGACGGCGTCCGCGTTCGAGGGGTTTCCGTCGGCGCGGATCGGGTTCAACTACCTCGGTCGGTTCACGCCCGGCAGTGGCGACGTGCGCGGGGACTGGCAGCCTGATGGCGACACCGTGCTGGGCGGAACGGCCGACGAGCGCATGGTGCTGACGCATGAGCTCGATGCGGGCGGTCTGGTCCGTGACCTGCCCGAGGGGCCCGAGCTGACGATCTCGCTCGCTTGCCCCGCCGGGTTGCTGGACGACGAAGAGCTGCGCGAGCTGACGTCCGCCTGGGCCGCCATGCTGAACGGCCTGGCCGCCCATGCGGGAGAGCCCGGCGCTGGTGGCCACACTCCGTCCGACTTCCCGCTGGTGGCTCTCGGCCAGGACGAGGTGGAGGAGCTGGAGGCGGCGGTTCCGGGTCTGGTCGATGTGTGGCCGCTGTCGCCGTTGCAGGAGGGACTGCTCTTCCACGCCCGGTACGACGAGGGCTCCCGCGATGTGTACGTGGGGCAGCG
>NZ_JBIAXG010000143.1:0-1441 GCF_042896465.1 Streptomyces sp. NPDC001292
CTAGTAGGACTCCGTTAGGTGCTATTTGCCGGTTGTGTTCGTCCGCGGCAGGGTGGATGGATGGACATGAGGCAAGTGGAGGGCTTACGGGCGGAGTTAGCCGGGTTCGTGGCGGATGTGTTCGCTTCGGTGCCGCGACGGGATCAGCGGTCGAAGGGTGACTGCTACCTGCGGGGACTGATGCTGGACGGGCGGCGCAAGTCGATCCAGCCGATGGCGGAGCGGCTGCCGGACGGCAACGAGCAGAACCTGCAGCAGTTCGTGAACCAGTCACCGTGGGATCCGGTGCCGGTGCGGCGGCGGATCGCGGAGCGGATGGTGCCGCTGATCGGCCCGGATGCCTGGGCGGTCGATGACGTGTCGTTCCCCAAGGACGGGAAGATGTCGGTCGCCGTCGCGCACCAGTACTGCGGTGCGCTGGGCAAGCAGGCCAACTGCCAGGTCGCGGTCAGCGTGCACGCGGTCACCGACACGGCCTCGTGCCCGCTTAACTGGCGGCTGTTCCTGCCGAAACAGTGGGCGGAGGATGCCGGCCGGCGGGCCCGGACCGGCGTCCCCAAGGACGTCGGGCACCGGGAGAAGTGGCGGCTGGCCCTGGACGCCCTGGACGAACTGGCCGGGTGGGGACTGGTGCCGCCGGTGGTGGTGGCCGACGCGGGCTACGGCCAGAACGCCGACTTCCGCGCCGCCCTGACCGAACGCGGCACCGCGTATGTGGTCGGCGTCCGTGGCGATGTGGCCGTCCAGCCGCATGACGCGGTCCCCGCCGCCCCGCCTTGGTCCGGCAACGGCCGCAAACCCCAGCCCCGCTACCGGCAGCCGCCCGTGGCGGTGGCAGAGCTGGCGGCCGACGCCGGACCGGCGGCCTTTCGGGAGGTGACCTGGCGGGAGGGCTCCCGTGGCCCGATGACCTCTCGCTTCCTCGCGGTGCGCGTCCGGCCGGCCGGGGTGCGCGCGCGTCGGCTGGCCCAGGCCGCCGCGGTGGCCAGGCACGGCCGGTGGGACGGCGTCCTGCCCGAGGTGTGGCTGCTGGCCGAATGGCCCGACGGCGAGGACGAACCGACCCGGTTCTGGCTGTCGGACCTGCCCGACGACACCCCGATCGCCGACCTGGTCCGCCTGGCCAAGATCCGCTGGCGCATCGAGCACGACTACCGCGAACTCAAGCACGGCCTGGGCCTGGACCACTTCGAAGGCCGTTCCTGGAACGGCTGGCACCACCACACCACCCTGGTCACCGCCGCCCACGCCTTCCTCACCGAGCAGCGGCTGGCCCCAAAAGCCGGCACACCGGACTCACCCTTTACCAGATCCTCGACGCCATCCAGGACCTGTTGAACTGCTGGACCGGCATCTGCACCACCTGCCGCCAGCCGCTGCCCACAACCCGGATCAGACACCACACAGCAAGATCCACAACGACCTAACGGAGCCCTACTAG
>NZ_JBIAXG010000144.1:0-1433 GCF_042896465.1 Streptomyces sp. NPDC001292
AGGCCCTGCCTTCATGCCCCCGCACGGCCACGATCACCCGAACAGCACACCCGTACGGAACCCCCAGCCCCACACCCGGTTTCGAGAAGCCTTCTTTGCGCTGCGCGGCCTGGCCGATGGGATGTCCGGCCTCGGCTGCCAGAGTGCGGGCCTGCTGGGAGAGGGCGCCGACGAGGCTGTGCTGCTGGAGGCTGAGACGCCTCAACTGGGTGCGGGCAAGCTTCTGGTGGGCATGGCGGAGGCCTTCGCCGAGGCGGAGCAGCCGGGCGACCTGCTTGGGCTCGGAGTGCACCAGCAGGTTGCTGGCCCATGCCGACAAGGTCGGGCGCTTCAGCGCGGCGATCTGAGCTTGGCGTTTAACCTCGCTGGGCTTGGTGTTCCTTGATCGACTCGGCGCGTTTGACGGTCTTGCCGACGTCGTGGCGCCTGGCCCGTTGCTTGTTCTTCGAGCCGGGAGGCCGTCCGGGACCTGGTCGGGACGGTTTCGGCGCGCTTGCCGGGCGGGCTGCTGTCGCGTGGACGTTGCGAAACCCCCGGCGGACCCGGGCGGGGGTGAGGCGGCGGGGTTCCGCGGGCCGTTCCCAGGGGCGACGGAGGTCCTCGGCGAGGGGCCTGGCGAGGCGGAGCTGGGTGTGGGCGGCGATGATCAGCCAGGTCCACAGGTCGGCCGTGTCGGGATGCCTGATTTTCGGGGCGGTCCAGCCCAGGGTCTGTTTCACCAGCCGGAAGGTGTGCTCCAGGTCGAAGCGGCGGAGGAAGGACTGCCACCAGCGGTCCACGTCCGCCGGTGCGGCGGCGGTGGCCGAGCACCACAGCCAGACCGGTTTCGGGTCCCGGTCACCGGGCAGGCGCTCGACCTTCAGGCGGATCAACGTGCCGTGCAGGACGGGGAGTTCTTCCTTGGCGTGGTTCAGCCAGGGTCCGCGGTGGGTGAGCCGGGGGTGCATCCGGTCCCAGGCCGTCGCGGTGGCCGTGCCGTAGCGGGTGGTGTCCGTGGTGGTCGTGACGTCGGGCTCGTGCCAACTGTCGGGCTTCTTGAACGTGAGGACGCCGCCGTGCCGGCGGGGGCGCCCGCCCCGGGGACCCGACCGGGCGGGGCCGGGGTCGCGGAGCATGACCCGGTCCGAGCGCAGGCGCCCGACCAGCACGACGGGCAGGTCGGCGAGGGCGTGGGTCAGGTAGGCGATGTCGTAGCCGGAGTCCATCACGATCAGGATGTCCGGGTCGCCCGGTCTCCATTGGCCTGCGCTTATCAACCGATCGACGACATCGCGGAGTTGGGCAGCAGTGACGGTGGTCGCGTCGTCGGCCGGTCCCAGGCGGACCGCGTCCAGGAGAGCGACCCAGGAGGTGCGGCCGGTTTCCAGGGCGGCGACGAAGGAGTAGGGCCAGCCGGGCACCAGTTGGTCCGAGCTGCGGTCGCCGCGTCCGTA
>NZ_JBIAXG010000145.1:0-1376 GCF_042896465.1 Streptomyces sp. NPDC001292
GGGGGGGAGCGGTCCGCGCATGAGCGGTTCTTCGCCGATCTGGTCGGGGACGTCACCGAGCCCACCGCGCCGTATGGGGTGGTGGATGCGCGTGGTGACGGTGCCCAAGTGGTGCGTGCGGTGTCGCGGTTGGCGGCTGGGTCTGCTGCGCGTGTGCGGGAGGTGGCCCGCCGGCTGGGCACGAGTCCTGCCACGGTGATGCATGTGGCGTGGGCGCGGGTGCTGGCTGCGGTCAGCGGCCGGGACGATGTGGTGTTCGGCACGGTGCTGTTCGGGCGGATGAACGCCGGTGCGGGCGCGGACCGGGTGACCGGTCCGTTCATGAACACGCTGCCGGTGCGGGTGCGGGTGGACGAGACCGACGTACTGTCCGCGGTTGCGGGCATGCGGGCGCAGTTGGCGGCGCTGCTGGAGCACGAGCACGCTCCGCTGGCGCTGGCGCAGCAGGCCGCGAAGGTGGCGGGGGACGTGCCGCTGTTCACGGCGCTGTTCAACTACCGGCACAACACCGCACCCCGGACCAACACCGGCGAGGCCGAAACTCCCCGGGGTGAGGGACTCGCCGGAATCACCACCCTCTTCACACGCGAGCGCACCAACTACCCCCTGACCGTCTCCGTCGACGACGACGCAGAGGGGGGCGGGATCGGGCTGTCCGTCGACGCGGTCACCGCGATCGACCCCGAAGCGGTCGGCGCACTGCTGCGCACCACGGTGGACAACCTCGTCACCGCGCTCGAACAGGCACTGGACCAGGCGCCGGAGGCCGGCCGCCCGCGCCTCGCGTTGAGCGCCGTCCCCGTCCTGGACGACGACGAGCGGCACCGGATGCTCGTCGGCTGGAACGACACCGCGTCCGGCGCCGCGCCCGCGACCCTCCCCGAGCTGTTCGAGGCCCAGGTGGCCCGTACCCCCGGCGCGGTCGCTGTCGCCTACGCCGGCACCGAGATCTCGTACGCGGAACTCGACGCCCGGGCCAACCGACTCGCCCGCCTGCTCACCGGGCACGGCGTGGGACCGGAAAGCGTGGTCGCCGTGGCGATGGAACGCGGCACCGACCTCATGGTCGCGCTGCTCGGCGTGCTGAAGGCGGGCGGCGCCTATCTGCCCGTCGACCCGGCCTATCCGGCTGAGCGGATCGCTTTCCTGCTCTCCGACGCCGGAGCGGTGTGCGTCCTGACCGGGACGGGGATCCGGCTCGAGACCCCGCCCGACCTCCCGGTGCTGGTCCTCGACGACCCGGCCACGGCCGCGCAACTGGCCGGACTCGACGACGGGACGCTGTCCGACACCGAGCGGTCCCGGCCGCTGCTGCCCGGGCACCCCGCCTACGTCATCTACACCTCGGGATCCACCGGACGGCCCAAGGGCGTGGT
>NZ_JBIAXG010000146.1:0-1375 GCF_042896465.1 Streptomyces sp. NPDC001292
TCGCCCTCGACGGGAAGGTGTCGCTGGACGACAACGCGGAGTTCCGTCACCCGGAGTTCGAGGAGTTCCACGACCGGGCCGCGGCCAACCCGCTGGAGGCGGCCGCCAAGGAGAAGAACCTCAACTACGTCAAGCTCGACGGTGAGGTCGGCATCATCGGCAACGGCGCGGGTCTGGTCATGTCGACCCTGGACGTCGTGGCCTACGCCGGTGAGGCCCACAAGGGCGTCAAGCCGGCGAACTTCCTGGACATCGGCGGCGGCGCCTCGGCCGAGGTGATGGCGAACGGCCTGGAGATCATCCTGGGCGACCCGGACGTGAAGTCCGTCTTCGTCAACGTCTTCGGCGGCATCACCGCGTGCGACGCGGTCGCCAACGGCATCGTGCAGGCCCTGGAGCTGCTGGAGTCCAAGGGCGAGGAGGTCACCAAGCCGCTGGTCGTGCGGCTGGACGGCAACAACGCCGAGCTGGGTCGCCGGATCCTGGACGACCGCAACCACCCGCTGGTGCAGCGGGTGGACACCATGGACGGCGCGGCCGACAAGGCCGCCGAGCTGGCTGCTGCCGCGAAGTAAGGGACGAGGTCACAGAACACCATGGCTATCTTCCTCACCAAGGAATCCAAGGTCATCGTCCAGGGCATGACCGGCTCCGAGGGCCAGAAGCACACGCGTCGCATGCTGGCCTCGGGCACGAACATCGTCGGTGGCGTGAACCCGCGCAAGGCGGGCCAGAGCGTCGACTTCGACGGCACCGAGGTACCGGTCTTCGGGACCGTCAAGGACGCCATCGAGAAGACCGGTGCCGACGTCACGGTCATCTTCGTGCCGGAGAAGTTCACCAAGGACGCGGTGATCGAGGCGATCGACGCCGAGATCCCGCTCGCGGTGGTGATCACCGAGGGCATCGCGGTGCACGACACGGCCGCGTTCTGGGCGTACGCCGGCAAGAAGGGCAACAAGACCCGCATCATCGGGCCGAACTGCCCGGGTCTGATCACGCCGGGTCAGTCGAACGCGGGCATCATCCCGGCCGACATCACCAAGCCGGGCCGGATCGGTCTGGTGTCGAAGTCCGGCACGCTGACGTACCAGATGATGTACGAGCTGCGGGACATCGGCTTCTCCACCTGCGTGGGCATCGGCGGTGACCCGATCATCGGCACCACGCACATCGACGCGCTGAAGGCGTTCCAGGACGACCCGGACACCGACCTGATCGTGATGATCGGTGAGATCGGCGGCGACGCGGAGGAGCGGGCCGCGGCGTTCATCAAGGAGAACGTGACCAAGCCGGTCGTCGGTTACGTCGCGGGCTTCACCGCGCCGGAGGGCAAGACCATGGGCCACGCGGGTGCCATCGTCTCGGGTTCCTC
>NZ_JBIAXG010000147.1:0-1325 GCF_042896465.1 Streptomyces sp. NPDC001292
CCTCGTCGCCCTCGCCCCGCGCCGGAACCCGCTTCGAATGCGGTCAGCTCATCGAACGCCTGCACCCTCACGGCATGCACAACCTCAACCGATCCGCAGCAATGACAATTTCCCTGTCGCTCGCGCTTTCCCGCTCCTGATCCCGACATCGCCGCGCGGAACCTACGCGGACTACACCCGTTCTGGGTGACTTGGCGTTCTTCGAGCGATATGTTCGAAAGGTGGAGGGAGCCCCTTCAACGCTCGCCGAGGAACCCCTGCTGGCCGTCCTGGAAGAGGAGTGCCATGTCAGGAGCGCAAGAGGCCGCCGGGCGCGTGATCATCGGACGTTACCGGCTTCTGCGTCGGCTCGGCACCGGCGGCATGGGACGTGTGTGGCTGGCGTACGACCAGGAACTGGCGTGCGAGGTCGCGCTCAAGGAGATCATTCTGCCGCCGGACGTCCCCGAATGCGAGGCGCGCTCCCGGATCGCCAGGGCCCGCGGCGAGGCCCGGCACGCCGCCCGGCTGCGCAACCATCCGCATGTCGTCACCGTGCACGACATCGTGGAGGAGGGCGGCCTGCCGTGGATCGTCATGGAGTTCGTGCCCGATGCCATGGATCTGGAGGCGGTGGTACGCGAGCGAGGGCCGCTGCCGCCCGGCAACGTCGCCCAGATCGGTCTGGCGGTCCTCGACGCCCTGCTGGAGGGACACCGGCTCGGCGTCCTGCACCGGGACGTCAAACCGGCCAACATCCTGCTGACCCATCCGGGGCCCCAGCCCTCCTATCCGACGGAGGGCGGCGGCCAGGTGATGCTCACCGACTACGGCATCTCGCTGGAGCCGAGCTCCGGGGAGGACCGCCTGACCGCCACCCTGGAGATCCTCGGGACGCCGCGCTTCATGGCCCCGGAGCGGGCCAACAGCCAGCCGCCCACCCCTGCCGCCGACCTGTTCTCGCTCGGGGCCACCCTGTACTACGCCCTCGAGGGGGCCGGTCCCTTCGACCGCGACACCGCCCTCGCCACGCTGAGCGCCCTGCTGTTCGAGCCCCCGAGCCTGCCGCGCCAGGCGACAGAGCTGACCCCGGTCCTCTTCGGGCTGCTGGCCAAGGACCCCGCGGACAGGATGGACGGTGAGGAGGCCGCCCGGCGGCTCGCCACCATCGCCGGCCAGCCCCACCCATCCCCTTCGCAGCAACCGGCTCCCACACCAAAGGCGCCGCCGCCCGAGCAGCCCTGCGCCTCGAAGCCGCCGCGCCCCCAGGAAACGGCCCCGCCGACCGAGATCCTGTCGCCGGCCGAGCCGGAGCAACCGACCGGCCCGCCCCTGCAACCGCTGCC
>NZ_JBIAXG010000148.1:0-1321 GCF_042896465.1 Streptomyces sp. NPDC001292
CTTAGCCTCGATCCACCGGTCGGCTTCTGACGTGATCTTTTGAGGATCGAGCTCCGGATTCTTGGGTCGTTGGCTGGGTGTGGGCAGGGGGTGTCCGCTGGTCCGTCCAGCTCTTCCACATTCGGTTCCGGTTGGGCCCTGGCGGGCGGGGTGGGCAGGGGCTGTCAGGCCGCGTCGGGCGGTGCGTGGACGATGTCGAACAGGTGCGTCCAAGCGTGCTGCCAGGGCCATCGGCGGGGCAGGTGCAGTGTGAGGCGGCGGGCTGAGCGGGCGATCCGGGCGGGGACGTGGATCAGGTGGGCGCGGAGGGTGGCGGTGGTGGCCTTGGCGTGGAACGCGGAGGCCAGGGCGCCTGCGGCCCGCAGCAGGTTGTAACTCATGGCCCACAGGGTCAGCCAGGCGGCGTTGGCGTTGAAGTTCCCCGAGGGCAGGTGGGCCAGGGGTCCGGCCTTGCCGTCCGCGATCACCTGCTCGATGACCGCGTGGTGGCGGTGTTCCTGCTCGGCCTGGAGGGTCTCGGCGGGGTTGTCGGTGAAGAACGGGTGGTATCGCCAGACCGGGAACAGTTCCCCCTGCTCGCCGACCGTGGCGGGTTTGGCCAGGTCGCGGACCCGGCGCACGATCAGCCGGGCGGTGACGTGCTCGGCCTTCTTGCGGCCGGTGAACGCGGTGTAGTCGGGTATCTCGGCGACTTCCGCGTCCGAGATCAGCTCGCCGGTGTCCGGGTCGAGGACCGCCCGCGGGTAGCGGATGGGCCGCCACGCGGCGTCGGGAACGGCGGCGATGGCCCGCTTGATCGACGGGTTCATCCCGGTACTGATCGAGAAACGGGCGCCGGTCCGGCGGCAGGCGGCCACCACGGCAGCGCTGTAGAACTGCGAATCAGCCCGCAGGATGCGTATCCCGGTGCAGCCCGCCTCGACGGCGGTGGCCAGCGCCTCGGCGGCGAACTTCGGGGCGCCGCGGGAGTCTGCCGCCTTGCCCTGCCGCAACCTGACCGCGGCGATCACCGGCCGGGAGATGGCGGTGCAGATCGTGGCCAGCAGCGGGTGCAGCGTGCGGATCCCCTTGAACCGGCCGACCTGCGCACCCTGTTTCGCGGGGCCGAACACGCGCTTGTGGGTGGAGTCGACGTCGATGAAAGCGACTTGGCCGGCGGCGGGCAGGAGCGGGGTATGAGCGGCCAGCTCACCCAGGAACTTCCGGTGCGCCGCGTGCAGTTGCAGGGCATGGCCGTGGGTGAACGAGCGCAGGAACGTGCCCAGCGTGGACGGGGCCCGTATCGCGTCGAACGCGACCGGCATCGCTCCGTGCCGCAGCC
>NZ_JBIAXG010000149.1:0-1307 GCF_042896465.1 Streptomyces sp. NPDC001292
TGGAAGGCCATGTGGCACTCGTCGCCGCCGGTGGTGTAGTCGCCGAAGTAGTCGACGACGTCCTCCGGCCACTGGTTCGCCTCCGCCAGCAGCACCTTGTCGGGGTACTGGGCGTCGATCTCCTTGCGCACCCGCTTCAGGAACTCGTGCGTGGCCGGGAGGTTCTCGCAGTTGGTGCCCTCCTGCTGGTACAGATACGGCACCGCGTCCAGCCGGAAGCCGTCGATGCCCAGGTCCAGCCAGAACTTCAGCGCGGAGATCATCTCCTCCTGGACGGCCGGGTTCTCGTAGTTGAGATCCGGCTGGTGGGAGAAGAACCGGTGCCAGTAGTACTGCTTGCGGACCGGATCGTACGTCCAGTTCGACGCCTCCGTGTCGACGAAGATGATCCGCGCGTCCTGGTACTGCTTGTCGTCGTCGGCCCACACGTAGTAGTCGCCGTAGGGGCCGTCGGGTTCCTTGCGGGACTCCTGGAACCACGGGTGCTGGTCGCTGGTGTGGTTCATGACGAAGTCGATGATCACCCGCATGCCGCGCTGGTGGGCGGCGTCGACGAACTCCACGAAGTCGGCCAGGTCGCCGAACTCCGGGAGCACCGCGGCGTAGTCGGACACGTCGTAGCCGCCGTCCCGGAGCGGGGACTTGAAGAACGGCGGCAGCCACAGGCAGTCGACGCCGAGCCACTGCAGATAGTCGAGCTTGGCGGTCAGGCCCTTCAGGTCGCCGACGCCGTCGCCGTTGCTGTCCTGGAAGGAGCGGACGAGGACCTCGTAGAACACGGCACGCTTGAACCACTCCGGGTCCCGGTCCTGGGCCGGAGTGTCTTCGAAGGTGTCCGGAACGGGCTCATTGACGATCATGTTGTCGGTGACCCTCCGATCTGCGGGGTGGACGGTCGCAGGACGGTGAGGACGTGCGCGGGCCGGTGGCCCGGCTCGAGACGCACATAGTTGGCCCTGCCCCAGTGGTAGGTCTCGCCGGTGAGCTCGTCGCGCACCGGCACCGACTCGTGCCATTCCAGGCCGAGTTGCGGCATGTCCAACGAGACCGTGGCCTCCTGGGTGTGGTGGGGGTCGAGGTTGGCGACCACCAGAACCGTGTTCGATCCGCTCCGCTTCGAGTAGGCGATCACCGCGTCCTTGTCGGCATGGTGGAAGTGCAGGTCCCGCAGCTGCCGCAGGGCCGGACTCCGGCGGCGGATGTCGTTGAGTTTGGTGATGAGGGGGGCGATGGTGCGGCCCTCGCGTTCGGCGGCCGCCCAGTCGCGGGGTTTGAGCTGGTACTTCTCCGAGTCCAGGTACTCCTCG
>NZ_JBIAXG010000150.1:0-1296 GCF_042896465.1 Streptomyces sp. NPDC001292
GCCGTCCGGTGTGGGCCGGGCCACCGTGCTGTGGTCAAGGGGGCCAGGGCCCGAAGACCGGGCCCTGTGACGGCCCCTCACCCGGCCGGCGTCGGGTTCGGCAGGCCCGCCGAGATGAGTCCGGCACTCCGCCATGGCCGCAGCCCAAGCGTTGCCCAGGCCTTCACCAGGCTGCTCGGTCAAGGACCTCCATGGGCTTCACAGCACCGCACGCCGTGGGCCGCCCTGCTCTTTGAGACAGGCCGGATGCGGGAACGCACCGGGGCCGCCCTCGGCGAGAGATGGTTGCCGACCGTGCGTATCGAGTTCTTCGACCTCCGTGATACCGCGGGCAGAAGACCCTTGTCCGTGCACGTAACGCAGCAGATGAAGCCGGCGGTGCCCCTGCTCGGCGCCGTGATCCTCGCTCATTGGCGCGTTGATGGATCGGTGGTCTCTACCAGCTGGGGATCGGCGTTGGCGGTGTCGGCGAGTGTGGCCAGGTTGGTGCCGGTGAACGCGTCCGGCACGTCGGTCTAGCGCTGGGCGATGTCCGTCATGTCGGCCAGGACTGCCTCGGGAATGGCTGCGGCTGATGGGATGGCACATCTGTCAGGTGGTCAAAAACTTCTTTATTGCCTCCCCGCAAGGGCGCGGGGGCTTGCCGGTTGAGGTGCCGTCGAATGAGGACGGCGATACCTCTCCGCCCAGCACCAGCCACAGCGGCAGCGACTACCTCCCCAGATGTGTGTCATGCTCGCGCCGGACAGGCGCGTAGGCCCCGAACCGGTGGTGGGCGCCATCGGTATCAAGGGGCCTGGTGGACTTTCAGGTCGGCCAAGACGCGGTTGAGCAACGGCCTCGGCCTGCCGGGGCCGGCAGGGACCGGGTCGCTGATGCAGCCGGCGGACGATATCCCGTCCCGGTCCCCCCGGCCAACTCGTCATCATCGAACGGCTATGTCAGCCGGTGATCTCGTCCGGGCGGGGGGCACCTGCCGCCACGTACACCTCGTACAGCAAGTCCTTCAGCTCCCGCAGCGCGCGGGACCAGCCCACCCTTGCTCCAGCACCGCGGTCGCTTCGCCGCTCACCCGGCCGCTCCTGTATCGCCACTCATCGCCCCACCTTCCTGCAGCCTTCAATAGGGCACGAACAGCGGTAACTCCCAAATGAGTTGACGGCTTGTCGCAACCAGGGACTGTTTGAAATCTTGGTCAAGATCAACACCGTTGCGTTTACCGGCGGCGACGGGATGCAAGTCCGTGGTCCATGATCTGGATCTGGACTTCGAGGGTGTAGGTCTGTGCCTGCTGGG
>NZ_JBIAXG010000151.1:0-1274 GCF_042896465.1 Streptomyces sp. NPDC001292
CCACGCGCATCCACCACCCCATACGGCGCGGTGGGCTCGGTGACGTCCCCGACCAGATCGGCGAAGAACCGCTCATGCGCGGACCGCTCCCCCCCGCCACGCGACTGCGCCACGAAGTCACGAAACGGCAGCGGCTCGGGCAACTCACCGCCCCGGCCCGTCAGGAACGCCTCGACCTCCTCCAGCACCACTTCCAAAGCAGTGTGGTCCTGCACCATGTGATGCACCCGCACCAACGCCAGCCACCGACCGGCCACCGCGTCCGCCTCCGCGACCACATGCACATCGATCAACGGCGCCCGACCCACATCCATCGACAGACCGGCAGCGGCAAGCAACTGCTCCGCCAGATCCGTTCCCTCAGAAACCGGCTCCACCGTGACAACCGGCAGAGCAGCCCGACGACACACCACCTGGACCGGCTCACGCAGACCCTCCCAGACCAGGCCCGTGCGGAAGATGTCATGGCGGTCGACGACCCGCTGCAGCGCGCCCAGGAACGCGTCCAGCCGCTCACGCGAGTCGAACCCCAGGACCGTCGGCGTCACATACGCGTCCTCACCACCATCAGCCAGCAGATGATGGAAGAGCAGACCCTCCTGCAACGGAGCCAGCGGATAGACGTCGGCGACATTGGCCGCACCACCCTCCACGCCCGCAACGACCCGCTCGATCTCAGCCTCGGACAGCTCGACGAGAGTCAGCATCTCCGGCGTGATCTCCATGGCACCGTCCGGGATGCCGTTCGCCGGCACGGCAACCTGCTCCGCACCCGCCGCCGCGGCAAGACCGGCAGGCGTCGGCGTCTGGAACAACGCCCGCACCGACACCGTCACACCCCGCACCCGCAGACGCTCCACCAGCGACACCGCGAGCAGCGAATGCCCACCCAGCCGGAAGAAATCGTCCTCCACACCCACGCTCTCCAGGCCGAGGATTTCGGCGAAGACCGCGCACAGGATCTCCTCACGGGCATTGACCGGAGCACGGCCACCACCCGCGACGTATTCCGGAGCGGGAAGGGCCTTGCGATCCAACTTCCCGCTGACTGTGAGCGGCAGGGTGTCGAGGACCACGACCGCGGAGGGGACCATGTGGCCGGGCAGCTGTCCTGACGCGTAGGCGATCAGGGCGGCCGGCAGTCCGGCGTCATCCGTGGTTCCGGCGTCGGCCGGTACCACGTAGGCGACCAGGCGCTTGTCGCCGGGGGTGTCCTCACGTACGACCACGGCCGCCTGGGCGACACGTTCGTCAGCGGTCAGTACGGCCTCGAT
>NZ_JBIAXG010000152.1:0-1274 GCF_042896465.1 Streptomyces sp. NPDC001292
GGAGTCCTCCCGGACGGGGCGGTCGTCGGTGAAGCAGGAAACCCAGCGGGCGACCGCTGGAATCCCCCGCCTTTAGGCGGGGGAGGAAGTCAAGTGGGAACCGTCTGTCGATGCGGGTGTCGGGGCGGGTGGCCTCCGGGAAGACCTCGTCCAGTGTGCCGGTAAGGTGCCCGGGTGCTGACTGTGACCTCCGTCAATGTGAATGGACTGCGCGCCGCCACCAAGAAGGGCTTCGTGGAGTGGCTCGCGGGGACCGGGGCCGACGTGCTGTGCCTCCAGGAGGTGCGGGCCGAGCCGCACCAGCTGCCGGAGCACGTCCGCACGCCGGACGGCTGGCACGTCGTGCACGCGCCCGCCGCCGCCAAGGGCCGCGCCGGCGTCTCCCTCTACACCCGCCGCGAACCCGACCGGGTCCGGGTCGGGTTCGGATCGGCCGAGTTCGACGGCGGCGGGCGCTATGTCGAGGCCGACCTGCCCGGCGTCACGGTCGCCAGCCTCTATCTGCCCTCCGGCGAGGTCGGCACCGAGCGGCAGGACGAGAAGGTCCGCTTCATGGGCGAGTTCCTCGCTCATCTGAAGGAGTTGCGCGAACGGGCCGCCGCCGACGGCCGCGAGGTGCTCGTCTGCGGCGACTGGAACATCGCCCACCGGCAGGCCGACCTCAAGAACTGGCGCGGCAACACCAAGAACTCGGGCTTCCTCCCCGAGGAGCGGGAGTGGCTGGACACGGTCTTCGCCCCCGAGGCCGGCGGGTACGTCGACGTCGTGCGCGAACTGCACCCGGACGGCGAGGGGCCGTACACCTGGTGGTCCTACCGGGGGCGGGCCTTCGATAACGACACGGGATGGCGGATCGACCTCCAGGTGGCCACGCCCGGGCTCGCCGCCAAGGCCGTCAAGGGGTACGTCGAGCGGGCGGCCACACACGCCGAGCGCTGGTCGGACCACGCCCCGGTGACGGTGGTCTACGACCTCCAGTGCGGTGACCGGGAAGGTTTGCCGGGAAGCTCGCGGCGTCCGGTGCCGGGGGCACCTCCCACGCCTTCAGGCAGTGGGGGAGCATCGCAAGGCGGAGCGTCGCCCGCGTACTGGGCGTACTCGGGTGATGCGACAACGCGGCGAGGTGCCGTGCCGGGCGTCGCGAGCCGGTGAACCTTTCCGGTCACAGCACTAGGGCGCGTTTCGAAAGTAGCGCCGTCCGCCCGGAGGGCGGGCCCCGCGGCGTCTGGTGCGGTGCATCGCAAGGCGGAGGGTCGTCCGCGTACTGGGCGTAC
>NZ_JBIAXG010000153.1:0-1257 GCF_042896465.1 Streptomyces sp. NPDC001292
GCGCGGTGGAAGGGGATCGCGGTGGCCATGCCCTCGACCTGGAACTCCTCCAGGGCGCGGGCGGCCCGCTGCAGCGCCTCCTTACGGGTGCGGCCGGTCACGATCAGCTTGGCCAGCAGGGAGTCCCACGCCGGGCCGATGACGCTGCCGGACTCCACGCCCGCGTCCAGACGCACACCCGGGCCGGACGGCGGGGCGAAGTTCGTCACCGTGCCGGGCGCGGGCAGGAAGCCTCGGCCCGGGTCCTCGCCGTTGATGCGGAACTCGAAGGAGTGCCCGCGCAGCGGCGGGTCGTCGTAGCCCAGCTCCTCGCCGTCGGCGATGCGGAACATCTCCCGCACCAGGTCGATGCCGGCGACCTCCTCGGTGACCGGGTGCTCGACCTGGAGGCGGGTGTTGACCTCCAGGAAGGAGATCGTGCCGTCCTGGCCGACCAGGAACTCGCAGGTGCCGGCGCCGACGTAGCCGGCCTCCTTCAGGATCGCCTTGGAGGCGCGGTACAGCTCGGCGACCTGCTCCTCGGACAGGAACGGCGCCGGGGCCTCCTCGACCAGCTTCTGGTGGCGGCGCTGCAGGGAGCAGTCACGGGTGGAGACCACGACCACGTTGCCGTGCCGGTCGGCCAGACACTGGGTCTCCACGTGCCGGGGCCGGTCCAGGTAGCGCTCGACGAAGCACTCGCCGCGGCCGAAGGCGGCCACCGCCTCGCGCACCGCCGACTCGTACAGCTCGGGGACCTCCTCCAGGGTGCGGGCGACCTTCAGGCCGCGCCCGCCGCCGCCGAAGGCGGCCTTGATCGCGATCGGCAGGCCGTGCTCCTCGGCGAAGGCCACGACCTCCTCCGCGCCGGAGACCGGGTCGGGGGTGCCGGCCACCAGCGGCGCGCCGGCGCGCTGGGCGATGTGCCTCGCTGCGACCTTGTCGCCCAGGTCCCGGATGGCCTGCGGCGGCGGGCCGATCCAGATCAGGTCCGCGTCCAGCACGGCCTGGGCGAAGTCGGCGTTCTCCGAGAGGAAGCCGTACCCGGGGTGGATCGCGTCCGCGCCGGACTCCTTCGCGGCCTTGAGCACCTTGTCGATGTCCAGGTAGCTGGTGGCCGGGGTGTCACCGCCCAGGGCGAACGCCTCATCCGCGACGCGGACATGCAGAGCGTCCCGGTCCGGGTCGGCGTAGACGGCCACGCTCGCGATCCCGGCGTCCCGGCAGGCCCGGGCAACGCGGACAGCGATTTCGCCACGGTTGGCGATGAGCACCTTG
>NZ_JBIAXG010000154.1:0-1254 GCF_042896465.1 Streptomyces sp. NPDC001292
CCGCCACCACCGACTCCGGCCCCACACCCCGGCCGATCAACAGCCGGGCCAACTGGTTCGCGCGCGCGTCGAGTTGCGCGTACGACACCTCAACCGCGTCCGCGACCACCGCCACCGCGTCCGGCGTCCGCGCCACCTGCCCCTCGAACAACCCAGGCAGCGTCGAAACATCCAACTCCACCCCGGTACCGTTCCACTCCACCAACACCCGCTGCCGCTCGGCCTCACCCAGCACGTCCACCGCACTCAGCGGCAGTTCGCGGTTGCCTTCGAGCGTCTCCTCCAGCGCGGCCACCAGGTTCTCCGTCGTGGTGCGCAGCAGGGCGCCGACCTCCTGCGGGTCGATCGGTGCCACGGCGTCCACGGCCAGCCCGATGCCGGCCGTTTCGCCGTTGTCGTCGACCGAGACGGTCAGGGGGTAGTTCGTCCGCTCCCGCACGAACAGGGTCCTGACTCCCGCGAGTCCTCCGTCCCTGTCTCCGTCCCCATCCCTGTCTTCGTGCGTGTCCGGACCGGTGGGCCGGCTGTCGTTGTGCCGGTAGTTGAGCAGCGCGGTGAACAGCGGAACGTCGGCCGCCACCCCGGCGGCCTGCTGCGCCACGGCCAGGGGGGCGTGTTCGTGCTCGAGCAGTGCCGCGAGCTGCGAGCGCATCCCGGCGACCGCGGCGAGCGCACCGGTCTCGTCGACCCGGGTCCGTACCGGCAGCGTGTTCATGAACGGACCCGGCACCCGGTCGGCCCCGGCACCGGCGTTCATCCGGCCGAAGAGCACGGTGCCGAAGACCACGTCGTCACGCTCGCTGACCGCCGCCAGCATGCGCGCCCAGGCCACGTGGAACAGAGTGGCGGGGCTGGCGCCCACCCGCCGCGAGATCTCACGCAGTCGCACGGCCGACTCCGGTGAGAACTCCAATCGGGCCCGGACCAGTTGGGTGCCGTCACCGTGGGCGTCGACGAGTCCGTAGGGGGCGGTGGGCTCGGTGACGTCGCCGAGCAGCTCCGTGAAGAACCGCTCGTACTGCGACCGTTCGACGGCGCCTCGCGTCTGCGCGACGAAGTCGCGGAACGGCAGCGGCTCGGGCAGTGCGTCGCCGCGGCCCTCGACGAAGGCCCTGACCTCCTCCAGCACGATGTCGAGCGCCGTGTGGTCCTGGATCATGTGGTGCATGCGCACCACGGCCAGCCGGCTGTCCGTTGCCGCGTCGGCGGCGACGTGCACGTCGATCAGCGGTGCCCGCTTCAGGTTCATCGACG
>NZ_JBIAXG010000155.1:0-1249 GCF_042896465.1 Streptomyces sp. NPDC001292
GTGGTGCATGCGCACCACGGCCAGCCGGCTGTCCGTTGCCGCGTCGGCGGCGACGTGCACGTCGATCAGCGGTGCCCGCTTCAGGTTCATCGACGAACCGGCGGCCGCGAGCAGTTGGTCGACGGGGTCGTCGCCCCGCGGGTCGATTGCCACGTCCGTGACCGGCAGGACGGCGTGCCGCCACACCACCTGCACCGGCTCGCGCAGCCCCTCCCACACCACACCCGTGCGATAGATGTCGTGCCGATCGATCACCTGGCGCAAGGCGTCCAGGAACGTGTCCAGTCGTTCCCGGGTGTCGAATTCGAGGACGGTGGGTGTCACATACGCGTCCTCGCCGCCATCGGCCAGGACGTGGTGGAAGAGCAGACCCTCCTGCAACGGAGCCAGCGGATAGATGTCGGCGACATTGGCCGCACCACCCTCGACACCAGCCACGACCCGCTCGATCTCAGCAGCCGACAACTCCACCAACGGCAACATGCCCGGCGTGATCTCCACAGCGCCCGCGGGAATCGCGTTCGCCGGCACCACCACCTGCTCCGGCACAGCCGCAACAGCCAGACGAGCCACGGTCGGCGCCTCGAACAGCGCCCGCACCGACACCCCCATCCCCTGCACACGCAACCGCTCGACCAGCGACACCACCAACAGCGAATGCCCGCCCAACTCGAAGAAGTTGTCGTCGACCCCGACACTCTCCAGCCCGAGAACCTCCGCGAAGGCCGCACACAACACCTCCTCGCGAGCATTGGCCGGCCCACGACCACCACCCGAGCGATACGCGGGAACCGGCAGCGCCCCACGGTCCAGCTTCCCGCTCGACGACAACGGCAGAGCACCAAGAACCACAACCGCCGACGGCACCATGTGACCCGGAAGCCGCCCCGACACGAACTCGACCAGAGCAGCCGACAACCCGGCCTCATCCACCGCCAACCGGACGACATCCGCCGCCGGCAGAACGTCCGCCGCCGGAACGACATAGGCAACCAGACGCCTGTCACCGGGAGTGTCCTCACGCACGACCACGGCCGCCTGGCCAACCGCCTCATGCCCGCTCAGCACGGCCTCGATCTCACCGGGCTCGACACGGAAACCACGAACCTTCACCTGCTGGTCCGCACGGCCGTGGAACTCCAGTCGGCCGTCCACCGACCAGCGGGCGCGGTCGCCGGTCCGGTACATCCGCTCGCCCACGCCACCGAACGGGCACGCCACGAACCGCTCGGCGGTCAGCCCGGCACGG
>NZ_JBIAXG010000156.1:0-1167 GCF_042896465.1 Streptomyces sp. NPDC001292
GGCGGCAGCAGCGGCCTGTACGACGTACTGGAACTCGTCCTCGACCGGGGACTGGTGATCGACGCGTTCGTGCGGGTCTCCCTGGTCGGCATCGAGATCCTGAAGATCGACGTACGGGTCGTCGTGGCCAGCGTCGACACCTACCTGCGCTTCGCCGAGGCCTGCAACCGGCTCGACCTGGAGGCCGGCCCGCGCAAGCCCGTGGGCCTGCCCGACCTGGTCGGCGAGGTCACCGAGTCCGGCGCGCGCGGCAAGGCCAAGGGTGCGCTGTCCGGCGCCGCGCAGACCGTCTCCGACGCTTTCCAGCAGGCCCGTCAGGAGCACTCGGCCGAGGTCGGGGAGCGGTCGCGGGCCCGTAAGGGCGCGCCGGCCCGCCGGAAGGAGGAGCAGGAGTGAGCACGTACGTCTACGGGATCACCGCCGCCTCGCACCCGTCCCTGCCGCAGGGCATGGGCGGGGTGGGTGAGCCGGCCCGTCCGGTGCGCGTGCTGAAGGCGGGCGGGCTGGCGGCGGTCGTCAGTGACGCGCCCGAGGGGCTGCGGCCCAAGCGCAGGGATCTGCTCGCCCATCAGGCGGTGCTCAGTGAGGCCGGTGCGGCCGGCTGTGTGCTGCCGATGCGGTTCGGCAGCGTCGCCCCGGACGACGACACCGTCACCAGCGTGCTCACCGAGCGTGCCGAGCACTACCGGGAACGGCTGCGGGCGCTGGAGGGCAAGGTCGAGTACAACGTCAAGGGCAGTCACGACGAGGAGGCGGTGCTGCACCGCGTGATGGCCGAGAACCCCGAGATCCGGTCGTTGGCGGAGGCCAACCGGCGTTCGGGCGGCGGTGGTTACGACGACAAGCTCAGGCTCGGTGAGCTGGTCGCGGCCGCCGTGCAGGCCCGCGAGGGCGAGGACGCCCGGGAGGTGGTGCACGCGCTGCAGCCGTACGCCGCCGCGGTCAGCGACGGCCCGTCGTCCACCGGCTGGCTGGTCAACACCTCGTTCCTGGTCGACCGGGAGGCGGCGGAGGAGTTCGTGGCCGCCGTCGAACGGGCCCGCAGGGACCTGCCCCACCTCGAATTGCGCGTCAACGGCCCGCTGCCGCCGTACAGCTTCGTCGAACCCGGCCCCGCCGAGCCCGCGAGCACCACGGCAGGAGCCGACGCGGGAACGGAGTGACGTC
>NZ_JBIAXG010000157.1:0-1132 GCF_042896465.1 Streptomyces sp. NPDC001292
GGCGTCCGCGCCACCTGCGCCCCGAACAACCCCGGCAGCGTCGACTCCTCGACCGCCGCACCGGTGTCGTTCCACTCCACCAGCAGCCGACGGCGTGCCGCTTCGTCCAGGACGTCCACCGCATTCAGCGGCAGGCCGGCGGCGCCGTCCTCCAGTGCGTTCTCCAGCGCGGTCTCCAGCGCGGAGACCAGTTGTTCCACCGTGGTCTCCAGCAGGGCGCACACGGCCTCGGCGTCGATCGGGGCCACCGCGTCGACGGAGAGGCCGATACCCGCCTCGTTGCCGTCGTCGTCCACGGAGACTGTCAGCGGGTAGTTCGTGCGTTCCCGTACCGCCAGCGCCCGGACCCCTTCGAGGACGTCGGCGCGGCTCTCCCTCTCGCCGCCGTCATGGTCGTCGGTCCCGGTGTTGTGCCGGTAGTTGAACAGCGACGTGAACAGCGGAACGTCCGCCGCCACCCCGGCGGCCTGCTGCGCCACGGCCAGGGGGGCGTGTTCGTGCTCGAGCAGTGCCGCGAGCTGCGAGCGCATGCCGGCGACGGCGGCGAGCACCCCGGTCCCGTCGACGCGTGTCCGTACCGGCAGGGTGTTCATCAGCGGCCCGGGGACGCGGTCGGCTCCCGAACCGGCGTTCATCCGGCCGAAGAGCACCGTGCCGAAGACCACGTCGTCACGGCCGCTGACCACCGACAGCGTCCGGGCCCACGCCACGTGCAGCACTGTCGCCGGACTGGCCGCGAGCCGCCGCGACACCTCGCGTATCCGTGCGACGAGTTCCGGTCCGAAGGTGGCCTCGGCACGAACGACCCGGGCGCCGTCGCCTCGCGCGTCCAGCACGCCGAACGGCGCGGTCGGCTCGTCCACGTCGCCGAGCAGCTCGGCGAAGAAGCGTTCGTGCGCCGACCGTTCCACGCCACCGCGGGCCTGCGCGACAAAGTTACGGAACGGCAGGGGCTCGGGCAGCTCGCCGCCCCGGCCCTCGGCGAACGCCCTGACCTCCTCCAGGAGCACGGCCAGCGCCGTGTGGTCGCGTACCAGGTGGTGCATGCGCACCACGGCCAGCCGGCTGTCCGTTGCCGCGTCGGCGGCGACGTGCACGTCGATCAGCGGTGCCCGCTTCAGGTTCATCGACG
>NZ_JBIAXG010000158.1:0-1091 GCF_042896465.1 Streptomyces sp. NPDC001292
CGATGACACCGATCCGGGCGACGATCTTCTCCCGGGTCTTGTAGTGGCGTCCGCCGGCCGCAGCGGTGAGCTTCTTCAGGTCTTCGGTGGCCTTGGCCAGGCGTGTGTCCCGGGCGGCTTGCTGGCCGGCGGCGTTCGCGGTGGAGTGGACCAGGATCCGCCGCACGGTGAGCGGCGGATCGCTCTTGCGGGGCCCGGTCAGGGTGTGGGTGTCCTCCAGCACGCGGCAGGTCTCGCGCTGCCCGGCGGGCTTGTCACCAGCGCACTCGCGCCACCAGGACACACCTCGTCGACGATCCCGGCGACATCCAGCCGGCGCAGAAACTCGGCAGCGACAGGCAGAGCACCCAGACGCTTCTCCACCACGGAGGTCACCGCCACTTCAAGGCGCTGACGCTGAGACCGTGGCCGCGGGGACCGGGAAGTCATCGACACACCCCACCCAACGCCACACCCCCCGCCCAGGACACCCCCAGACCGGTCACACCATACGAATCAACGACCCGCGAAGTACGGGACTAGCCGGTCATGGAGGGGGCGAAGGGTGACAGGGCCGGGGCGAGCTGCATGCCGGGGGCAAGGCCGAGGGCGATGAGGGCGTCGGGCAGGCCGCGCCCGGTGCGGGCCGCGTCCAGTGTTCCCGGGGCGGCCAGTGGGCGGCAGCTGGCGCCGATGATCTCGAACAGGTGCTGCACGCGGCCGGGGCCGCGGGGCAGCAGCTGGCCGTGGAAGTCCTCGTGGTGGGCCAGAATGAGGGCGGCCAGGCCCGCGACGTGGGCGGAGGCGGTGCTGGTGCCGTCGAGAGCCGTGTAGCCGCCCTGTGGGGCACACGAGAGGACCGACACGCCGGGGGCGGCCGCATTCACTGCGGGGCCGTGGCAGCCGAACGGCGCGGCGAACAGCCCTTCCGGTGTCAGCTGCGGCCCCGTGTGGGTGGCCTGGGAGGTGCCAGGTGGGCAGGTGCCGAAGGCCCCCAGGGCGCCCACGGCGAAGACAGTGGGGAGCGAGGCGGGGAAGGCGACCGGTCCGCCGGTGTCGCCTGCCGGGGCGATGCAGGCGATGCCCGCCGCGGCTGCGTCGGCGAATTTGCG
>NZ_JBIAXG010000159.1:0-1046 GCF_042896465.1 Streptomyces sp. NPDC001292
GTGGCCAGGGCCGGCGTGCCGATCCTGAGGCCCGAGGTGACCATCGGCGGGCGCGGGTCGTTCGGGATCGCGTTGCGGTTGACGGTGATCCCGATCTCGTGGAGGCGGTCCTCGGCCTGCTGCCCGTCCAGCTCGGAGTCGCGCAGGTCCACCAGGACCAGGTGCACGTCGGTGCCGCCGGACAGGACGTCCACGCCGACCGCCCGGACGTCGTCCCGGACCAGGCGCTCGGCCAGGATGCGGGCGCCCTCCAGGGTACGACGCTGGCGCTCCCTGAACTCCTCGCTCGCCGCGACCTTGAAGGACACCGCCTTGGCGGCGATCACGTGCTCCAGCGGGCCGCCCTGCTGACCGGGGAACACCGCGGAGTTGATCTTCTTCGCCAGTTCGGCCGTGGACAGGATCACACCACCGCGCGGGCCGCCCAGCGTCTTGTGCGTGGTGGTGGTGACCACGTGGGCGTGCGGCACCGGGTTCGGGTGCAGGCCCGCGGCCACCAGGCCGGCGAAGTGCGCCATGTCGACCATGAGGTACGCGCCGACCTCGTCCGCGATCCGGCGGAACGCGGCGAAGTCCAGCTGCCGCGGGTAGGCGGACCAGCCGGCCACGATCAGCTTCGGCTTGGACTCCTTGGCCAGCCGCTCCACCTCGGCCATGTCGACCAGGCCGTCCTCGCCCACGTGGTAGGCGACGACGTCGTACAGCTTGCCGGAGAAGTTGATCTTCATGCCGTGGGTCAGGTGCCCGCCGTGGGCGAGGTTCAGACCCATGATCGTGTCACCGGGCTTGAGCAGCGCGAACATCGCGGCGGCGTTGGCCTGCGCGCCGGAGTGCGGCTGCACGTTGGCGTGCTCGGCGCCGAACAGCTCCTTGATGCGGTCGATGGCGATCTGCTCGACGACGTCGACGTGCTCGCAGCCGCCGTAGTAGCGGCGGCCCGGATAGCCCTCGGCGTACTTGTTGGTGAGGACCGAGCCCTGCGCCTCCATGACCGCCACCGGGGCGAAGTTCTCGGAGGCGATCATCTCCAGCGTGGACTGCTGGCG
>NZ_JBIAXG010000160.1:0-1025 GCF_042896465.1 Streptomyces sp. NPDC001292
GGAGGCCTTGGAGGCGTTGCCGGCGGCCGAGGGCGCGGCGGCCGGGCCCTTGGCAGTACCGCTGCCGGACCTGCCACCGGTAGCAGCAAAGATCGCGCCGGCGATGACCAGGATGCCGACGACACCCAGGCAGCCGACTCCGGCGCAGATCTTGCCCGTGCTCTTCTTCCTGTGAGGTTCCGGGGCCTGCTGCTGGAACGGCTGCCGCGGCCGGCCGGGCTGCGGGCCCCGAGAAGGCGTGGACATGCGCGGGTACCCCCATGTGGTGGCGTGAGGAAGGGGAGGGGAGGAGACGGAATACGTACGGGAACATGTCCCGGCAGTGCTTGCGCACGTGCCGCAGCCAGCGGGCCCCGCGATGGAAACCGGGCATCGCCCGCATCACCGCCAGGCACAGCAACTGCGAGTGACTGAGCTTCGGGGGCCGCCCAGGCAGACACGCGATCCCAGCCCACTCATCGTCGATCTTCACGTACCGTGCGGTCACGAGGGTGTTCAGGTCGTTGTCGCCAACGGATCCTGAACACCCCCTCTTCGTGGCCGCAGGCATGTGGACAGACTCGTCTAGGAGACGATCACCACGCTCTCCGAGTCCGACGAGGACTGCGCGAACGACCAGTCCGTCGTGGTCGAGTAGGACTTGTAGTTCGGCGTATCCACGTACTGCGTGGACTGCGAGGCCTGCGCGGACTGCGCGTCCGACGTGGACGACGAGACGTCAATTTCATCATTGGCGTAACCGCTGACGGTCTTGGCCTCCTGCTGAGGCGCTTGCGCGGCCACGGCGCTGGTCTGGGCCGGAGCGGCGAACGCGGCGGTGGGGATCAGCGCGCCTCCCGCGGCCAGGGCAGCGGAAGCGGTGAGGACCGCCAGACGCCGAGAACGAAGCATGCGGGCCATGATCAATCTCCTTGATAAGAAACGAGGGAAAGGAATATGTCGAAACGGTCCTGCCGGTTCCCCGGCGGGGCGGCCGCGGGACACACGTCCCGTCAACACCGTCCAGACCATCCCGGTGGGCCACC
>NZ_JBIAXG010000161.1:0-1002 GCF_042896465.1 Streptomyces sp. NPDC001292
CTGTCCCGACTTCGCATCACCCAGGCCAAGCGCACCGAGGAACGCGCCTGGCTCGCCGACGTGTCAGCGGTCGTCCTGCAACAGTCCCTGCGGGACCTGGACACCGCCTACAAGAACTTCTTCGACTCGATCAAGGGCAAGCGACAGAGCCGCAAGGTCGGCCCTCCCCGCTACAAATCGAAGAAGGACACCCGCCAGTCGATCCGCCTCAACACCAACGCCTTCTCTCTCCAGGACGACGGCACGGTGTACGTGGCCAAGGTCGGCAACCTCAAGGCCAAGTGGTCCCGCCGGCTTCCGGCGGCACCCACGTCCCTGACCGTCACCAAAGACAGCTCCGGCCGGTACTTCCTCAGCTTCGTCGTGGACACCGAGCCGGACATCCTCCCCGAGCTGGAGACCGACGCCGGTCTTGACCTCGGCCTGTCCGCCTTCGCCGTCCTGTCCGACGGCAGCAAGATCGACAGCCCCCGCTTCCTGCGCCGGGCCGAGAAGAAGCTCAAGCGCCTTCAGCGGGATCTGTCCCGCAAGGCCAAGGGATCGAAGAACCGGGCCAAGGCCCGTATCAAGGTCGCTCGCCAGCACGCCAAGGTGGCGGACCGGCGCCGGGACTGGCACCACAAGGCTTCCACGCAGATCATTCGCGACAACCAAGCGGTGTACGTGGAAGACCTCGCGGTGTCCGGCCTCGGGCGCACCCGGCTCGCCAAGTCCGTGCACGACGCGGGGTGGTCCGCGTTCGTCGGCATGCTGGAGTACAAGGCGGTCAAGCACGGCCGCACCTTCGCCAAGGTGGACCGGACCTTCCCGTCCTCTCAGGTCTGCTCGGCCTGCGGATTCAGGGACGGACCCAAGCCCCTGCACGTCCGGGAGTGGACGTGCGGCGAGTGCGCCACCGTGCACGACCGCGACCACAACGCAGCACGCAACGTCCTCTTCGAAGGACGCCGAATCGTCGCCACCGGACGGGTGGAGACGCTAAACGCCTGTGGAGTGCCGGTA